>NZ_JAUSNH010000003.1 GCF_030645335.1 Lacisediminimonas sp. | reverse complement strand
ATCACAGCAGATTTTCTATGTCGCCCGCCATATCTTGGGGCGTGTGCGCCGAGGCATAGCGAGCGACCACCTTGCCTTCGCGGTCGACCAGGAATTTCGTGAAATTCCACTTGATGGCGCTCGTGCCCAGCAGCCCCGGTGCCGCTTTCTTCAGGAACGCGAACAGCGGATCGGTGTTCGGCCCATTCACCTCGACCTTGTCGAATATTGGAAAGCTGACCTGGAAGCGGCTACTGCAAAACATCGCGATGTCGGCGGCGCTGCCCGGCTCCTGCTGGCCGAATTGATTGCAGGGGAAGGCCAGCACCGCGAAGCCACGCTCGCGATAGCGCTGGTACAGCTCTTCCAGGCCCTGGTACTGCGGCGTAAAGCCACAGGCGCTGGCGGTGTTCACGATCAACAGCACCTGGCCGCGGTAATCGCTCAACTGCACGGGCTTGCCCTGCAAGCTGTGCAGTTCAAGCGGGGGAATCACTCCATTGGTGTCGCTCACACGATGCCGAGGTGTTCGGTGCCGGCAGCGAGGTCGCGATCCTGCGATTCCTTGCCATGCAACTTGATCGCCAGCCGCAGATCATTCACCGAGTCGGCATTGCGCAAGCCATCCTCGTAGGTGATTTTTCCTGCTTCATACAGATCAAACAGTGCCTGGTCGAAGGTCTGCATGCCGAGTTCGCGCGACTTCTTCATGATCTCCTTGATCTCATGCACATGGCCCTTGAAGATCAGGTCCGAGATCAATGGTGAATTCAGCATGATCTCAACCGCCGCTGCGCGTCCCTTGGTGGCCTTCAATGGAATCAGCCGTTGCGAAATGATGCCCTTGAGGTTCAGCGACAGATCCATCAGCAATTGCTGGCGGCGCTCTTCCGGGAAAAAGTTGATGATCCGATCGAGTGCCTGGTTGGCATTGTTGGCATGCATGGTCGCCATGCAAAGGTGGCCGGTTTCGGCAAACGCAATCGCATAATCCATCGATTCACGGTCGCGAATTTCGCCGATCAGGATCACGTCCGGCGCCTGCCGCAGCGTGTTCTTCAGGGCCGTGCTCCAGTCGGCGGTATCGACGCCGATCTCGCGTTGCGTGATTACGCAATTGCGGTGCGGATGCACATATTCGACCGGATCTTCCACCGTAATGATGTGGCCGTAGCTGTTTTCGTTGCGGTGGCCGATCATGCCGGCCAGCGTGGTTGATTTGCCCGACCCGGTCGCGCCCACCATGATCACCAGGCCGCGCTTGGTCATCACGATCTCTTTCAGCACGTCCGGCACGCCCAGCGCATCCAGCGTCGGGATAGTGGTCGTGATGGTCCGCAGCACCATGCCCACCCGACCCTGCTGGATGAAGGCCGAGACCCGGAACCGACCCAGGCTGGCCGGGCTGATGGCGAAATTGCATTCCTTGGTCGCCTCGAATTCGGCGGCCTGCTTGTCACTCATGATCGCCCGCGCCAGTTCCAGCGTGTGCTGGCTGGTCAGCGCCTGGTTCGACACCGGCGTCATCTTGCCGTCGATCTTGAATGCCGGCGGGAATTCAGCCGTGATGAACATGTCGGACCCGCCCTTGCTGAGCATCAGCCGCAGCAGGTCGTGCATGAATTTCGTCGCTTGTTCGCGTTCCATTTGGATTCCTTGCCGCTGCGGCGGGCTGCTGTTGTGTGTCGCTGGTCTTGATGTCGGTCTTGATCGCTGGCTGCAGCCGTGCTCAGCCGGGGAAGTTTTCCGGCGTCTTGGCTGCCGAGCGTGCTGCGGCCGGGGAAATGATATTGCGCTTGACCAGATCGGCCAGGTTGCCGTCCAGCGTCTGCATGCCGAGATTGGAGCCGGTCTGGATTGCAGAGTACATCTGCGCCACTTTGGCCTCGCGGATCAGGTTGCGGATTGCCGGCGTGCCAATCATGATTTCATGCGCAGCGACCCGGCCCGAGCCATCCTTGGTCTTCAACAAGGATTGGGAAATGACGGCCTGCAAGGACTCCGACAGCATCGCCCGCACCATCTCTTTTTCGTCGCCGGGAAAGACATCGACGATACGGTCAATCGTCTTGGCCGCAGAAGACGTGTGCAGCGTGCCGAATACCAGGTGGCCGGTTTCGGCGGCGGACAGCGCCAGGCGTATCGTCTCCAGATCGCGCAGTTCGCCGACCAGGATCACGTCCGGATCTTCGCGCAGGGCAGAGCGCAGCGCATTGGTGAACGAATGGGTGTGCGGACCGACTTCGCGCTGGTTGATCAGGCTCTTCTTGGACTCGTGTACGAACTCGATCGGGTCTTCCACCGTCAGGATATGCGCATACTCGGTTTCATTGATGTGATTGACCATGGCGGCCAGCGTGGTCGATTTGCCCGATCCGGTCGGGCCGGTCACCAGCACCAGGCCGCGCGGCTTCAATGCCAGGTCGCCAAATGACTTCGGCGCATTCAACTGTTCCAGCGACAGCACCTTGGACGGAATGGTCCGCAACACGGCGGCGGCGCCGCGGTCCTGGTTGTAGGCATTGACCCGGAACCGTGCCAGGCCGGGAATCGAGAATGAAAAATCACACTCCAGGTTCTCTTCATAGAACTTGCGCTGGCCGTCATTCATGATGTCGTACACCATGGCGTGCACTTCCTTGTGGTCCATCGCGGGCAGGTTGATGCGCCGGACATCGCCGTGGACCCGGATCATTGGCGGCATGCCCGCCGACAGGTGCAGGTCCGATGCCTTGTTCTTGACCGAAAAGGCGAGTAGTTCCGAAATGTCCATTTATAATCCCTGATCCCTGGAAGAAAGCCCGACCGGGTGATGTCGAATTGATCCGACGTGTCGGGGCGGCATGAATGTTGCCTGAAGTCCTTTGATTATGTCTCCAATTTCTCGCAACCTGCAAGCCGTGCAGGAACAGATTGCCAGTGCAGCACAAAAGGCGTCGCGTGACGTTGACGGTATCCTGTTGCTGGCGGTTTCCAAGACCTTCGGCCCGGACGCCGTGATCGCCGCCGCGGATGCCGGCCAGCGCGCCTTCGGCGAAAACTATCTGCAGGAAGCGCTCGACAAGATTGTCGCCGTGCGCCAGTTGCGCCCGGATCTCTTGCTCGAATGGCATTTTATCGGGCCGATACAGAGCAACAAGACGCGCCAGATCGCCGAACATTTCGACTGGGTGCATTCGGTCGATCGCGAAAAAATCGCGCAGCGGCTGTCCGACCAGCGTCCGGCCGCGCTGCCACCCTTGAATATCTGCCTGCAAGTGAATATCAGCGGCGAGGCCAGCAAGAGCGGCGTCGCGCCCGGCGAGGTGCTGGCGCTGGCACACGCAATCGCTGGCTTGCCAAGGCTGCGCCTGCGCGGACTGATGGCGATTCCCGAACCGGCTGCCGACTTCAAACAACAACGCCTGCCATTCCGGCGCCTGCGCGAGCTGGCGGCGACGCTGCAGGGCGCAGGCGTGGCGATCGATACGCTGTCGATGGGCATGTCGGCCGACATGGCGGCAGCGGTGGCCGAGGGCGCCACCATCGTGCGGGTGGGCACCGCGATTTTTGGCGCCAGGCACTGAGCCGGCCCGCAAACCAGTCAACCAGCAAAAGAACAGGAACAGAAAAATCATGCGAAACGACTTGCGCATCGCCTTCATCGGCGGCGGCAACATGGCCACCGCGCTGATCGGTGGACTGGCCGGCAAACTGACCGCAGCGGCAAACCTGCATGCGGTCGACATCAACGAGGCCGCACTGCTGAAATTGCGCGAGCAATTCGGCGTGACTACCTCGACATCGATTGACGATGCGGTTGCATCGGCGGATGTGATCGTGCTGGCGGTCAAGCCGCAGCAAATGCGCGAAGTTGTCACCGCCTTGCGAGCGCACCTGAAAACACAATTGCTGTTGTCGATTGCCGCCGGCATTCGCGCCGTCGATTTGTCGCGCTGGCTGGACGGTCATGCGGCCATCGTGCGCACCATGCCCAATACGCCGGCGCTGATCGGGCGCGGCATCACGGGCATGGCTGCGCTCGCCGGCGTGAGCCAGGCGCAGCGCGAGTCGGCCAACGCAATCATGCAGGCTGTGGGGCAGACCGTGTGGCTGGAGGATGAAAGTCTGCTCGATCCGGTCACCGCCATTTCCGGCAGCGGCCCGGCCTATGTGTTTTATTTCATCGAGGCCATGCAGGAAGCAGCGCAAGCCTTGGGGCTCAGTGCAGAGCAGGGCAAGCAGCTTGCGATTGCCACCTTCATCGGCGCCGCCGAGCTGGCCGACAAGTCGAGCGACCCGGTTTCCGTGCTGCGCGAGCGCGTCACCTCCAAAGGCGGCACCACGCATGCGGCGCTGACCAGCATGGAGCAATCCGGCGTGAAAGAGGCGATCGTGAAGGCGCTGCAAGCCGCCTCAGCACGCGGTCGGGAAATGGGCGAAGAATTCGGCCGGGATTGATGCGCTTACCGGTGAATCACGCGAACGCGTAATCGAGCGCAATGCCGGCGAACACGGCCGCCCCCAGGTAGTTATTGCCGCGAAACGCCGCGAAGCACCCCATGCGATCACGCTCGCGTATCAGCGTGTAGTGCTGCACCGCGAAACCTGCCGCGACCGCCATGCCGGCGGCAAACCACCATCGCAATCCCAGTTGCCAGCCAATTGCCAGGATCATCCCCAGCGCAATGGCGTAGCTGACCATGACGGCGGTGACATCCATCCGGCCGAAAGTGATGGCCGAGGTCTTGATGCCGATGCGCAGGTCATCATCCCGGTCCACCATCGCGTACTCGGTATCGTAAGCAATTGCCCAGGCAACATTGGCCAGCAACAGCAGCCAGGCTGCAGGCGGCACCTGTCCCTGGACGGCGGCATACGCCATTGGAATACCAAAGCCAAATGCAATCCCGAGATAAGCCTGCGGAATCGCGAAGAACCGCTTGAAGTAAGGATAGCTGCCGGCAATCGCCAGCGCCGCCAGTGACAACTGTTTGGTCAGCAGGTTCAGCGGCAGTATCAGCAGGAAGGCCAGCGCCGACAGCACGGCCGCAATCACCAGCGCTTCCCAACCACGGATCTTGCCGCTGGTCAGCGGACGCTCGGCGGTGCGTTTTACATGACGGTCGAAGTCGCGGTCGGCATAGTCGTTCAAGGCGCATCCAGCCGAGCGCATCAGCGCGGTACCCAGCGTAAAAATCAGCAGCAGCCGCCAGTCAGGCAGCCCGTCCGACGCCAGCCACAGCGCCCACAAGGTGGGCCATAGCAGCAGCAGGATGCCGATCGGCTTGTCGAGCCGAACCAGTTTCCAGTACGCGGGTAGCTTGGTGCGAAGCGCTGATGAGTAGGACACGGCAGGTGAGGGGGGGGCAATGGGGACGACCGCCAGTATATCGGGGTTTGATTTCCGGGCCGCCTCAGCCCTCGCTTTCCCCGGCTTCATGCAGCATGGTCACGCCGTTCAGCTTGCAACGCTGGACGGCGTCCCGAACCGCATCGATTGCCGCCCGGCGCGTAAAACTCTTGCGCCATGCCAGCACCACCCGGCGCGATGGCTCGGGCTGCTGGAACGGGAGGTAGCGCAGCATGCCGTCCGGCGCATCCATGTCGGGCACCGATGCCTGCGGCAGCACCGTGATGCCGATGCCCGAGGCCACCATGTGGCGGATGGTTTCCAGCGATGAGCCTTCGAAGGTTCGCGCAATGCCGTCGCCGGTGGTCGAAAAGCGCGACATCTCCGGACACACTTCCAGCACCTGGTCGCGGAAGCAATGGCCATTGCCAAGCAACAGCATGGTCTCGCCCTTGATGTCGTCCGGCGGGATCGATTTGCGGCTGGCCCATTTGTGCTGGCGCGGTACGGCGACCACGAAAGGTTCGTCGTACAGCGGCTGGATCAACAGGCCTTGCGTGGCAAACGGCAGCGCCATGATGGCTGCGTCGAGCTCACCCTGGCGCAACTGTTCGATCAGGCGCGTGGTGAAATTCTCTTGCAGGATCAGCGGCATCTGCGGCACGTTATCGATCATCTCGCGCACCAGTTGCGGCAGCAGGTAGGGCGCAATGGTGTAGATCACGCCGAGACGGAAGGGGCCGGCCAGCGGGTCCTTGTTCTGCTTGGCGATTTCCTTGATGGCGGCGGTCTGCTCCAGCACGCGCTCTGCCTGCGCCACGATCTGTGCGCCCAGCGGCGTCACCGTCACTTCACTGCCGCCGCGTTCGAAAATCACGACGCCCAATTCATCTTCCAGCTTCTTTATGGCGACCGACAGCGTCGGCTGGGCTACAAAACAGGCTTCGGCAGCATGGCCGAAATGCTTTTGCCGCGCGACGGCGACGATGTATTTGAGTTCGGTGAGCGTCATGGCCGACATATTACCGCAGGGTGTGGCGCATGGCGCCGCCGTCGGGTTCAGGCCTTCAAGTAATCTTCGCGCTCGCCCAACCAGCGCGCCAGGTGGCGTGCAACCGTCGGCGCGTCTTCCGCCAGCAGGCGTCCTGCTGCATCCCTTGCGGCTTCCACCAGCCACTGGTCGGTTTCCAGGTCGGCGAAACGCAGCATCGCCTGGCCGGACTGGCGCGCGCCCAGGAATTCGCCGGGGCCGCGCAATTGCAGGTCGCGCCGGGCAATTTCAAAGCCATCGGTGGTCTCGCGCATGATGGCAAGACGCTGGCGGGCAATCGGCCCCAGCGGCGCCTGGTACAACAGCAGGCAGACGCTGGAGGCAGAGCCGCGCCCGACCCGGCCGCGCAGCTGGTGCAATTGCGACAAGCCAAAGCGTTCCGCATGTTCAATCACCATCAGCGACGCGTTGGGCACATCCACGCCGACTTCGATCACGGTGGTCGCCACCAGCACCTGCAGTTCGCCGCCGGTGAAGCGATCCATCACGGATTGCTTGTCGGCCGGCTTCAAGCGGCCATGCACCAGGCCCACTTGCAAGTCGGGCAAGGCGCTGCTCAGCATGGCATGGCTGTCGGTTGCGGTCTGCAGTTGCAGCGCTTCGGATTCTTCAATCAGCGGGCATACCCAATACACCTGGCGGCCTTCGAGCGCAGCGGCGCGAACGCGTTCGATCACTTCGTCGCGGCGGTTCTGGTCGACGATGCGGGTCAGCACCGGCGAGCGGCCGGGCGGCAGTTCGTCGATCACCGAGACTTCCAGGTCGGCGTAGTAGGTCATTGCCAGCGTGCGCGGTATCGGCGTGGCCGACATCATCAGTTGATGCGGCTGGTTTTCTGCTTCCAGCCCCTTGTTGCGCAAGGCCAGGCGCTGGGCGACGCCGAAGCGGTGTTGTTCGTCCACGATCACCAGGCCCACATGGGAAAACTGCACCGCATCCTGGATCAGTGCGTGGGTGCCGACAATCAGTTGCGCCTGGCCGCTGACGATCTGTTCGCGCGCCTGCTCTTTTTCTTTCTTGCGCAGGCTGCCGGTCAGCCACGCCACCTGCACGCCAAGCGGCGCCATCCAGGCGGCGATCTTGCGGAAATGCTGGTCGGCCAAAATCTCGGTCGGGGCCATCAGTATTGCCTGCATGCCGCTGTCGATGGCTTGCGCCGCCGCCAGTGCAGCGACCACGGTCTTGCCGCTGCCGACGTCGCCCTGCAGCAGGCGCTGCATCGGCCACGGCTGGCGCAGATCGTGCCGGATCTGTTCCAGTACGCGCTGCTGCGCGCCGGTCAGTTCAAAGGGCAAGCCGGCGAGGAAGGCGCCGGACAGTTTGCCGACATTGAGCAGGGGGCGCGAACCCTTGGTGCGGCGCGCATCTTGCGAGCGCTTCAGCGACAGTTGCTGTGCCAGGAGCTCGTCGAATTTCATCCGCGTCCAGGCCGGATGGCTGCGCTCCATCAGTGCGTTTTCATCGACATCCGGTGGCGGGTTGTGCAGCAATTCGACAGCCGGCCTGAATGGCCATAGCGCCAGTTTTTCGAGCAAAGCGGCGGGCAGGGTGTCGTGCCAGTCGATGCGTTGCATGGCTTGTTCGATTGCCCGCCGCAGCGCTACCTGCGACAGCCCTTCACCGGCCGGATAGACCGGGGTCAGCGCCGTTGGCAGGGGCGTGCTTTCCAGCACCACCTTGTAGGCTGGATGGACCATTTCGTCGCCGAAAAATCCGTGCCGCACTTCGCCGCGCGCGCGTACCCGGGTGCCGGCGGCCAATTGTTTGGTCTGGCTGCCGTAAAAGTTCAGGAAGCGCATCACCAGCGTGCCGCTGTCGTCGTCCATCGTCACGACCAGTTGCCGCCGCGGCCGGAACGACACTTCACAAGTGCGCACCACGCCTTCTACCTGCACTGGCGCACCGCCCGTGAAATTCGCTTCGCGTATCGGCACGACCCGGGTTTCATCCTCGTAGCGCATGGGCAGGTGCAGCACCAGTTCCATGTCGGTGCGCAAACCCAGCCGCGCCAGCTTGTCGGCGAGCGTATTGGCAGCCGGTGCTTTCGGGCGCGGCGCTTTGGGTTTGACGGCAGGCATGGTGGGCAAGGGGGGAAGGCGATTGAATTCAACCCGCGTAGAATAACGGGTTTTTGCATGGCCGCATGGGCAGAAATGCCCGTTAATCACCCCCTCCACGCACGGACGTATGCACGTACTCGCAGATTTTGATTTCGAACTCCCGCCGGAGCTGATTGCGCAGTTGCCATTGGCGCAGCGCAGCGGCTCGCGGCTGTTGCACGTTCGCGCTGCCGGTACCGCTGCCGCGCCAGCATTGGAAGATCGCGCATTCACCGATCTGGTAGAGCTGGTGCAGCCCGGCGACGTGATGGTGTTCAATGACACGCGGGTGCTCAAGGCGCGTTTCCCTGGCGTCAAGTCCAGTGGCGGCAAGGTCGAGGTGCTGGTCGAGCGCGTGCTGGATCCGCACAACGTGCTGGCCCAGGTGCGGGCGTCCAAGTCGCCGCAGCCAGGCTCGACCATTCGCCTGTCCGACGCCTTCGACGTCGTGGTTGGCGAGCGGGCAGGCGAGTTCTATTGCCTGCAGTTCCCGGACGATGTGTTCGACCTGATCGAAGCGCATGGCCGGCTGCCCTTGCCGCCCTACATCGACCATGCGGCCGACGAGGTCGATGAACAACGCTACCAGACCGTGTATGCGCGCGAGCCCGGCGCGGTGGCGGCGCCCACCGCCGGCCTGCATTTCGATCCCGATTTGCTGCAAGGCCTGCGTGACAGGGGCGTGGCGATCGCCTTCGTGACCTTGCATGTGGGCGCCGGCACCTTCCAGCCGGTGCGCTGCGAGGATTTGTCGGAACATCGGATGCACAGCGAGTGGTACACGATACCGCAACAGACGGTCGATGCCGTGGCCGCTGCCCGGGCAGCGGGGCGCGATGTGATTGCCGTTGGCACCACCAGCTTGCGCGCGCTAGAGTCTGCCACCCAGCACGGGCCCTTGTCCGCCGGCAGCGCCGATACCCGGTTGTTCATCACACCCGGCTATCGGTTCCAAACCGTCGACCGACTGGTGACGAATTTCCATTTGCCCAAATCGACCCTGATGATGCTGGTGTCGGCATTTGCCGGATACGACACGATACGCGCCGCCTACCGCCATGCGATTGCCCGGCGCTACCGCTTTTTCAGTTATGGCGACGCCATGCTGCTCACCTGCGCCAGCAAAGGCGACAACCCCGGCGCAAATACCTAGACCATGCTTGAATTCACTTTGCTGAAAACCGACGGTCACGCGCGCCGCGGCCGCCTGACCCTCAACCATGGCGTGATCGAAACACCGATCTTCATGCCGGTGGGCACCTATGGGTCGGTCAAGGCGATGACGCCGGTTCAGCTCGACGAGGTCGGCGCCCAGATCATCCTGGGCAATACCTTCCACTTGTGGCTGCGGCCGGGCACGGATGTGCTCGACAAGTTCGGCGGCCTGCATCGCTTCATGGGCTGGGACAAGCCGATCCTGACCGATTCCGGCGGCTTCCAGGTGTATTCGCTGGGCGCGATGCGCAAGATCACCGAAGAAGGTGTGCAATTCGCTTCGCCGCTCAATGGCGACCGCCTGTTCCTGTCGCCGGAAGTGTCGATGCAGATCCAGAAGTCGCTCAATGCCGACATCGTCATGCAATTCGACGAATGCACGCCGTATGAAATCGACGGCCGGCCAGCCACCATGGAGGAAGCCGCCGACTCGATGCGCATGTCCCTGCGCTGGGCGCGGCGCTCGCAGGACGAGTTCCAGCGCGGCGAAAACCCGAATGCGTTGTTCGGAATCGTGCAGGGCGGCATGTTCGAGTCTTTGCGCGACGAGTCGCTGGCCGGGCTGGAAGATATCAATTTTGACGGCATCGCCATCGGCGGCCTGTCGGTGGGCGAGCCGAAAGAGGACATGATGCGGGTGCTGGCGCATGTCGGCCCGCGCCTGCCGGCCGCCAAGCCGCATTATCTGATGGGGGTGGGCACGCCGGAAGACCTGGTCGAGGGCGTGGCCAACGGCATCGACATGTTCGACTGCGTGATGCCCACGCGCAACGCCCGCAATGGTTGGCTGTTCACCCGCTTTGGCGACGTCAAGATCAAGAATGCCCGCTACAAGGACGACCAGGCGCCGCTCGATGCGACGTGTGGCTGCCACACCTGCCGCCATTTCTCGCGCGCCTACCTGCATCACCTGCACCGCGCCGGCGAAATACTCGGTTCCACGCTCAATACCATCCACAACCTGCATTACTACCTGAACCTGATGCAGGAAATGCGCACCGCAATCGAAGAGGGACAGTTTGACAACTTTCGCCTGCGCTTTGCCGGCGACCGCCAGCGCGGTATTGGCCCCGCCTGACGGCCCGTTCCCTGCCAATTCGCGCGCACTTGGCATTGGACCGTGCCTTGTCCGGTTGCGGTGCTAAAATGCCCGCCTATTCCCCATAACAACACCCGGAGCAAACAGTGTTCATATCCAATGCCTACGCACAGGCTGCCGCTGGCAGCGTTGAAAGCAGCCTGACCAGCTTCCTGCCGATCATCCTGATGTTCGTCGTGTTGTACTTCCTGATGATCCGTCCGCAGATGAAACGGCAGAAGGAACAGAAAGCCATGATGGAAGCGCTGGCCAAGGGCGACGAGATCGTCACCGCTGGCGGCATACTCGG
>NZ_JAUSNH010000233.1 GCF_030645335.1 Lacisediminimonas sp. | reverse complement strand
GGCCTGAGGCAGGCCCTGTATGTGCAGATGCAGGCCGCATACGATGTGGTCGACCAGCTGGGTTACCAGCAGGCGGCAGCGCAAATGACGACGCAGCTGATGGCGGAGGTGAACACCTTGAGCAAGTTGTTCGATGGCTCTGCATGGACAGCTGCAAGCTTGCCTGACGGCTCAGTGAACTATGACGATGCCTATGCCGTTACGAAAGGATTGCTCGTCAGTGGCTTGACGCCATCCGACCTCGGTGCGACCGACCGGATTTTTTACAGCGGATCTACCCGGTTCGGGACAAGCCAGCAGGATACGACCATGAATGAGAGCACCTATAACGGTCTCGCAGAATTTTCCGCTTATAAGGGAAGAATAGTGAATGTCATGGATGACATTAGTGGCGCGCGAATCGATACATTTTTTGTCGATTCCAGGGGAGACCCGCACCGGCCGATCACTCCTGTACTGGCCGATACCGCCGTGACCAGTTTTGACGGCATTACCGTCCCTGACACGGCGCTGCCTGGCGACATGTTGAAATCAAGCAAGGACGGTGAGTACTACCTGGTCAATATCAAGCGACAGGCGGTCCAATTCGGATCCGGCGGTATCTTGTCCGTCGTGACCATGGCGTCCGCGGAAAAATCGGAAGCCTGGAGCGAAAAGCTGTCAGCGGCCATCAGCGAGCTCTCCAAGAATGGCCAGATAGAAGCGGCCAGGATGCAGCAGTTGGTCAACCTACTGCAACTCCTGATTGGCGGCGCCAGCAATACGGAATCAAGAGAGACGAAGGCCAAGGAATCGATCCTTTCAAAGTTTTGAACACAGGCCCGGCCCGCAGCGATATCACCCATCCCATGTCAACTGACCTGAACAAGACTGACGCTGACGCTACTTCCGGGGGACGCTTCGACTACATCAGCCGGCTGCTGAGCGACGCCCTGGCGCAAACTCAGACGGTACGCATTCGCGGACGTGTCGTGCAAGTGATCGGCACCATCGTCAAGGCGGTCGTGCCGTCAGTCAAAATTGGCGAAATCTGCCTGCTGCGAAACCGTGGCAATGCCAGTGAAATGAAAGCCGAAGTGGTCGGTTTTTCACAGGGCACGGCCTTGCTGATGCCAACCGGCGACACCCAGGGAATTTCTGGCGAAACCGAAGTCATCCCGACCGGGCGCGTGCACATGGTGCCGGTCGGCATGAACCTGATGGGACGCGTTGTTGACGGACTGGGCAATCCAATCGATACCGACACCCGCGGCCCGCTGGTCTGCAGCCAGGAATACCCGGTCTTCGCCGATGCACCTGATCCGCTCAAGCGCCGCATCATCTGCGACCCGGTCGAAATGGGCGTGCGGGTACTGGACTCCATGCTGACCTTTGGTGAGGGCCAGCGGCTTGGCGTGTTTGCCGCTGCGGGCGGCGGCAAGTCCACCTTGATGGCCATGCTGGTCAAGGGGGCGTCGGTGGATGTCACCGTGGTCGCGCTGATCGGCGAACGTGGCCGCGAAGTGCGCGAATTCCTCGAACACGAACTCGGCGACGAGGGACGCAAGAAAGCCGTGATCGTCTGCGCCACGTCGGACAAATCGTCGATGGAGCGCGCCAAGGCGGCGTACGTCGCCACCGCCATTGCCGAATATTTCCGTGACCAGGGCATGCGGGTATTGTTCCTGATGGATTCGGTCACCCGATTTGCCCGCGCGCAGCGCGAGATTGGCCTGGCTGCTGGCGAGCCACCTACGCGACGCGGCTTTCCACCGAGCGTTTTCGCCACCTTGCCGCGCCTGATGGAGCGGGTGGGCATGAACGACAAGGGATCGATCACCGCGCTCTATACGGTCCTGGTGGAAGGGGATGACATGACCGAGCCGGTCGCCGACGAGACCCGGTCCATCCTGGACGGACACATCATCCTGTCGCGCAAGCTGGGTTCGGCCAATCACTATCCTGCGGTCGATGTTCTGGCTTCGGTGTCCCGCGTGATGAACGCCGTGGTCAGCAAAGAGCATCGCGCCGCTGCCGGCCGGATGCGTGAATTGCTGGCCAAATACCAGGAAATGGAATTGTTGATCAAGATCGGCGAATACAAGCGCGGATCGGACAAGCTCGCTGATGAAGCGATCGACAAGATTGACGACATTCGAGCATTTCTCAAGCAACCCGTTGACGAGCGCAGCGGATTTGACGACACCCTCGAGGGACTGTTCCGCCTGATGGGAACGGGATCGCCTTCGCGGCGCTGAACTTCAGCAGCGCGCCCTCCGATCGGGCGCCGCACTGCTTCATCGATCTTCTTCATCGAACGACGCCGCCCTTGCTTCTGCATCGCGCTGCCGGATCAGAAATCTGATTTACGTGATCGCGCCGCGAAATTCGCGCGCCTACTGCACCTGCTTTCCCTCATTTTCCAGAAATCTGTTAGTCCCTTCTACTGGAACAAGAGTTGCAATTTTGTTACCTACTGTGACATGAAAAGGGTCGAAGTTCCAGCCCTCGGAATCCCGGCCGATACAAGCTAAACCTGGTTGCCCATGTGCCGAGGCCACCGTTCCAAGGATGATGTCATGCCTGGTTATAAATCAAATCCGTTCAGGCTCGCCCTGCTCCTGCTGCTGTCCCTGCCGGGATTCGTCCATGCAGCGCAAACGCAGGCGCATGAACCGCCAGTCTCCGTGCCAATGCCGCTTTTGGCTGCAGCCGGCGATATGTCCGCCGCTACGCCGACGCCGGTAGCGCCATCCGTGGCATCGCGCAAGGCCGTGCGCTATGTATGGCGCATCAACGTCGGCGACAAGATATCGGATGCCTTTCGCGCATGGGCGCGCCAGAGCAGGAAGTGGCAGGTGGTCTGGGAAGCGCCAGAGCTGGTCTCCCAGGCCGCAGTCGATGTCGACGGCAACTTCGAGGATGCTGTCAGCAAAGTCATCGAGGCGCTGAACCGGGGTGATGCCCAATTGATCGCCCGCTTCTATGTTGACTCGGCCAACAGTGTCCTGCGCGTGATGGAAAAGAAATGAAACGACTGATCATGACAATGGCCCTGAGCTCGCTGCTGGCCGGATGCGCGACGCCGCTTTCACTGCTGGTCGACAAAAAAGTGGACAAGGCCAGTGCGAGGGCGACCGAGCTGGCCCAGCAGCAGAAGACGGGCCGCACCCGCGTCGCCAGCGAATCCCGCACGGCAATTGAACGCGTGGATGGCATCTGGCTGCCGTTCAAACGACTGTCTGAAATCAATGAGCAGGCATCTGCCAAAGAAGCGGCAACCCGCAGGATCACGGTGAATCGTGACTTCCGCAACATCCAGGAAGTGGCGGAGCGAGTCACCTTGCTGACCGGCATTCCGGTCAAGGTTGCGCCCGATGCCATGGTGCCGTTCGCTGGCACAGCGCCCGCTACCCAGCAAGCGGCGCCGGCAGCGGCTGCCACACCAGCACCCGGTGCTCCGGGCGCCGGCAATTTGCCGATCCCGGCATTGCCGCCGATTACCGGTAGCCCGGCCGCTCCGTATGCAGTGCAGCCTGCGCCAGCGGTGCAAAGCGGAGCTGTAGCCTTGAGCTTCGACGGCACCCTGGCCGGTTTCCTTGATGTGGCGGCAGCCCGCTTCGGTGTGTCCTGGGAGTGGACCGACAGTGCAATCAACGTCTACCGCTACACGACGCGCAGTTTCCGGCTGGTAGCCCTGCCGGGAGACTCGAATATGCAAAACACCATTACCAGCCAGACCGGCGGCACCGGTGGCGGTGGGGGAGGCAGTGGTGGCGGCTCGGGATCCTCCAGCGGCGGCACCGTTGGTGGATCCTCTTCTTCCGGCATCAGCATCGCCAATCTGTCGGTATGGTCGGCGATTTCCGAGGCGATCAAGGGCATGCTGACGCCACGCGGTACGGTGGCTGTCAATGCCGCCACTGGCACGGTACTGGTCACCGATACGCCACAGGTTCTGGCACGGGTCGGACTATTCATCGAGCAGCAGAATACGTCACTGAGCAAGCAGGTCATGGTCAATGTGCGCGTGTTGTCGGTTGACCTCAGCGATGACGCCCAGTACGGGATCAACTGGCAGTTGCTGAACCGGTCGCTGGCCTTGTCCAGCCCATTCGCCGCGGCGGCCTCGGCAACCAGCCTGACCGTTGGCGTGTTCGGTGATACCGGTGTCACCGCCGGCAACATTGCGTCACGCCGGGGCCTGACGGCGGTCATCTCGGCCTTGTCAGAGCAAGGACGTGTGTCGCAGGTGACCTCCACCTCGCTAATGACGCTCAATAACCAGCCGGCGCCCCTGCAGGTCGGCCGGCAGACTGCCTACCTGGCGTCGTTGGCGACGACACTTTCAGCCGGCATTGGCGCCACCACTACCCTGACGCCGGGTCTGGTCACCACGGGCTTTTCGATGTCACTGGTGCCGCATATCCTCGACAAGGGAAAGTTGATGCTGCAATTCGCCATCAATATTTCATCGCTGCTCAAGCTCAACACCTCCAAGTCCAGCGAAGGTGGCTCGCAGATACAGACTCCAGAGGTCGATACCCGCAACTTCTTGCAGCGCGTGATGCTCAACTCGGGCGATACGCTGATCCTGACCGGATTCGAACAGGAAAACGTCAGCAACAATTCGAGCGGCGTTGGCAATGCGCGCAATTTCCTGTTCGGCGGCGGCATCACGAGTGAAGATATCAGGAGCACCCTGGTGATCCTGATCCAGCCCGTGGTCGGAGAGCCAGTCTGATGTCAGCTGTTCACTTATTCGAATACCAGCGCGGCCGTCCATTCATCTGCGGACTGTTCTGGCAGCCGCTGCCGGGCGTATCGCCCTCGCAGCGCAAGCGCGAAATGTTGCGCATTGCCCGGGAGCAGGCGTTTGACCTGATGGTGTTGCCGGGGACTGAAACCGCCCAGGTCGGCTATGCCGCTGAAAAAGAGGGCGCACAGCGTGGGGCCGTATCGGTGGCGGCCGCCTTTGCCAAGGCCGTGCAGGAGCAGGGGCTGGAGCGCAACCTGGTTTTCGCCGGGCCGGTAGAGGGAGATGGAGACAGCGCGACCTGGTACTACTACGCACAGCGCGACGGCCTGATCCTGTGCAATGGCGATCGGATAGGCAGCGAGGCTGAAGTCAAGGCCATGCTGGAGGCCGATCTCAAGGAAAGCGAGTGGGAAACCGTCTTTGCACCGGAAGCATGGGGAATCCGCGGCAGTAGCGATCGCCCGCTGACTGACTTCCTGCCGGCAAACTCGCGTATCGAATACCACCGCAGCCGCCGCGTGCGTCCTGTGCGCACGCGCTTGCGCGACTTGCTGGTTTACTGGAAGTTCGCCGTGCTGGTGCTGGCCGTGGCGGCCCTGGTCGCCGGACTCGTGCAATGGAAGGCCGCGCGTGCGGCGGCCGAACTCGCCGCCTATGCCCAGACACAACGTGAATTGAGTGCGCTGCGCGAGGCTGAACTGGCGCGTGTTGCCCATGCCTGGAAATCGGTTCCGCGCGCACTCCTGTTTGCCAGGGCTTGTGAAGATACGCAAAAAAAGATCGCAACGCTCTGGCCCGGGAGCTGGAAATTCGATGGCATGAGCTGCGCCAGCGGCACCCTGACGGCAACCTGGCAGCGCGAGCAGAACGGCTGGGCCGAGCACCTGCAGGCAGTGCACCCGGAAGTACAGATTGATGCCACCGGCGACGTCGGAAAGCTGGTGCTGCGACTGCCCCCCCTGCAAACCGAGGATGAAGCCGTGCTGCCGGAGCGTGTGCGCCTGAA
Source organism: Lacisediminimonas sp. (assembly GCF_030645335.1). GTDB lineage: Bacteria > Pseudomonadota > Gammaproteobacteria > Burkholderiales > Burkholderiaceae_D > Lacisediminimonas. Next base: position 13,667 of record NZ_JAUSNH010000233.1, on the reverse strand, counting down.
CCAGTTGCACCAGGCTGCGCAGCGCTATGGCTTTGCGATCAAGACCAATGCCTCGATCCTGCCGCAGGCGTCCAAAGGCAACGAAACAAAAAAGCTCAAGTACGACTGGCGTGAAGTGCCGTGGAGCCTTGCCAGCGGATTGCTCGCGCCGAGCGCAGCAGTTGAGGTGCTCGACGGCAGCGGCTTCCGTATTGCCTCGATCGACTACCGGTACGTCAATGGCGCACTCAGCTGGAGCATGAAAGGGACGCAGTATGTACAAAATTGAGCGACCGCTGCGTTGGCTGTTGCTGGCAACAGTGCTGGCTGCTGCGCCCGCAGGCGCTGAGTCGGCGGCCGAAAAAATAGCCAAGATCAATGAAAGCATCGCCATCCTGACGGCGCAGAAGGCCGAGCTCGAATTGCGCGCGCAGATCGCAAACAAGCAAGCCGAAATCGGTAAATCCAGCGCAGGCGGTGCGGGCTACGCTGGCGGCGGCATGGCGCGGCAGGCAACGGCTGGCGGCCACGACATCGGCTTGCCGGTCGTGCGCAGCATCGAGGGCATGGATGGGCGGCTGGTGGCGATGCTGGCCTTTCCCGGCGGCTTGATGCAGCGCGTGAAGCAGGGCGAAAAAATACATGGCGACTGGACCGTCGCCGACATCGGTACCCATTCCCTGACCTTGACACGAGGACGCGAAATTGTCCGCCTTGGCCCGCCAAACTGAGTCCGGCGCCCGCGAGGCCGACCCTGTCGTCGCCGCTGTCCACGCGCCGCTCGAGCCGGCACGCAACAACGTGCTGGTCGACAACCCCAATGCGGTGCCGCTGACCCATCGTGGCGCGCGCTTCGAGCTGGTGCCCAGCATGCAGGAGATTCTCTGCCTGCTGGACGATGGCCGGCTGCTGGTATCGCGCTCGCACCTGCAAAACCCGAATGTGAAGGCGTTCATGGCGCGGCTTGACCGCATCGACTACGCCTATGCGCTCCAGGGTGTCGAAATGTCGGACATCAGCCAGGCCTACGCCGGTGCGCGGGTAACGGCCCGCGAGAATGTCAGCGGCTCGGACATGCAGATATTTGCACGCGAGCTTTTCCGCCGCGCCGTCAAGCTGCGCGCCTCCGACATCCACATCCGTGTGAGCGGGCGCAACAACACACGCATCCTGTTTCGCATCCATAACGATCTCGAATTCCAGGAGGAACAGACCTACGAATTCGGCCACCAGCTTTGCACCACGATCTATCAGGCCATGGCGGACGTCGCCGACGCGACCTACGAAACCCTGTCCGCGCAAGACGCCCGGATCTCCGATCGGGCCAAGATTCCGTACGGACTCGATGGCATCCGGGTGGCGACCAGTCCACAGGTCGGCGGCCATGTGATGGTGCTGCGCTTGCTCTACAACGACACCGACGCGTCTTCCGACACCACAGCACTGGGTTATACGGTCGAGCAGGCGCAGACGTTCTATCTGATGAAGAAAAAGCCGACCGGCATCAACATCATCGGCGGCCCGACCGGTAGCGGAAAATCAACCACCTTGCAGCGCCTGCTCAGCTCCATCATCCGTGAGAGCGGCGGCCGCAAGAACGTCATTACGGTGGAAGACCCGCCCGAATACCCGATTCCCGGCGCCGTGCAGACGCCAGTGACGAACGCCGAGTCCGAGGAAGAGCGCGCACGTGCGTTCCAGTCCGCCATCAAGGCCGCCATGCGGCTTGATCCGGACATCATGATGATCGGTGAAGTCCGCGACATGCCGTCGGCCAAGCTGGCAGTACAGGCAGCCATGACCGGGCATCAGGTCTGGACCACCTTGCATGCCAACGGTGCGTTCCAGATCATTGACCGGCTGGTGGATCTTGGCGTGCCGGTCGAGCTGGTGTGCGATCCGGCCATCGTAACGGGCCTGACTTGCCAGCGATTGCTGAAAGTGCTCTGCCTCCATTGCCGCCAGCCGCTTGAAGAAGTCCAGGCGCAGCTCGCTGCCGGTGACGTGGCGCGCGTGCGCAGCGTCCTGCCCGACGCGGCGCTGTTCGTGCGCGGCGGCGGTTGCCCGCACTGCGGCGGCGCCGGCATCACTGGCCGCACCGTGGTGGCCGAGACCATCCTGACCGACGACCAGCTGATGTTGCTGATGCGCCGCGGTGAACGGTCGGTCGCGATCGACTATTGGCGCGACAAGTTGGGCGGCCTTTCCATGCTAGACCATGCGGTACAGAAGGTTGGCAGCGGCATTGTTGATCCGTTCCAGGCCGAAGACGTGGTTGGGCTTCTGGATGGTGGCTTGCGTCGCATGCGCGCGCTACAGGCGGCAGCATGAGACCGGACGGACATCAGGTGGAAGTCGGCCGCTTCAATCCCGGCAGCTTTGAGTGGGCATTCAGCCGCTTCATTTTCCGCAATGTCGATGGCAATTCCAGGCGCCGCCTGTGGGAAAAGCTCATCAAGATGATGGGCAATGATGTCCAGCTGCTGCAGGCGATCGACGAGATCCGCGATCGCCGCATCAAGTCAGGCGCGAAGAACGATCCGGAGACCGTGGCGCTTGGCGCGTGGGGCAAGTCGCTGCGCAATGGCATGCGACTGTCGTCCGCCATCGATGGCTGGGCCAGCCCGGAAGAGGTAATGCTGATATCCGCCGGCGAAGAGTCGGGTCGGATGATCAGCGCGATGCAGTCGACCATCCAATTGATGGAGGCCAAGCGCGCGATCCTTGGGGCCATCATTGCCGGCCTGGCATATCCGGCGGTACTGATGCTGATGGCGTTTGCAGTCACCTATCTGTTCGGGTTCAAGATCGTGCCGGCGTTTTCCCATGTCGCCCGCGGCGACGAGTGGACTGGCATGGCGCGCGCACTGATCAATATTTCCTGGTTTGCGCAGAACTGGTTGTGGCTGGCCGCTGCCATATCGGCCGGATTGGTCACCATCTTCTTCGTCACCATTACCCGCTTTGATGGCCCGCCGCGGGTGTTCCTCGATCGGTTTGCCCCCTACAGCATTTATCGCATCCTGCAGGGCAGTACCTGGCTGATTGCAGTGTCCTCGCTGGTCGGTGCCGGCATGCGGGTGGAGGCGGCGTTGCAGCAATTGTCGCGCCACGGATCGATCTGGCTGAGCAACCGCATTGAGGACACGCTCGCTGAAATGCGTTGCGGCATGAATCTCGGCGAAGCGCTCAGGCGTACCGGCTTCAACTTCCCCGATCCCGAAATCATTGACGACCTGTGTGTCTACGCCAGCCTGTCCGGCTTCGAGCAATCGCTCAAGCACCTGGCGGACCAATGGCTGCATGAATCGGTAAAGCGGATCAGGGACAAGATGCGCAGCGTGTTCGGCGTGTCGATCCTGGGAGTCGGCGGCTATATCGCCTTCCTGGTCACGGGAATGATGCAAATGCAACTGCAGATGTCGGACATGCTGCAGAAAACAATACGGTGAAAGCCGGGGTAGTGCCAATGTGGAAAAAGGGGAAAGTCATGAAGCAATTCAAACAAACAAGACAAGCAGAGTCGGGTATGACGCTTATGGAGGTGTTGGCAGCATTGGCTATCGTGGCCTCCGTCGTAGTTGGGTCGCTGTCGCTGTTCGGGGCCGCCAACTCGAGCAGCGTGTCATCGCAACTCCAGAAGGATATCGTCGCGCTGCGAACGGCCACGCAGTCGGCGTTCACCGGACAGGGCGGCTACGGTACTGACCCATTGAACGCGGTATTGATCGCCTCCAACAAGGTACCTACCTCGATGACAACCAATGCCGGCCTCGGGACCATCACCACCTCCTTGAACGGCGCGGTCACGGTAACTGGCGTGACCAACCAGTTCACGATGGTGGTGACGGCGGTGCCTGCCGATGTCTGCACCTCGCTGATGACCGGCCTGTCGGCGGGCTGGTATTCGGTCCAGATCGGTTCTGCAACGGCAATCACCACGTTCCCGGTGTCGCCGGCAATCGCCACGGGTGCCAACGGCTGCCAGACCGGCAATAACACGATGACCTGGACCACACTGAGCTAAATGCAGTTCGCTGGCAGCGAACCGCCCCGGCCGGGTGTGTTCGCTGCCAGTGGCTTTGCCAAGGAGCATTGAATGTACGCGCTGGCATTGTCGGTATTCGGGGCCATGTTGTTTGCATGGAGCCTGGCCACGCATGCACCGGCAGAAAGCCAGGTCCGGCTGGGCTTTCGCGCCGACCAGATGGCGGCCAATTTCTGGACCTATCGCGAAGCTGTGGTCGACTACCTGGCCGCCAATAGCGGCCACGATGGCGCGATCGCCGACAGTGGGCTGACGGCGTATTACACGATGGACGGATTCGTCAAATCGACCTATCCAAATCGCAGCGGCAGCAATCCAGCTACCGGTACTTGGGCCGCTGTTGTCAGTAGCGGGACGCTTTATACCTATAGCACTGCGCCGCCGCCGCAAGGCGTCGCCAGCGCGATTTCACAGCGCGGCGGCCAGTCGATGGCCATCGCGGTGACGCAGGCCGGCAGCTCAACGCCGACCATGAACAGCGTGTCGGGCGGCGAGCAAGGGCTGCGGGGAGTGGCGCTGCCAGCCGGGCTGATGGAAAACGTCAGCGGCAATGTCGTTGTGCTGGGCCGCTGAGCCGCACGCCAGGGGCGGCAGGATCGAATAATGGCTTGAAGAGGCAGAAATGAAGAGCAAGGACATCAGCGCCGGTGGCAAGCAGTTCGTTGGCAGGTCCGGCGAGCGCCTGCGGCGCGCCCTGGGTTTCACGCTGCTGGAAATATTGGTCAGCCTGGGCCTGATGAGCGGTCTGGCTGTGGGCACTGCCGAACTGGTCGATCGTTATGCCAGCAATACGCGTGTCTCACTGACTGCGCAGCATGCCGCCACGTTTGGCCAGGCGGTACAGTCCTACGTCAAGAGCAACTACAGCGCCCTGGTGACAGATGCGGCCATCACGACCGGCGTGCCCAAAGTGCTGCGCCCCGCGGACTTGACGCTGCTCGATTTACTACCGCCTGAATTCAACGTTCGCAACAGCTATGGCCAGGCCATTTGCGCCATGGTGTTCCGGTCCGGAAAGTCCGCCAACAAAATCAATGTACTGGTCGTGACCGAGGGCGGAGACGCCATGAAAGATCTCGATCTCGGGCAGGCAGCCGGCATCATGGGCGGCTCCGGCGGCGCAATTTATGGCAGCTCGCCCACCCAGATCTGGGGCTCTCACAAAGGCTGGATCGCTACCGTGGGCGACTACAGTGGCAAGGCAGCCAAAACCTGTGCCGACGACGTTGCCGGCACGATCAACCTGACCCCCGGACATCTCGCCATGGCGCTCTGGTTTGGCGGCGGCGACAGCAACGTCGGCGTGCTTTACCGCAACGCCATGGCCGACACCAGCCTGAACACGATGAACACGCCGCTGCGCATTGACCCGAGCGTCAGCCAGACGGTCGGCAGCGACTGCATGAGTACCGGCATCGGGGCCATCGCCCGTGACACTGCTGGTCGGGTCGTCAGTTGTGTCTATGCGACCGCGACCACGGCGTACTGGCGTGGCTCCGGCGCCAGCTTTGAATCGGCGGTCGATACTTACGCGGCACTGGGGACGACCTACCCGTGCAACGCCAGCCACCCGCAACGGGAATCAGAAGTCCGGGTCGTCAGGCAATCGACGACGGTCGCGCCCGGCAACAGCGCTGCGCGCGCCTATTTTTGCAACGGCGCGGCCTGGGTAGCGCTGGCGGTGGACGACACGGGCAATCTTTCCGTTCCAGGCACCGCCACCATTGCAGCCGCATCGATCGGCGCGGTCACCAGTCAGTTGATGATCACTGGCGAAGCGACGATCGGTCAGGCATGCGCGTCGGAAAACGGAAAGCTGGCGCGCAATGCCACAACCGCCACCGCCGCTGACGGCTCGGCTTCGCAGTTGTTATTGACCTGCGCAGACGGCTACTGGAAATCGACCGGCGCCTGGTGGGGCGAAAGCGTGGCCAATTTTGCGGCCCTGCCAGCCTGCGGCGAGAACCGCGCATGGGAGTCGCGCATGATCCGCGCGCAGTCAGGCGGTAACAAACCCGCGCTCTACCTGTGCACGACTTATGACAACACCACCTACGCATGGCAGGCCATCGGCGTCGACAAGGACGGCAACCTTGACCTCAATGGCAGCCTGACGGCCACCAACGTCACGGCAAGCGGCAAGCTCAAGGGCGCGCAACTCGTTCTGAGCGGCACCGCCACAACGGGCGCGTCTTGTGTGCTGGCACCGGAAAAATCCGTATTGACCTCAGACGGCGTGGGCCAGGTGTTGATCTGTCATAACGGCGTCTGGAAGCCGACCGGCACATTCTGGGCCAGCAGCGAAAGTATCACTGACCTGGCGCCAGCGACCTACCCCTGCAGTGTCGCCAATGTATGGGAAACACGGTATGTCCGCACGCCATCTGTGGGCACGGGTCCACGCGCTTACACTTGCGCGCTGGTAGGCACCACGTATGGCTGGACACCACTTGGCATTGCTGACGACGGCAGTTTGACAGTACCCGGCGCATTGGGGGCGGGCAGCCTGAACGTGACTGGTGCCAGCACGCTCGCCTCTGTGACAGCGGCCACGGTCAACATCACCAATACCTTGACTGCAATGTCGGCGGTCTTCAACGGTCTGCTGGAAGCCAAGGCCGGCCTGGCCGTTACCGGCGCTGCCGATGTCAGCGGACTGCTCACCGCCGGCTCCGCCAGTATCACCGGTGCCTTGCAGGCGGCATCAGCCACCATTGCCGGGACCATGACTGCCGGCAGCGTGATCGTCAATACCCAGGCGACTGCGGGCACATCAGGTTGTACGGTTGGCTCGCTGGCGCTAAGCAACGCCGCCGGGAACGGCTTGCTCGCGTGCCAGAACGGCTACTGGAAGCCGACCGGCAGTTTTTGGGGCGGATCCGTCGAGCGGCGTTCCGACCTGGACACCGCTACCTACGCATGCGGCGCCAATCGGCTATGGGAAACCCGTGTAGTGCAAAGCCCGACGGCTCCTGCCAGCACGATTGCGCCGCGGGCCTATACCTGCATCCTCAGTGGCAGCGTCTACTCGTGGCAACCACTCGCGCTGGATGACAACGGCAACTTGACTGTGGCCGGCACATTGACTGTCACCGGGGCCGCAGTACATAACGGACCGTCCACGTTCAACGGCACCTCCACATTCAACGGCACGGCAACATTTAACGGCGCAACGACGCTGGCAGGTACCACCACGGTCAGTGGACTCACCAATGTGACGGGTCCGTTGCGGATCCTGCAGGAGACGGTTCTCTCCGGGGCCAACAGCGCCTGCACCGGCAAGAAGGGTGAACTGGCACAAGATACCTGGGGCTATCTGCGATATTGCGACGGCAGTTACTGGCAGGCGACCGGGTCGAAATGGGGTCCGCCGATGTCCAGCCTGAATAATCTTACTTCGACCTATCCCTGCAATGCATCCAATCCCGGCTATCAGTGGGAAACGCGGATGGTCACCGGGCCAACCAACGATACCGACAGCACACCGCGTGCGTATATTTGCAATGGCACCGCCTGGAAGGCAGTTGCGGTCGACAATGACGGCAATTTTTCAGTTCCTGCAACCTTGTCCGCAGGCGCGATCACAACGACCGGCAATGTCGCGGTGGGCGGCAATTTGTCGGTAACGGGCACCACAACCCTCATCGGTACGACCAACGTCAATGGTGATGTCAACTTCGCCAGCGGCAAGACGGCGACCTTTAATGGTACGACGAACCTGAATGGCACGACGAACCTGAACGGCACCACCAACGTCAACGGTGACGCGACGTTCGCCAGTGGAAAAACGGCGACATTTAGTGGCACAACCAATCTCGCGGGCGCAGTCACTGTCGGTACCGGCGGCACACTCCGTATTGCGAACACGCCAGTGACCGCTGGCACGAGTTGTACCAGTCCGGGTGCCGGTGGCATGGGTGTCACCGCTACCGGCCAGTTGCTGCAGTGCAATGGCAGCAACTGGGGTCCCACCGGCTTCTTGTGGGGTGACAGCGTCATCACGACCGGGGATCTTCCGACTTGCAGCTCCACCTATGTTTGGGAAACGCGCGTCGTGCGCAACTCAGGAACGCCACGAGCGTTTACCTGTGCTTACAACGGCTCGACATATAGCTGGCAGCCGCTTGCGGCCGACACCAGCGGCAACTTGACCGTAAGTGGCACGTTGACAGTCAATGGACCGGCAAGCTTCACTGGCGCGACCACGATCAGTGGCTCCGGGTACCTTCGCATCACCAACAACCAGGGGAGCGAAGGGGCGGATTGCTCGGCCTATGGGGCTGGCGCGATTGCGATGAACTCTGGCGCAAGCCAGAATCTTGCTGAGTATCCCAATCAGAATGCACTGCTAACTAGTGGAGCCTTGTTAATTTGCAGTCTTCAAATGAGTGCAGTGGTCAATACACCGACATTCAACTATCGATGGAAAGGCGCGGGAATCACCTTCGGTACGCCAGTTCAGACCGTCGCCGACTTGAGCTCCAGATTCGGATGTGACGGTAGCAGGCTTGGCGAAGCCCGGTTCGTTTTGTCTACCATGCCTGCGTTGTATGTTTGTTCTCTAGTGTCGAATAGCACTTACGCTTGGCGCGCTGCCGGTGTGGATGCGAGCGGAAATTTGAGTGTCTCAGGATTGCTGACCGCCGGCGCGGCAAGTATCTCAGGCAACGCAAGCGTAGGCGGTACGCTGGGTGTAACCGGTGCTACCACCTTGAGTTCTGTGTCTACTACGGGGAATGCGAGTGTCGGTGGCACTCTAGGGGTCACAGGAACAAGCACCTTTAATGGAAACACCATCTTTAATGGAACCAACACCTTTAATGGAACTATCGCACTCTCCCCGCTGGCGAGCGGCACGACAGGCTGCACCGCTGGAAATCTGACCCGCGAATCCAATACTAATACCTCGAACACGCCCCCCCCCGGTCGAATAACGCAATGCATCTGGAATTCTGTTAACAACCGTTACGAGGCGGTCGGTATTAGCGCCTATGAAACCTACCAGTTCCCCGTAAATTACTCGTCTGGCGGCATCTATGCCAATCCGAACTTTGGGGTTGCGCCGAGTAACACCACGACGTCGACCAATTGGTGGGGCTTGGGCACCGGATATTCCACTGCAGTGCCGATTAACCCACGTTTTTGCAGCGAAGCCATGGGGGGCGCAAGTGAGTGGACGGCAATGTCAAATTCCGCCTATGTCGGGGCGGCTGGATCGGATCCTGCCTTAGGCAGCCAGGTGGCATCCGTTGGGAGAAGCACAGCCAATGGAACCTTCTGGAAGAGTTGTCACAACATGATCGGAAGCCGCGCCATGTTCATTTCCCTGCCATATGGCTATGGCGCATATCCGACCTGCCCCACAAGCTGGACGATAGCATCGGTCTCGGTTTTTATTGTCGAAGGAACTGCGATGATGGGCACTACTTGCACGCGCAAGGGCATCTGAGCCCGTGCTAAAAAGCAACTTGGAGCCGCCCCTTGCCCATTGCCGCCCTGCCACCTGACCTGCCCGCCGCCTGCGTTTTCCAGGCCGCGGCCGACTATCAGCTACCGCCAGCGGTGCTGTATGCCATCCGCAAAGTAGAAGGCGGCACCTTGGGCAAGTCCAGCCTCAATACCAACGGCACCCGCGACTACGGCCCCATGCAGATCAATACGGTCTGGATCAATCGCTTCAAGCAAAATGAAAACCTGACTGCCGAGGTCGTCGCCAGCGACGCCTGCATCGCCATTCGCAGTGCGGCCTATGTGTTGCGCTGGGAGCTCAACCGTACCGGTACCGATTTCTGGCGCGGCGTGGGCAACTACCACAGCAAAACACCGGCACTGAACCTGGTCTATCGGCAAAAAATACAGGCCCATGCCATCCGGTATGACCAGCATCTGCGCAAGATCGGCTGGATCAACTGAGCATCTCCCCTGCGGTGCAGTAACCGCACCAACCAATCAATTTCGGTGATTGTAAGGAACCGAAATTGCCTTTCTGTTACTAATCGCCAGCTTCCAGTCCAGAGCCACCTGCATGTGCGGCTTTTGGCCGCTGGAGTGAGCATCAGGGAAGGCGCTTCAAGAACCGCACAGGGATCCGCATGGGCACGCTCGATGGCCTGCTTCGCATCAAGGAATTCAGGGAAGGCAAGGCCGAGCGCGAAGTGATGCGGGCCAAGCTTGCGCTGGACGCTGCCCATGTCGCGCTGGAACGCGCACATGCCGCGCTGAACGACTACCTCGACCAATGCCAGCAACGCGAAGATGCGCTGTACCGGGACCTGCTGTCGCGCATCGTCCACAAGTCCGACCTCGATGATGTGGAAGCGGAGATCAAGTTGATGCGAGAAGAAGTGCCTGTCTACCAAAAAGCCATTGATGACGCCGAGCAGGTACTCGCTGACGCCGAGCAGGCGCTGGTGGATGCACGGATTGCGCTGCAAGAGGCAATCCGCATGCGGGAAAAATTCGCTGAATTGGTTGCTATCGAAGGTCGCGAGCACGCGATTGAAGCGTTGCGGCTGGAAGACATGGAAATGGAAGAGGTCAAGTTGAAGTCGCGTGCCGATTCCGGCTACGACGAAACCGATGCTGCGCTGGAGATATCGCAATGAGCAAGCGGCCGGTCGATGCCGACCTGGGAATGGTGTCGATGCGCCTGGGCGAGGCCGAGGCCGCGCCGGCTGCGGCCACGGCCCAACCCGATCACGCCGATATTCGCCGTCTGGACGCCATCCTCAGCCGGCAGCCTAACCGCAGGCAAGCTGGTCATGGCAGCCAGGAGCAGCCAACGCCGATGGAACTGATTGCGCAGCTGGACCCCGAGGGGGGAGAGCAAGCGCGCCAGCTGTGCCGAGAGATTGAAATGCTATGGACCGGGGACGGCAGCCAGTCGCGGCGCGAGGTGCGACTCAAGCTGCGCCGCGAAGTCCTGCCCGACACCTGGCTGCGGCTGTATGAAGAGGGCGGACGGCTACATATCGAAATGACGGCAGGTGCAGAAGGCACCCGGCGCTGGCTGGCCAGTGAATTGCGGCGCCTCGCGCTGATACTCGGGGAGCGACTGACACAGCCATTCCGGCTGATCATCGTGGAGCCGTATCAGGTGGACTCCGTGGTGCTTGACTGGCCGCAGGGGCCGCGTCAATGAGCGAGCGCCCATTCCCCCAGGCGCGACTTCGAAGCATTCCCCGGGTCGAAATGCTTGCGCGCAATGCGGTCAGCAGCGTGCGCTCAGTAATCCGTTTCACGTGGCTGGAGCAGCAATGGGAGCTAACGCTGAACCCGCAAGCGGTCGAGCCGCTTGCCGGCAGGTTCCAGGTCGAGGCGAACTGGGGCGGCGCGCGTGCTGTACTGCGTGCCGACGCCGCCTGGATCGAGCAGGTCGCCCAAACCATACTCGACGATGTCCAATTGTCGATGTTGCCAGTCCCGATGGTGCTGGCCGTGCTGGAAGCGGCACTCGGGCCGGCTTGCGAGCAACTTGAAGACGCCACCGGACAGCGCGTCCAGGTTGTCGGCGCAGGAACCCAGGCGCTTGGCCTGGAGGGAATGCAGTCGATTGGATGGTCCCTGTCTGCAGCGGGGCGCAAGGTGTCTGGTGAACTCTGGCTGGATGTGCAAGGAATGCAGGCGCTCGCGGAATTCCTGCTTTCGATTGGCGCCGATTCGCCCGATACCGATCAATGGGGTTCCTTGCCGGTTCCGCTGCGGTTTTGCATAGGCTGGGTCACCTTGCCCGCATCGACCTTGCGCGATACCGCCGAGCATGACGTGATCCTGCTTGATGAGTGCTGCTTGCGCGACAACGACGAGATTTACTTACAGGCAGGCGCAAGCACGGGTTTTCGCGCACGGCTACGGGCGACATCGATTGAGGTAATTGAGGCAGTTGGAGCGATCATGGAAGACTATGACGACGGATATGGAACCGAGGATGGCGCACTTGACGACATTCCGGTAAAGCTGACATTTGACCTCGGGGAAAGGGTGCTCGCACTGGCCGATCTGCAAGGCGTTGCGCCTGGCTATACGTTCGAGCTGGGACGTGATTTGCGGCATGCAGTCACCATCCGTGCAAATGGCATGGTGATTGGCGAAGGCGAGCTGGTCGAAATCGAAGACCGCATTGGCGTGGCCGTGCTCCGGCTGCGGGCTCCCGGTCAAAAGTCGGCAAGTATGGCGCAGCCCTTGGTGGCCGAATCGGCAGAGCATGGCGACAACGCACCCGCACTCAATCACCGAGGATCAAGGCAGGATGGGCGAAATTCCCACGTCGGCGATTTGGTGGCCAGTCGGCGCAGCATTGGCCATGGTGAGATTGATGACGTCGAGGAAGATGAACCCTACGATGAGTACGAAGAGCAAGACGCCGATGACGACCGCCAGATCCATGTTCGTGGCGAGTCAGTCGATCAGGTGGAATCCGACGACTATGACGATGAAGATGAAGATGAAGATGATGACGACGATCGTCAGGCCGACGATGACGATGGTGCTGGTCAAGACAATGACCAAGATCAGGATGGCGAGTACGGCAATGAAGACCAGTACGAGGACGACGACGAAGAAGACGAGGACGACGGTGTAGAAGACGATGCAGACGATGAGGAAGGCGAGTACGAAGACGAGGATGAGCCGGAAGAAGAGGCCAAGGCGCCACCGGCGCCAAGGAATTCCCGCCAGCGACCGGAACCTTCCCCCTCGGTTAGCCGGGTTGTCGCGCAGCAAGCAATGAACGGGAGCCGAGTCAACGGCAATGCGCCCGCTTCGGCAGCACGCCGAGTGGCCGTGCGCGATGATGAGGACGACCCTGACGATGAACAAGACTACATTGCCCGCCGCCCGACGGCACGTCGTATGCAGACTGCGCCCGTCCCTCCCGCTGCGCCAGCGCCGCGGCCACCATCACGCTCGCGCGAGCCGGTTGCGCCGCTAGCCACCGCCAGGCGCACTCGGGCCGAATTGCCATCACCCGTACGCACGGAGCCGCCGGCACGGCGCGCCGCAGCACGTGATAGCGCTGCGCTAGTGGCCAACGGCAGTGCGCGGCCGCGCCCCAGGAACAAGACAGAACGATAGGCACGGCGATGCGCAACCTTGATCCCATTGTCCTCACCTTTTCGCTGGGCTTGCTGGCGCTGGTTCCCATCCTGATCATTACCACCACCGCATTCCTGAAAATTGCAATCGTCCTGTCGCTGGTAAAAAATGCGCTGGGTGTACAGCAGGCCCCGCCCAACATGGCGGTCTATGCGTTAGCGTTGTTGTTGACTGTCTATGTCATGGCGCCGGTAGGAATGGAAATGGCAGAGGCGGTGGGGGTTCCCAGTACGACCACTACGGTGCAAAGCATGATCAGCGACGTCAGGAAAGCCGCCGAGCCGCTGCGCAAATTCATGGTCAACAACAGCAAGGTCGAGCAACGCGACTTTTTCCTCGGTCGCGCAAAGCAACTCTGGCCGGCCAAGATTTCGGCCGACGTTCGCCACGATGACTTTTTGATCGTCGCACCCGCCTTCGTCGTATCTGAACTGACCTCTGCATTCCAGATCGGATTCCTGCTTTACCTGCCCTTTGTCGTCATCGACCTGGTCGTATCAAACATCCTGATGGCGATGGGCATGATGATGGTTTCACCCGTCACGAT
>NZ_JAUSNH010000227.1 GCF_030645335.1 Lacisediminimonas sp. | reverse complement strand
TTCGTGATGATTGACGGCTGGTCCCGACTGATGCATGGCCTGGTCACCACTTACACTTTATAGGTTGCGTGAGCCATGCAAGTTTCCGACCTGAGTTCAGTCCTGATTCAAGCGTTGATCGTCACGCTCTGGCTGTCGCTACCCACCATTCTGGTGGCGTCCATCGTCGGTACGGTATTTAGCCTGTTGCAGGCCTTGACCCAGATTCAGGAGCAGACGCTGTCGTACGCGATCAAGCTGATATCGGTCGCTGCCGTGCTGTACATTACCGCGCGCTGGATGGGCGCAGAGATTTTCAATTTCGCTGTCGCCATGTTCGATAGCTTTCCATTGATGGTGCGCTGAAATGAGCGTCTCGACCATGGAATGGGCATTGCCGCAGATCGCCGCCTTCACTTACACCTTGCCGCGGCTGCTGGCGATATTTTCCGTATTGCCCATGTTCAGTCGCCAGGCCTTGCCGGGATTGATGCGGATGGGCGTAGCGGGCGCACTGGGGCTTTTTCTGGTGCCGTCGATGCTGGAGCCGACGATGAGTGAAAGCAGGACCGTCATCGTCATCATCGGGCTCGCACTGAAGGAAGGGCTGATAGGGTTTGCCATGGGCTTCCTGTTCGCCTTGCCGCTGTGGGCATTCGAAGCCATGGGTGCGCTGATTGATAACCAGCGGGGCGCAAGTGTCGCCGACACCATCAATCCGCTGACCGGGCATGACACCTCGCCCCTGGGCGACCTCTACAGCCAGGCCATGCTGGTCTACATGATCGTCACTGGCGCATTCATGCTGATACTCGGCGGTATTTACGACAGCTATGTGATCTGGCCGGTGTTCAGTTGGTGGCCGCAGATGCAGGACGGCACCGCAGCCCTGATCCTGGCGCAGTTTGACCGGATGTTCCGGCTGGCCGTTCTGTACGGTGCACCTGTGATCCTCGTCATGTTCCTGGCCGAGATGGGGCTGGCCCTGGTCAGCCGCTTCGCGCCGCAGTTGCAGGTGTTTTTCCTGGCCATGCCGGTCAAGAGCGGACTTGCGATATTCATGTTTGCGATCTACACCGGATTGCTGTTCGAGTACGCCGGCGATCTTTTCCTTGATATTGGCAATGATGTGTTGCGCACCATGGGTTCAGTACTGCGTCCGGCGGCGAAATGAGCAGCGAAAAAACCGAGCAGCCCACCGAGCACAAGATCCGCAAGGCGCGCGAGGACGGGCAAGTTGCGAAGAGCCGCGACTTTACCCAGGTCCTGCTATTCGGCGCGCTGTTTGGCTATACGGTCGCAAATGGGTCCGAGATCGCCAACAACTTCGCGGTGCTCTGGATACAGGCTGGTCAACTCGCCGAGACCATGCCGTTTGGCACAGCATTGTCACTGATGCTGACGCAGTCCATGAAAGTCGTATTCATCCAGCTGATTCCGTATGTGTTGCTGGTGATCGTGATTGGCGTGTTTGGCGAAATGATACAGACCGGCGTGCTGTTCGCCTTCAAGGCGCTGAAGCCCAAAGGGGATAAGTTGAACCCCGTCACCAACATCAAGCAGATGTTCTCGGCAAAAAGTCTGGTGGAGTTCATCAAGTCGAACCTGAAGGTGATCTTCCTGACGGTGCTGATCACGATCGTTATCCACGACGCGATCGGCGATCTTTTGAAAATTCCGCTAGTGGGCGTTCGGGGCGCCGGCCTGGCGCTGGTCGAAATGATGGAAAAGTTGATCATCTATACCTTCATCGGCTTCGGCGCGATCGGACTGGCGGACCTGATCTACCAGCGTCGCCGGCACATCAAGGACCTGATGATGTCGATGGAAGAAATCAAGCAGGAGTACAAGCAACTTGAGGGCGATCCGCACATGAAGGGCCACCGCAAGGAGTTCGCGCGCGAGATCGTCATGGGGGACGATGAGCCGCCGGCAAAAACCCGTAATGCAACTGCCCTGATCACCAATCCGACCCATCTTGCTGTGGCGATCCGCTACGACGAGGAAAGCATGCCGCTGCCAATCGTGATTGCAAAGGGCGGAGATGGCACTGCAAAGCGAATGATCGCCGTTGCCCGCGCCTGCAACATACCGGTGCTGCAGAACGTGCCGCTTGCGCGGGCCCTGACAGCCAAAGCCGCGCTCGACCAGTACATACCCAGCGAGCTGGTCGAACCGGTTGCCGAAGTGCTGCTTGCAGTCAGGCGGCTGGCGCGCGATGGGGGCGATGCAAACAGGAGTTGGCGCGATGACTGACAGGGGAATCCAACGGCATCCGGCCTTATCCGCTTACCTGGCTACCAATCGCATCGATGTGCCGGACCGGCCGGATGGCGTGGTCGTATTGGTGTTTGATTCGCTCTACCGCCTCTACCTGCTGCCGGCACAGCGTGGCGACCTGGTCATGGAAAGCCGGCTGACGTCCATGCCGCCAGGTACGCGCGAGCAAGACGAACTGATCGACCTTGCGCTATCGAGCGTGGCAGAACGACTGGCCACGCAAAGGGAGGCGATCGCATTGTCCGAAGACGGTCAACGCCTGCTTCTGCAGCAGTGCATACCAGGCAATGCATCGTTGGGAGAATTCGAGTCTTCGCTTGAGAGCTTCATCAATGCGATTGCCGACTGGCGGCTGATCCTGCGTGTGAATTAGAAAAATTGTAAAAGGAGGCGAAGATGAAACGCAGGGGAAGATCTTACATCGCGCACGGTTCGGTCGCATGCGCACTGGTGCTGTCGCTGGCACTCATGCTCACGCCAACGTCTGCTCCGGCAGCCCAGCCACCTTGGGCGGAAACCAGTTTTACCTATATCGCGAGCAGCCAGAAGCTGGCAGATGTACTGCTGCGCTTCGCACGCACCTTCGGCATCGACGCGCAACTGAGCGACGCCGTACAGGCAAGCACGGTGCTGGTGAATGGCCGGATTACGACAGCTTCGCCAGGCGAGTTTCTCAACCAGCTTAGCGCATCGTACGGCCTGGCCTGGTATTACCAGAACGGTGTGCTGTATGTCAGCCGTAGCAGCGAGCGCAAGACACAGGCGGTTGCGCCGCCCGGCTTTTCTCCGGCCGGCCTTAAGAAGGCTTTGACCGACCTTGGTGTGGTCGAAACGAAATTCGGCTGGGGCGAAGTGCCGGACCGTGGCCTGGTCCTGGTCTCCGGCCCACCGACCTATGTCGAAATGGTTGTCAGGACAGTGACCGACTTGCCGCCAGCGCCGCCCGACCAGCAATTGCATGTATTCAAGCTGCGCCATGCCACTGCGGAAGACCGGACCTTGACTTACCGTGACAAGCAGATCACGACGACCGGCGTGGCGACCATCCTGCGCGCGCTGTTGAGCGGAAATGATGTGCGAGCCAGCACCTTGTTGTCCGATCTGGCGGCCCCGCTGCGTGCGCAATATGATTCAGCAAACCGTCCACCCTTGCAAAACCTGGGGCCGGTACTGCCTGTAGCGTCACAGGCGGTGACCGGCCCAGGTTCCCGGCCCGATATCGTTGGCGGCGCCTATGGCCCACCGCCGGTAGCCAGCAGCGCGGCCTTGCGCGGCGTGATCCAGACCGACACCCGGCTCAATGCCATCATCGTCAAGGACAAGCCAGAGAACATTGTCATTTTCAAGCAATTGATTGAGCTGCTCGACGTGCCCAGCGAGCTGATCGAAATCGAAGCAATGATTGTCGACGTCAACAGCAACCGCTTTTCCGAGCTGGGGGTCGACTGGAGCATTCGCCGCGGCAAAGTCAGTGCCGGCTTCGGCGGCGCTGGTGCGGTTGCCGCACTGGCCACGGGCGGCACTTCAACCGTGTTGGCAGATGCAGCCGGGTCGCTGCTGGCCCGAATCAATGCGCTGGAAACGGAGGGCGGGGCCAAGATCATGCTGCGGCCCTCGATCCTGACAATTGATAATCTTGGCGCATTGATCGATCTGTCCGAGACCTTTTATATCCAGACCAACACCGAATCGACGGCAACGGTGACGCCCGTGTCGGTTGGCGTCACGCTGAAGGTCACGCCTCGCATCATTGCAGACAAGGCCGGCGGCAAGGCCGTGCAATTGGTCGTGGATATCGAGGACGGCTCGATCCAGGAAAACCTGGTCGGACAATTGCCTACCGTCCGACGGACGACCATTGGTACCCAGGCTGTGATTGGCGAGCGTGAAAGCCTGCTGGTCGGTGGCTTTAATTCCAACCGTTCGTCCGAGGGGCGAAATGGTGTGCCGGGCCTGAGCGACATTCCGCTGATCGGCGCGCTATTCAGCAAGAAAACGACGCTGGACGCCCGTGTGGAACGATTGTTCCTGATCACGCCCAGGATCGTCGCCTCACCAGTGCAGTGAGGGTGGCGGTATGCCGAGCCAATCGTTCTTTCCTACCAGGCGCAAGCAACAGGCCGCCAATACAAACCGGAGCACGTCCTCCGACCCGGCGTCTGGCGGCGAGGCGAGCCGGCCGGTGCCGCGCATGCACGCGCTTGTCGCCAGACATTGGGCCGCTGTCATCGTCAATTATTGGGAAAATTGTCTGCATGAAGGTTTGCTCGACCTGTCGCAGCCGATTGACCTCGTCGATTTGATGCCCGGTGCGTCCGGCGTCAACACCTGGATGATGCACCAGGCGCTGAGCCAGCGCCTTTCCGGTAGTGCGCTTGGCCGGCTGCGCTACCGCTTGCTGCCAGTAGTAACGGATCGAATGCACGTTCGCGAATGGCGCGATGTAGCTGAATGGCAGCAGGCAGAGAGCGACGGCTGGATGGTGCCGCTGCTTTGGAATCGACAGGCATTGCCGTGCCTGTTGCATCAATCGGGACGGCGTGAGTGGCGGTCCCAAAATCCGGTCACCATTCTTGTCCAGCAGATGCTCGCGGCGCGGCCGAAGCAGGTGTATGCCGCACACTATGGAAAGCTGCTTCAAGCGCCTTTCGAACGTTTGTTGCAGGGCGATGAGGGCGAGGACAACGGCCCCTGGAAGCCGGCCGATCCAGCTTGCTTGCCGGATCGACTCGCGGCATCGCTGCAAGCAATTTTGTCGCGCTTCAACAGCGTGCCCTTGGCGTGGCCGACAGAAGAGGTTGGCGCGTTGGAAAACCTGTTCTCAATGGCTACCAACGGCTATCTGGCGCTGATTGAGGCGCCCGGCGAGGAGAGTGATCGCAGCATTCGGCTGCGTACATTTCCGGAGCTGGTGCAGTCGTACCGGGATACCGGGATGGTCCCATTGAACTTTCGCCTGCTGGCCGAATATTTCAGTCGTTGCGGTGGCATCTGCACCGAGGTCGAATCGCGTAGCCAACGACGCTGCATGCAAGCGGTCATCGGTGGCCCGCCGGGCCAGGCCGGAGACTTGCCAAAGCGCGTATTTTCTATTTTTGACAAAGATGAATGGGCTCGCCATGCGCCCTTGCTGACAGCAATGAAGGCACTGGCAGCGCATCGCGATCGCATGGCGCTCGATTCAGCGCTCATCAATTTGCAATGCGCCGCATCGGATCCGGAACTGTTCAGCACGGCCTTCCAGAGCGTGTTGGCGTCCATCAAAAACAATCAGCCACTTGACCGGGACGACTGGACAGAGGCCGCCCGTGCAGTCTGGGGGTGGCATCTTCCGGTCGATGGAAGCCTCCTGCACCGGGAAATAGCGGCAGTCTCCATGCGTATGGGCGATTGGGGCTTCGCCCGCCAGGTGTTGCAAAGAGGGCTGCAGTCCAATCCGCGCCAGGCAAGCGATCTTGGCTATCTTGCCTGGTGCGAGCTTCGCACTGGCAGGTCTGACCTGGCCAGCAGCTTGCTCGAGGAGGCATTGTCGATCGATCGGCAAGATCCCATTGCTTGCGAAGTAAAGGCACGACTGCTTGAACGGCGTGCTCTCTTCGATAATGCATGGCGCAAGCCGATTGCGCATCCGACCCTGCCGCTCGTTCTTGAGCCGCTTGACTGCATGCATGCAGAGGCCTTGCTCGTCCAGTATCGAGACCCGCAGATCGCCATCATGACCGGACTCCAGGCACTGAGCACGGTAGAGCAAGCCCGCAAATGGATCGTTGAACATGACGACGAGGTGGGGCGACACGCTTATGCCGTGATGCATCGGGACCACGGACTGGTTGCCTATGTCTGTCTGTCCAACTCCGCCCATGCTTCCTATTTTTGCTTCTGGGTCGGGGTCGACTACCAAGGGCAGGGCTTGTCCGGGCCAGCTGCCAGCCTGCTTTGCGACTACGCCCGCCAGATGGGCATTACCCAGTTTTATACCTCGATCTACGACGACAATGTCCGTTCGGTACGGTCGTTGGTGCGAGTCGGATTCAAGCCCATGCGGATTCGTGCGCTCAATCCCGACCAGGATCGCTGCTTCTACTACTCCTGCGATCCGGACGTGACAGAAGAACAGGCCACCAGGGAGCTGATCGACTACCACGTACGCGAGAAATTGCCACTCCGCTTCCCGGGGATGGAGCCGGAAAAGCCACCGCTTGCGGATGCATCATCAGCGCTGGTGGAATGAGTCGGGGAAATCATGGTACGTCCTGTGAGTTCGCGTGCAGAAGAAGAGCAACGGGTACGCCAGCGCAAGAAGCGACGCGCTGAAGCCGCGTACAGGATTTCCGGACTGGTCGCGCTCCGGCAGCGGGCCCGTCAGGCGCCGCCAGCGGCCATACTTGGGCTGATGAAAGCGCTGGACACATCGCACAGCACGCGGCCAGCGAGCAGCATCCCAAGGCATGAGCAGACCCCGATCGCTGCTGATGAAGATTGCCGGCAACCCGCGCGGTTACGGACTACAAAGTCGCCAGGTACTGCCAACGCGGCGAGTCGGCACGCCGCAGCCCTGTTGGCAAGTCGCCATTCCGGATCAGGTCAGCAAAAGCTGTCCCTGCGCATTCCAGATTCGGTTGCCGTAGCTGCTGCGCACATTTCGCTGCCAGAAGCCAATAATGACGGGACGCCGTGGCTCAAGTCGCTTTGTGAGGATCCAGAGTCGTTGACGCGAGCCGGCAATGAACAGCAACTGGACACAGTCCTGAGGCAACTCGAGAAGCTGACCGAGCAGCATCGGCACAAAGAAGCGAAATCAAAGGATGTTCGACTTGACTCGCTGGCTCATCAGGAAGACGGCGAGCGAGCGATTGCCAATGACCGCAGCCGAAAGTTCGATCGATCCAAGCATGAGCGCAGGCCTTCGCATTCCGGTGACCAGGAACAACAGCGCGTAACGCGCTTGTCCGTGGAGCATGCCAGGGACCGAGCAGCCGGCGCTTTGCAGGACGAGCGGCGCGGCGAGATTCTGCGGCGTGATCGCCTCGCATCAAAGCCCGCAGTGGCAGTACAGAAATCAGAACACAATGGGACCGACCAGCCGGCCAACGACCACGTCCGCAGTCGGGCAGGGCGCGAACAAGACGCGTTGCTTGCTGCGCCGCCGCAACCGCAGCCAGAAGAGCTGGCCGAGGTTGCGTTCACTCGGGGGCAACTACGCTACCTGATGGGCTTCCTCGAGCAGGAATCGCGGACCAACCAACGGGCTGCGCAATTGCATGGCGCATTGGCTCTGCTGGATCAGGAGATCGCAAGGACGCAAGCTGCCGAACCCGCATCGGAAAAGGGCGTTGCCCATCCGGCGATCGGCATGGAAGACCAGTCGGTCGCGGGCAGCAAAGCCGGCAAACCACCTGCAGAACAGTCAAGCCTGCAAAGCTGGGTCGATAAATTGGATCAGCTGGCCCGCGCCCTTGCTGGTGCCAGCGGCGCGGCCGACCATGCCTTAGCCATGCAATTTTTATTGTCGGGGCAGCTACTCGAAATGCCTGTTCCCTCACTGGTCGCCTCGGGTGCGAAGCGCGCGCAATATTTGAAAATTGCCGCCAGCATGGTTGACCGGCTGATGCAGATGGAGCATTTGATTGAGCGGCATGAACAAGGCGAACTAGCGGGAAAGCTCAAGCAGGCAATTTTCGACCAGCGACAACGGTGGCAAAGAGAAATCGATGACAACGCTACGCGGCCCGACCCCTCCGCGCCAGGTCAGCCGTCGCCTGCCTCGGGCCTTGACCATAACGACACCTTTTTCCATCGGCAGGTAGGCTCGCTTTAACCAAAGCGTCAAACTAATGCAGATAGGTTGATCGCCAAAACGGGGAACCGCCAGCCCGGTTTTGTTACTGATGATCTAGTGTGCGGCAATCGCTCGCTAATATATTCCGAACGCCAGTGGCGTGCAGATATTGCACTGGCGATCTCGGCCTCAACGGTAAAAGACCAGGAGCCGCAGATGAGTATAGATGTTCCCAGAAAGGGCAATAAGGCCGACCAGACCGTCACGGCGCAGAAAAATCCGGCGTCGCGTCCAGCCAAGGGCGGTGCCAAAGACCTAGCGTTACGCGTTCGAAAGAATGAACTGCAGCAGCAGTCGGTGGAGTTACTGCTTTGTGAAGTGGATGAGGTGCTTGAACGGATGCGCAGATTGCGATTCGGCAGCTACAGTCCCACGCAGTCTGCCCCTGCACCTTCGCCAAATTCCGCCAGGCCGGCAGATTATCGACCAACGCAACGTCGTACCAATCCAGCCGCGGCGATAGCCCTATCCGCATCTGAGCCTTCAGTAGTGGCCAGGCGGCCCTTTCTTTCATCTATGACACCGCATACTGTTACGCGGACACTGACCACGCCTGCTGCCGGAAATGCAATGCGGAATTCCTATGATGATGAGATGAATGGCCTGGAAAAGCCAGATCCGAATCTCGCTGAACCAGATGATGCAGTCAATTCCGCCAGCGCAGTGCCGATTATCGGTCGGCTAGAAATCGAAGGCGTCCCGCCGGGAAAAGTCGCTGTCAGGCCTGATGCTGACAATGCTCTTTTATCGGGACAATTCGAGACGATCCCCGAGGAAAAGATGACCGGCGCTTCCGAGCTTTATAGCGCCGCAGCGGAATTGGCGGACGCATTGAAGTCGCTCAATCGCGTACTCCCCCTTCCGCCGATGATCCCGCAGTCGGCAAGCGTCCCTGAAAAAAATCCATAGTTGGATTGAGCGCGCTGCGAGCAGCAGGCAAGGGGGCATTTCTGTCTGCTGCATGCCGGGCCCATTTGATTCAGTCACCGGAACAGCCGCCGGATTGCGGCGGAGGCAGCGATGGCCGCCATTATTCCGGAACCAACCCACTTGTCTTGTTACATACCCGACAGCGTGAGCACGGCTATGAGGGGGGGCCGCTTTGCTCAAGAAAAGCGCCCAAACCCGCCTCAACTATTCACCGGAGGTCTTGTGAGCGATAACTATCAGTGGCGACGGCGGTTTATCGATCTGGTCGAAGACGTTTTCCGGGATCTTGGATTTCCGCCGCCGGCCATGACGCATGAACCGTCAGAGCCGCTCTCCATGGAAATTGAAGTGGACGAAGTGTCGTTTGAGGTCGTGCACGTACCGGACCAGCGGCCGCAGCACATTTTGATCGAATGTAACTTCGGTTTGCCGCCGCCGGGACAGGTGGTGCCTGTGTTGACGCGTCTGCTCCAGGTGAATTTGATCATGGCCCGTGAGCACCAGGCCACGTTTGGGGCCGATTCACGCACCGGTGCTGTGATCTTCACCAGCAGCGAAAGCCTTGCCGAGACCAACGCCAGAGCGTTAATGGACGAAATGCGGGCACTGGCCAAACGGGCAAAGGAATGGCGCCGCTCGTACTACCTGGAAGATGACAGCGTTGACAACGGTGTCAGTTTATTCGAGACGCTTGCCTGATCGGCAAGCGAACAAGGAACTCCCAAGGGGGCAATGTGACAGACGCAATGAAGTTCAGAAATGATTTTTTCATACTCGTCGATGACGTCTGCAAGGAGCTGGGTTATCCGCCTCGCCCCAGCAGACCGGAATCGGATGAAGTAGTCGCCATGGAAATGGAGCTGGATGGCTATCCGTTCGCTGTTGTTCACTCGCTTGTTACCGCCAGCGATCGCATCCTGATTGAATGCCGATTTGGTGTGCTGCCTGAGGAAAATCGCGAAGCCATTCTTTATAGATTACTGCATCTGAATTATGCGCTGGCCGATGCTGGCGCATCCGTGTTTTGTTTCGATAGTGAATTAAACCAGATTCTGTACACAAATAACTGCGAGCTTACTACCCAGTCAGGACAATCGTTGCTGGGTGCGATGACGCAAATGAGTTGGCAAGCGCGTCAATGGAATGAAAGTTATTTTCTTGAAGCGAAAGCGAATCCAACGAGTGCTGGCTTTCCAGCTGAGTTCGGTGCGCTTGCTTAAAATATCAATAGGAATAAATGAAATTATGCGACGTTACATACCTGTGTATCTAAGCAAGTCCGAAAGACAGCTTAT
>NZ_JAUSNH010000248.1 GCF_030645335.1 Lacisediminimonas sp. | reverse complement strand
ATCTGGTCCAGCGCCAGCAGGCTGAAATTGACCGTCATGATCTCGACCACCGGCCGCATGCCGCCCAGCGCCGCACCGATCCCTGCGCCGACGAATCCCAGCTCGGACAACGGGGTGTCGCGCACCCGCTCGGCGCCGAATTCGCCGAGAAAATCCTTGGATACGGCATACGAGCCGCCGTAACTGCCAACGTCTTCCCCCATCAGGAAAACGCGGGCGTCGGCCCGCATTGCCGCGCGCAAGGCTTGCCGCAGCGCTTCGCGGTAGCTGGTCTTCACGCCGCTGCTCCAGGCATTCCAGGCAGCGCGGGCGTCGTCAGGTCGCGCAGCAAGTCGGCCACCGGTTCCGGCTCGGCCGCATCGGCAAAGGCGATCGCATCGGCAATTTCTTCAGTTGCGCGCGCATCCATCTCCAGGAAGGCTTGCTCGGTAAGCATGCCGACGCGCTTTAATCTCGCCGTGAAAGTATGGATCGGGCCGCGCTCTTTCCACGCTTCCACCTCGGCTTTGTCTCGGTAGAGTTCGGGATCGAACATCGAATGCGCGCGGAAGCGGTAGGTCTGGCACGCCAGGAACAGCGGGCCGCCGCCGTCACGGACTTGCCGCGCGGCCTGGCTGACGGCCGCATGCACGGCGAGCACGTCCATACCGTCGACTTCCATCGCCGGCATGCCATAGCTGCGCGCGCGCAGGCACAGATCGGTACATGCCTGCGAGCGCGCCAGCGCCGTGCCCATCGCATAGAGATTGTTTTCGCAGATGAACAACACCGGCAACTTCCACAGGGAAGCCAGGTTCATGGATTCGTGGAATGCGCCTTCAGCGCAAGCGCCCTCGCCAAAAAAACAGACATTGGCGCGCCACTGTTGCTGCATGCGATCGGCCAGCGCCAGCCCGGTAACCAGGGGCAGACCGCCGCCGACGATGGCATTGCCGCCAAAAAAGTGCGTGGCGCGATCGAACAGGTGCATCGATCCGCCGCGACCGCGGCAGCAGCCATCGCGCTTGCCGAACATTTCCGCCATGATCCGACGCAGCGCAATGCCGCGCAGCAGCGCATGGCCATGTTCGCGATAGGTTGCCACCACATTGTCGCCGGCCGCCAAGGCCCGCATCGCGCCCGCTGCAATCGCCTCCTGGCCGATATAAAGGTGCAGGAAGCCACGGATTTTTCCTTGCCCGTATAGCTGCGCGCAGGCTTCTTCCATGCGGCGCACCCGCAACATGTCTTCCAGCAACGCCAGCGCCAGGTCCTGGTCGGCCGGCGCCGGCGAGGGCTGGCCGCCGTTGGCTGCATCGCGTGCGTCCGGTGCGCCCAGCGCAGCGTCGGGCGGGTCCATCTAGGCCCCCGCCTCCAGGGTGGAGATGTCGCCCTCGGGCAAGCCAAGCTCGCGCGCCTTCAGCAGGCGGCGCATGATCTTGCCGCTGCGGGTGCGCGGCAATACCGGCAAAAAGTCGATCTCTTTCGGCGCCACCGCCGCCCCCAGCCGGCTGCGGGCATGCGCCAGCAAGTCCATGCGCAAGGCCTCGCTCGCCTGCACGCCGCTTTTCAGCGATACGAACGCCTTGATGCTTTCGCCAATGGTCGGGTCGGGCTTGCCGATGACGCCGGCCTCGGCCACAGCCGGGTGCTCCATCAGTGCGCTCTCGACTTCGAACGGCCCCACCAGGTGGCCGGCGGATTTGATCACATCGTCACTGCGGCCGACGAACCAGTAATAGCCGTCGGCATCGCGCCGCGCCAGGTCGCCGCTCAGGTACAGGCCGTCGGCAAAGCACTTGCGGTAACGCTCTTCATTGTGCAGGTAGCCGCGCAGCATAGACGGCCAGCCACGCCGCAGCGCGAGTTCGCCCTGCTGCCCCGGCTGCTCGATCACGCGGATTTCGCCCGCCTCGTTGCGCTCGACGATGCAGGCATCGATGCCGGGCAAGGGCCGCCCCATCGAGCCTGGCTTGATATCGAAGCCAGGCGTGTTGGCAATCATGATGCCGCCGGTCTCGGTCTGCCACCAGTTGTCGTGTACCGGCAGGCCGAACACGTCCTGGCCCCACCATACCGCCTCCGGATTGAGCGGCTCGCCGACACTGGCGATGAAGCGCAGCTGCGGGTAGCGGTGATTGCGCGCCGGCCCTGGCCCTGCCTTCATCATCATCCGGATCGCGGTCGGCGCGGTGTACCACACGCTGACCTGCTGTTGCGCGAGGATGTCGTACCAGCGCTGCACGTCGAACTCGGCCACATCGATGATCGAGGTCACGCCATGCAGCAAGGGCGCAATGATGCCGTAGGAAGTGCCGGTCACCCAGCCCGGATCGGCGGTGCACCAGAATATGTCGCCGTCATGCAGGTCGAGCGCGTACTTGCCGCTTGCCCAGTGCGTGACGACTGCGCCATGCACATGCAATGCGCCCTTGGGCGTGCCGGTGGTGCCGCTGGTGAAATGCAGCAGCGCAAGGTCGTCTTCAGTGGTGGCAACGGTTTCAAAACCGGCGCTGGCATTGCGCATCAGCGCATCCAGGTCATGCGTGCCTTCGGGAATGGCCGCTGGGGCGGCGGCAAGCTGGCCGTCGGCGCTGGCCAGCAAGACATGGCGCAGTCCGGGCAGTTGCTCGCGCAGTTGCGCAATCTTGCGCCGGTATAGTGGCTCAGTGGTGACCAGCACCCGCGCATCGCCCAGCCGCATGCGGGTGGCGATCGGCTCCGGTCCGAACGCGGAGAACAGCGGGCAGACGACATTGCCGTTCTTGAATGCGCCCAGCATCGCGATATACAGCGCAGGGATGCGGCCGGCCAGCAGGAACACGGTCTCGCCGCGGGCGACACCGAGCTGGCGCAGGACATTGGCAAAACGGTTGCTGGCCGCCGACAGTTCGGCATAGGTGAGCGTGCTGACACTGTCCTGCCCGAGGAAGCGCAGCGCAATCCGGCTGGCGGCGACGCCGCGCGCATGGCGCTCAACCGCTTCCCAGGCAATATTGAGTCCGCCGCCTGGCAAGCCCTCAAGTTCGCGCCGCGCCTGGCCCCAGGAAAAGCGGCTGCGCAGGCCGTCGTAGTCGGTCCAGTTCGGCGTGATGCCACCCGGCATGACGGCATGTCGAATGACGGCGGGACGCTCGGTGCTCATGGCGCGCAGGGTAGATCGTCAAATGCTCAAGAGGCAATTTTCCGCCTCGCAGCGCCGCACCCGCTTGACGCCGGACAAATTGTCCAAGCTAACCCACGTCAACAATGCCTGGCAGTGACCACCGTCAAGCGCCGGCCCTCAGCCCGGCAGGTCAGGACGCCTTGCCACCATATCGATTTCGATGCGCGCGCCCCTGGCCAGTCCGGACACGCCGATGCAGGTGCGCGCCGGCCGCCGGCCTGGCGGGAAATAGGTGGCGTACGCCGCATTCATCGCCGCATAATCTTCATCGAAGTGCAGCAGGTAGATGCGCACCGAGGCAATGTGCTGCAGGCCCAGTCCGATCCCGGCCAGCACCTTGTCCAGGTTCTTCATCACCTGCCGGGTCTGCGCCTCTATCCCTTCCGGATAGGCTTTGTCGTTGGCGGTGTCGACGAAGGGCATCTGGCCGGTCAGGAACACCCAGCCATCGGACTCCACCGCGTGGCTGAACGGTGCAACCGGATCCGGTGCGCCGGCAATCATGTGAAATTCAAGTCCCATCATTCAACTTCCTCACAAAAGGCAATTTTGCGCAGCATCGCTGCAATCATGCACACGCCGACTGGCGTCGATTGCCAATGCTGGTGCGCTGCTCAAGCCGCCATCGGCGCCCTGGCCAGCGCCGTGCCGATCAGGCTGTCACGGTTCACGCACGCGATGAGCTGTTGCTCATCGTAGCCGTCGGTGCCTTCCGGCCGCATCGGCAGCACCAGGTAGCGCATGTCGGCCGTGCTGTCGTGGACACGAACCGCGACCGCAGGCGCAATCGACAGACCGAACTCTGCCAGTACCGTGCGCGGGTCGCGGATGGTGCGCGAGCGATAATCCAGGCTGACGTACCAGGCAGGCGGCTGGCCCAGTATCGAGCGCGGATAACAGGAGCACAGCGTGCAGACAATCACGTTGTGCAGCGTCGGCGTGTTTTCCACGACGATTATCTGCGCCTCCGTCGCCGCGATGCCGAGCTCGGTGCAGGCCGCCTTGGCATTGTCGAGCAGGCGCGCCTTGTAGTCGGGATCGGTCCAGGCGCGCGCAACGATGCGCGCACCGAGATGCTCGCCGGGGGACTCCAGCTTTTCGATCATGCTGCGCACTTCCTCTGCGCTGAGCACGCCTTTTTCGATCAGCAGCTCACGCATTGCCTTGGCCATCAACTCGTAGCGCGAATTCTCCGGCCCGATGTCCGGCTTGCCGCCGGCAGCGGCGGAATGGTCATGGCCGTGGCCGTGGCCGTGATCATGGTCATCGTGGTCATGACCGTCATGATGGTGTGTGCTCATGTCATATGTCCGTGTCGGCCGGTTCCAGCCAATGTTCGTAAATTTCTATCTCGACCGTGTCATCCGGGCGACCTGCATAATCCGGCCACAGATCGCGTTGCAGGAAGCGGATCCGGTACAGATTGATGCGCGGCGGGCTCGGGTCGCCATACGCCCGGCGCTCGGGATTGGCATACGCGCCGCAATATCGCTCCACCCGACCGATATGCTTGCGCACGTAAAATGGCGTGCGCACATGCCCCGCCAACCCGAGGTCGATGACGCGCACACGTTGACCAGGCTGGAAACGCCCGCTCAATTACCGGCCTGCCGCTTCGGCCCCGGAGCGGGCTGCAATCGCGGCCATCCGCTGTTCCAGTTCAGGCCAGGAAAGCACCTGCTTTTCAACCAACAGGAAGGCCAGCGCTTCAGTGCGCCGTTCGTAGAAGCCGGCATCGTATCTGTCCTTGCCGAAGGTTTCAAACACGCGCCGGATTTCATCCACGGAAACCAGGTTGCGCCTGGCGTCGCCGAGCACATTGCGCAAGGATTCCGTCACCTTTTGCCAGTACAGCCAGGGCGCTTCCACGCATTCAACTGCAGCGCCGGGGTCGCCACCGACGTCGTGGTAGCCCTTGATGCCCGCACCCGCGATTTCCGCCTCATTGCTCGCCATGGTTCGATCCGTCCAGGTTGCCGGCTTACTTGCGGGGCGCAGCGTCGGCCACGCGCATATCGTTGATCTCGCCGATCAGGTCGTTGGTGTACAGGCCGGCCGGATCGACTGCCTTTTCGAGCTGGGAAGTGGCGACCATGTAATCAACCACGGTCTTCCAGGCCGAGGGTTCGTAATATCCCCAGGGCTTGCCCGGCGTTTGCGGCGCATAGTCGAGGAACACTTTCAATACGCGCAAGTGTTCTTTCGTTGCTTCTTCGGCGCTGATGCCAGTGGTCATCGCAGCCGGGAATTTCTTGAAATAGGCGGCCACGCAGGCCGGTCCGTTCTGGCGGCAAAACACATGCCCCTTTGTGAAGGCACGCGCTAAACCGGCGGCTTCCTTGCGGTTGGCTTTCAGGTAGGCGTCGCTGGTCATCATGCCCCAGCCAAAGATCGTGTCCATCTGCGGTGTGCTGATATAGCGAAATTTCGCGCCGCGGTTTTCAAAGCCGGCATAGTTCAGCACATTGGTCGACAGCGCACTGATCTGGCCTTCCTGCAGCGCTTTCAAGGCGGCCGCACCGGCGCCGACATCGATCATCCGGAAATCACGATTGAGCTTGAGGTCGGCCGAGCCGAGTATGGCCTGGGTGGTGTAGAACTGCACTGCGGTCAGCGAATGCAAGCCGATATTCTTGCCCTTGAGGTCAGCGACCGACTTGATCGGTCCGTCGGCCAGTACGGCCAGCGGAAACGGGCTGCGCGAGGTCGATGAATAGAAGAACTTCAGCGGCGCGCCCTTGGAATAGGCAATCACTGCGTTCTCTGGTGGCGGCATGCCGTATTGCGCTGTGCCATTCAAGACTTGCTGGATCAGCACGGTCGCGCCTTTGGTGGTCTGGATATTGACTTCCAGGCCCTCTTGCGCCAGCCAGCCCATTTCGGCGGCGACTGCCCACGGCGCGTTGCGGATATCGATCTGCGGCACCGGCTGCAGCACCGTCACTTGCTTGAGCTTTTGCTGGGCATTGACGCTGGTCATGCCGGCGGTCAGCACCAACGCCGCGCCGGCCATCAGTAGTGTCTTCTGGAACTTCATCGGATTTACTCCTTCGTTGACGATGTGACGGGTACAGTACGCAATGCCAGTGGCTGTTCGCCGATCAGGTCGCGCCGGATGACATCCTTGACTTCTTCGGGGCGCATGCCGTAGCGGTCAGCCAGCGCAGCGACATCGGCAAAAATTGCGTCGACGTCCTGCATTTTCTTGAGGCGCTTGAAATGGTCTTCGTAATGAATGCCCATGCTCTCGCCGAGCAGTTCAAGGAAATTCACTACCTCGAATGGCCAGTCGCGTTCATGGCTGCACAGCTCGCGGTGACAGGCGTGATAGACGCCGGCCAGGGTATCCACCCCGGCGGCGGATGCGGCTTGCAGCAGTTCGCGATGCACTTCCCGCTTGTAGTCCGGCAGCGGCTGCAGCGTATTGCACATGTAGCCGACCCGCGGCTGCTGCAGGTCGACGAATTCCAGTCCTGGGATCGCCTGCAAAATGCGTTGTGCCGCT
>NZ_JAUSNH010000246.1 GCF_030645335.1 Lacisediminimonas sp. | reverse complement strand
TGCGGCATGGCTGCCCTTGATGCGGCTGGCATTCAGGAAGCCGGCGTCACAACCGAGCAGCGCACCGCCAGGGAAAGTCAGTTTGGGCAGCGACTGCAGGCCGCCGGCGACGATCGCGCGCGCGCCATAGGAAATCCGCTTGGCGCCTTCAAAGAACGGCCGGATCGCTGCATGGGTCTTGTAACGCTGGAACTCTTCATACGGCGACAGGTAGGGATTCTCGTAACCCAGGCCGACCACATAGCCGACAGCGACCTGGTTGTTGTCCATGTGGTAGAGGAAGGAGCCGCCATAGGTGTCCGAGTCCAGCGGCCAGCCCGCGGTATGGATCACCAGGCCCGGCTGGTGGCGCGCCGGATCGATTTCCCATAGTTCCTTGATGCCGATGCCGTAGGTCTGTGGATCGCGGCCGCGGGCCAGGTCGAACTTGCTTGTCAGCTGGCGGCCCAGGTGGCCGCGCGCGCCTTCGGCAAACAGCGTGTACTTCGCGTGCAGCTCCATGCCAAGCTGGAAGGCGTCAGTTGGATTGCCTTCGCGGTCCACGCCCATGTTGCCGGTCGCCACGCCTTTTACCGCGCCATCCTCGGCATACAGTATTTCCGCTGCCGGAAAGCCCGGGAATATTTCAACGCCAAGGGATTCGGCCTGCTGTCCCAGCCAGCGCACCACATTGGCCAGTGAAACCACATAGTTACCATGGTTCTGGAAGCAGCCCGGCAGCATCCAGCCTGGTGTCTTGAATGCTTTTGTTTCGGTCAGGAACAGGAAGCGGTCTTCCGAGACTGGCGTATCCAATGGCGCGCCCAGCGCCTTCCAGTCCGGGAACAGTTCATTCATCGCACGCGGGTCCATCACCGCGCCGGACAGGATGTGCGCGCCCAGCTCGCCGCCTTTTTCGAGCACGCAGACATTCACCTCGCTGCCCTTGTCCGCTGCCAGCTGCTTGAGCCTGATCGCCGCGGCCAGGCCAGCGGGCCCGCCGCCGACGATGACGACGTCGTACTCCATTGCTTCGCGGGGGCCGTATTGTTCGAGCAGTTCTGCGCTGGTGGTCATGGGGATGGAATCTCGGTGATCTGATTGTTTTGACGAGTGGTCGAATTGTCAGGGATTTTGAGCGAGAATGCTAGACGAGGCCGGTGCCCAGGCCGCCGGCTTCATGTAATCATCGCCTTGCCTGCTGCGCCCGATCGCAGCATGCGGGGCCATACAGGAGACATTCCGTGGCAATAGAAGTCAATTTTGAAGGCAAGATCGCGCTGGTGACCGGCGCTTCCAGCGGTCTGGGTGCGCGCTTTGCGAAAGTGCTGGCACAGGCCGGTGCGCAGGTCGTGCTGGCTGCCCGCCGGCAGGAGCGCCTGAAGGAATTGCGGGCCGAGATCGAGTCCGACGGCGGTGCTGCCCATGTGGTCAGCCTGGACGTGACGGACTACGCCAGTATCAAGGCGGCCATCGCCCATGCCGAGACCGAAGCGGGTCCGATCGATATCCTGGTCAACAATTCCGGTGTATCCAACACCCGCCGGCTGGTCGATGTCACGCCGGATGACTATGCCTTCGTGATGGACACCAACCTGCGCGGTGCGTTTTTCGTCGCCCAGGAGACCGCCAAGCGCATGATTACCCGCGCCAAGGGCGAGCCTAACAAGCAGCATCGGATCATCAACATTGCGTCGGTTGCCGGTCTGAAGGTGCTGCCGCAGATCGGTGTCTATTGCATGAGCAAGGCCGGTGTGGTGCACATGACCAAGTCGATGGCGGTCGAATGGGGTCGCTACGGCATCAACGTCAATGCGATCTGCCCCGGCTATATCGAGACCGAGATCAATCATGATCACTTTGCCAGCGAGCAAGGGCAGGCACTGATCAACATGCTGCCGCGCAAGCGCGTTGGCAAGCCGGAGGACCTGGACGGCTTGTTGCTGCTGCTGGCGGGCGATGAATCGCGCTTCATCAATGGGGCGATCATGACCGCCGACGACGGCATGTCGGCCTACTGACCGGTCAGGCCTCGGACACTGCGGCCGTGTCCGATGTCGCGCCTGTGATCGGCGCCGGCCCGCGCGCAACACCGAGCAGCCGGTTCACCAGTTCGCTTGAGGTCGCTGCGCAGAATTTGCGCATCAGCTTGGCGCGGTGCATCTCGACCGTGCGGGGCGACAGGCCGACCTGGCGGCCGATCTGCTTGCTGGTCTTGCCTTCCACCAGCAGCGCGGCGATTTCGCGTTCGCGCGGCGGCAGTGCCGCCGTGACCGGACGCTTGGCGCTCAGATCTTCGAAAGTCCAGATGCCGGCGGCGTGGACCTCCGTCCTTATCATCGACTTCCCGGTCACGTGGCACCAGAACAGCTCGCCATTTGCGCGTTTCATGATCCGCTCGTCGGAGTAGTGTCCAAGCGCATTCATGATCGGCACGATGCGCGCGCCGGTGCGTTCGAATTCGTCGGTAGAAGGGTAGAGCACCGAAAAAGACAGGCCACAGAGGGACTCGGCCGGATAACCGAACATGTTGGCCAGGAACAGGTTGCTGGCCTGGATCACACGGTTTTCCGACACGCACATGCCGATCGGTGCGTTGCGGAAAATACTTTCGAAATCGATAACGTGCACGGCGTTCATGTCCGTGAGATGCGGCGCAATGCCGGACGGCGGGGCAGATGGAGAGGGATAGCGGGGTGCGTGTACGCTTGCATTAAAATCGGCCTTCCGTACTTCTACGGTATTGTGCTGCTGCAGGGCGCAAACTATGCTGCTGTTTGCCTGGCCAGAGACGCCGGGCTGGTCGATACTTTACACAAATAAGAGGCTTGGTATGAAGAAAGTTTACCCCGACGCCGCCAGTGCAATCGCCGGTGTCGTCAAGGACGGGCAAACAATCGCGGTGGGTGGTTTTGGCCTGTGCGGCATCCCCGAAGCGCTGATCGCTGCGGTGCGGGATTCCGGCGTCAGGAACCTGACTGCCATCTCCAACAATGCCGGCGTCGACGGTTTCGGCCTTGGCCTGTTGCTCGGTACCCGCCAGATCCGGAAAATGATTGCTTCCTACGTCGGTGAAAACAAGGAATTCGAGCGCCAGTACCTGGCTGGTGAACTGGAGCTGGAATTCACGCCGCAGGGCACGCTGGCCGAGAAGCTGCGCGCCGGCGGCGCCGGCATTCCCGCTTTCTTCACCAAGACTGGCGTGGGCACCATCGTCGCCGACGGCAAGGATGTGCGCGAATTCGACGGCGAACAGTACGTGCTGGAGCGATCGCTGGTGGCCGATGTGGCGCTGGTCAAGGCCTGGATGGCCGACAAATCCGGCAACCTGGTCTACAACAAGACTTCGCGCAACTTCAATCCCAACGTCGCGATGTCGGGCAAGATCACCATCGTCGAAGTCGAGAAGCTGGTCGAGGTGGGTGAAATCGACCCGGACCATGTACACACTCCCGGCATTTTCGTTCACCGCATCGTGCTCAATGCGAATCCGGAAAAGCGGATCGAGCAGCGCACCGTACGCCCGAACTGAGCCGACGGCGAACCACAGAAAATCGGAGAAAAGACATGGCATGGACGCGTGAAGAAATGGCCGCCCGGGCGGCGCAGGAATTGCAGGACGGTTTTTATGTGAACCTGGGCATCGGCTTGCCGACCATGGTGGCGAATTACGTCCCCACCGACATTGAAGTCTGGCTGCAATCCGAAAACGGCTTGCTGGGCATTGGACCGTTCCCGACCGACGACGCCGTTGATCCGGACCTGATCAACGCCGGCAAACAGACCGTGACGGCTTTGCCCGGCGCATCGTATTTCAGCTCGGCGGATTCGTTTGCGATGATTCGCGGCGGCAAGATCAACATCGCCATTCTCGGCGCGATGCAGGTTTCGGAATACGGCGATCTCGCCAACTGGATGATTCCGGGCAAGATGGTCAAGGGCATGGGCGGCGCGATGGACCTGGTCGCCGGGGTCAAGCGGGTCGTGGTGCTGATGGAGCACGTTGCCCGCAACAAGGATGGTTCGACCTCATTCAAGATACTCAAGCAATGCAACCTGCCGCTGACCGGCGTGCGGGTGATCGACCGCATCATCACCGACCTCGGCGTCATTGATGTGACGGAGCAGGGCCTGAAGCTGCTTGAACTGGCGCCCGGAGTGACCAAGGAAGAAATCGTCGCCAAGACGGAAGCACCGCTGGATACCAGCGCAGTGAGCTGAAAGCGGTGGTGGTGGACTGACGAAACCGGGGCCATGCAGGCCCCGGTTTCGTTTCGGGTCATGCCGCATGCCAGCGGCGGGGATCCGGCTTCTCCGCCAGTTTTCGCTGCTGTTGCTGCTTACTGGGCTACCCAGCCGCCATCCATGTTCCACGCCACGCCGCGCACCTGGCTGGCAGTCTCGCTGCACATGAAGACAGCCAGCGCACCCAATTGTTCGGGCGTGACGAATTCGCCCGACGGCTGCTTCTCCGCCAGCAAATCCTTCTTTGCCTCCTCATTTGAAATCCCGCCGGTTGCGGCGCGCGTGTCGACCTGTTTCTGTACCAGCGGTGTCAGCACCCAGCCCGGGCATATCGCATTGCAGGTAACGCCGGTCTGCGCAGTTTCCAGGGCCGTGACCTTGGTAAAGCCGATGATGCCGTGCTTGGCTGCCACATAGGCCGATTTTTGCGTCGACGCCACCAGGCCATGGACCGAGGCGATGTTGATGATGCGGCCCCAGTTGGCAGCCTTCATCGCCGGCAAGGCCAGGCGTGTGGTGTGGAAGGCGGAGCTCAGGTTGATGGCGATGATCGCGTCCCATTTCTCGATCGGGAAGTCTTCGATATTGGCGACGTGCTGTATGCCGGCATTGTTGACCAGGATATCGACCCGGCCGAATTCGCGTGCGGCAGCCGCCATCATGTCGGCAATCTGCTCCGGTTTTGACATGTCCGCACCGTGGTAGAACGTTTTTGCGCCAAACTCGGTGGCAACGGCCGCTTGCAGTGCAGCGATCTCGGCGGCATCGCCAAAGCCGTTGAAAACGATATTGGCGCCTTCCGCCGCCAGCGCACGGGCTATGCCAAGACCGATGCCGGAGGTGGAGCCGGTGACCAGGGCAGTCTTGCCCTTGAGTGACTTGTTTTGCATGTTGAGCCTTGCCTTGGAGTTGTTGTGGTTTGTGTGCCTGGGCGCTGCCCAGGCTGACATCGAGCGCTACCCGGATTTTAAAGCCAAGCACGGTAAAATGGCGGGTTAGCCCAACCGTAGTTTTACCAGTGCTGCCATCTGCCCAATGAACAATGCCACCCGCCATGTCGTCCAGTGTCTGTCGCCGTCCGGCCTGCATCGGATGACCTACAAGGAATGGGGCCGTGCCGACAATCCGGATGTGGTGGTCTGCGTGCACGGCGTGACGCGGGTATCGGACGATTTTGATGCGCTTGCCCAAGTCTTGTGCAAGGATTTCCGCGTGATCTGTCCGGACGTGGCCGGGCGCGGGCGCTCAGACCGCTTGCGCAATCCGGCGCATTACCAGATACCGCAGTACGTCGCCGACATGGTGACGCTGGTCGCACGGCTCAATGTCGAACAGCTCGCATGGGTTGGCACCTCGATGGGCGGGCTGATCGGCATGGCGCTCGCATCTTTGCCGGGCACGCCGATTGCAAGGCTGGTGATCAATGACGTCGGGCCGCTGGTCAACCCGGGGGCGTTGGCGCGTATCGGCGAATACATCGGCCAGCCGATCCGGTTCGAACAGCTGGAAGATGCAATCAATTACGTACGGATGATATCGGCGCCATTCGGCCCGCATACCGAGGACCAATGGCGCAAGCTGGCGACCGATGTATTGCGACAGGATGAAAACGGCATGTGGACCCGCAATTACGATTTGGGCGTGGCTGAATCGGTCAAGGGCATTACGCCCGAAATTGCAGTCAAATCGGAAGCGGCGCTGTGGGCCGCCTACGATGCGATCACCTGTCCGACCTTGCTGCTGCGCGGACAGCAATCCGACCTGCTCAGTGTGGAGACTGCGCAGAAAATGACCCAGCGCGGGCCACGGGCCCGCCTGCTTGAATTTGCCGGCATCGGCCATGCGCCCACCTTGCTGCATGCGGACCAGATCGAAGCGGTGGCTGGGTTTCTGAAGGAATAAAACAGTGGCCCGACCGGGCCGCGATATAAAGAGACGAATGGTTTCCATTGCAACTGAACAATCGCAACTGAGCGCAGGCATGTCGGCCGCCGATGCTGCGCGGATCATGGACGCGCTCGACTTCGTGCGTCCGGTCTATTCCGGCAAGCTGCTGCGCACCGGGCAGGACGCGATGGAATTTGCGCAACAGGTGGCGTCGGTGCTGGCGCAACTGTCGTCCGACGCCGACACCCGGATCGCGGCATTGCTGTTCGAGCTGCATGTGTTCGACCCCAAGGCGCTGGACACCATCGAAAAGCGCTTCGGCCGTGAAATGTCCGATTTCGTCGGCGGCATCCAGCGCCTGATGCGGCTGCATGAAATGACCTTTGCACAGCAGGAGATCGCCCGCAGCCGCGGTGCGCCCGAAATCGCCTCCGCCCAGGTCGAAGCCTTGCGCAAGATGCTGCTGGCGATGGCTTCCGACATGCGTGCGGTATTGATCCGGCTGGCGTCGCGGCTGACCACGCTGCGCTTCTTTGCGGAAAACAAAATGCAGGACGCGCGCACCGAAAAATATGCGCATGAAACCTTCGACCTGTACACGCCGCTGGCGAATCGGCTCGGCGTCTGGCAACTGAAGTGGGAGCTGGAAGACCTGTCCTTCCGTTTCATGGAACCGGAATCGTACAAGCGCATTGCCAACATGCTGGAAGAAAAGCGGGTGGAGCGGGAAGCCTTCGTCGCCAGCGCCATCCTGCGCCTGAAGACCGAACTCGCCCAGGCCGGAATCAAGGCCGATGTGTATGGTCGCCCAAAGCACATCTACAGCATCTGGTCGAAAATGCGCGGCAAGTCGCTCGACTTTTCCGAACTGTACGACGTGCGGGCGTTCCGCGTGATCGTCGACGATGTGCGCAGTTGTTATGCGGTGCTGGGCATCGTCCACAACATCTGGACGCCAATACCCGACGAATTCGACGACTACATCTCGCGGCCAAAGGCCAACGGCTACCAGTCGCTGCATACCGTGGTGGTCGGCGACGACACACGCGCGCTCGAAGTCCAGGTGCGGACCCGGGAAATGCATCACTTCGCCGAATACGGTGTGGCGGCGCACTGGCGCTACAAGGAGAGCGCCAACCCCAGCTCGACCTCGCAAGCGCAGAAGTACGACGAAAAAATTGCCTGGCTGCGGCAGTTGCTGGCCTGGAAAAGCGAGGTCGTCGATACCGTGGTCGGCACCGACGAGCTGCAGGCCCAATGGGTGGAGAAGCTCAAGTCCGCGACCCTGGACGAGCACATCTACGTACTCACGCCACAGGCCCGGGTGATTGAATTGCCGGCGGGTGCAACGCCGATCGATTTCGCCTATCACCTGCACAGCGATGTCGGGCATCGCTGCCGTGGCGCGCGTGTCGACGGCGTGATGGTGCCGCTGAACACGCCGCTCAAGAACGGACAGACGGTCGAGATCATCACCGCCAAGGGCGAGCAGGCCGCATCCGGCGCCGCCGGCCCGTCACGCGACTGGCTCAGCACCGGCTTCGCGGCGAGCGCGCGCACACGCTCGAAGATCCGCGCCTGGTTCAATGCGATCGAGCAGCAGGAGACGCTGTCAGCCGGCCGCGCACTGATCGACAAGACGCTGCAGCGCGAAGGCCGCACTGCGGTCAACCTCGATGAGCTTGCGCACAAGCTCGGCTTCCCCAAAGTCGACGATCTGTACCACGCCGTGGCAAAAGACCAGTTCAGCCTGCGGCATGTCGAGCACGCACTGCACGACGAAGTTGTCAAGGAAGTCAACCCGGACGATGCCGTGGTGGCGCGCAAGAGCCGCGCATCGAGTGTCGTGCAAGGGGCGAAATCTGGCGTGCTGGTAGTCGGTACCGAAGGCTTGCTGACGCAACTGGCGCGTTGCTGCAAGCCGGCGCCGCCAGACCCTATCGTTGGCTTTGTCACGCGCGGCAAAGGCGTGTCGATCCATCGCGCAAGTTGCAAGAACTTCGCCGAAATGAAACAGCACGCGCCCGAGCGCGTAATCGACAGCGAGTGGGGCGCCTCGGGCAGCGAAACGGTGTATCCGGTCGACATCTTCGTGCTGGCCGGCGACCGCCAGGGCCTGCTGCGCGACATTTCCGAAATATTCCTGCGGGAAAAAATCAACGTGATCGGCGTGAGCACGCAAAGCGCCAAGGGCCAGGCACGCATGGCTTTCACGGCGGAGATCAGTTCAACGGCGCAATTGCAGAAGGCGCTGTCGACGATCAAGGATGTGAACGGCGTATTCGAAGCCCGACGACAATAGCGGCGCGATCGGGCCGAATGGAAACAAAATGCTGGCACGTCCAATGAAAGGCCGCTATAATTTCG
>NZ_JAUSNH010000216.1 GCF_030645335.1 Lacisediminimonas sp. | reverse complement strand
AAACCCATGATGGTCTTGCCCTTGAGCTTGTTCCAGTCCAGCGGCTCCTTGTTGCGGGAGACCAGCATGAAGCCGTCGGTCGCTGTC
Organism: Lacisediminimonas sp.; assembly: GCF_030645335.1. Taxonomy (GTDB): domain Bacteria; phylum Pseudomonadota; class Gammaproteobacteria; order Burkholderiales; family Burkholderiaceae_D; genus Lacisediminimonas. Next base: position 3,408 of record NZ_JAUSNH010000216.1, on the reverse strand, counting down.
AGGCCGGAGAAGATGCGCGGCTTGACCGGCGATTCGCTGTTCTGCACGTAGACCGTGGCTTCCGGTCCGATCAGCACGATGTCGGCGCTGCCTGACAGCAGGGCGGCCATGCCCTTGTCGGTGCCCTGCGATGTCTTCATCTGCACGTCGAGCCCGGCTTCCTTGAAATATCCCTGGCTCAGGGCGACATAGGCCGGCACATACAGGATGGAGCGCACGACTTCTTCGTAACGGACCTTGGTCGGGGCTTTGCCCGCCTGGGCGGCGGCGCTGCCGGAGGCAGTCAATACCAGTGCTGTCAGTGCGGCTTGCATGAATGCACGCCTGGAGTGGGTTCGGAACGACATGCGACTCCTTTCGAGGGGGTAAATTCGTTTTACATGAAAATGGGTCCGGCTGGCGTCACATGCATTCCTGCAGGTGCAAACTGTATACTCCATACAATCTGCCCTGTCTGTCAACATGATTCTGCAACAATCGCGGATCGGATCAAACCGGTGCGAAGATGCCCGCAGACGGGGCAGTTTCATAGAGGAACTGCACTTATTATGGACGTAATCCATGGGTCTGGCAGGCCAGTTCCCTCTGATTATCCCTTTGGATAGTTGTATACAAAATTGTGTTTTAGCAACAAAAGCGAAGCGGTCGCCCATGATGGCGAGCGCCATCAGGGCTTTGCGGTGGGAGAGTGTTCGGCCTGGCAAGCAGCAGGCGGTCGGTCCGGCCGGGCCTGGTTCAGGCGCGGGGCAGTGGCGCGTAGCCGAGAACGGAAGAAATTTGCTGGACTGTCTTGAGCAGGTCCTCGACCCAGTCGTCCTGCAGCCGGTCGGCCGGCGCCGAAATGGACAGTCCGGCGATCAGGCCGCCGGAGTCGTCCCGGATGCCGGCTGCAATGCAGCGCACACCCAGTTCGAGCTCTTCATTGTCGCGCGCATAGCCGCGCGCGCGCACCAGGCTCAGCTCGCGCTCCAGGCGCGACAGATCGGTGATCGAGTTCTTGTTGTGACCCGCCAGGCCGGTTCGGGTGGCATAGGCGCGGACCTGCTTGGGATCGTCAATCGACAGGAACAGCTTGCCGGTCGAGGTCAGGTGCAGCGGCGCCCGGCCGCCGATGGCGCGTACCACCTGCATGCCGGACCGTTCCGAGAAGGAGCGGTCGATGTAGACGATTTCGTCGCCCTGGCGCACCGAGAGATTGACGGTCTGGTTGGTCTTGCGGTGCAGCGCGCGCATGAATTCGAGCGCTGCCTCGCGCACGTCGAGGCGACTCTTGACGATATTGCCGAGCTCCAGCAAACGCATGCCAAGCCGGTACGCGCCCGGTTCCGCGCGCTCGACCAGGCGCTTCAAGACCAGGTCATTGAGGATGCGATGGGCGGTGGAAGGGTGCAGGCCCGTCTGGCCTGCCAGTTCCTTCAGGCTGACCGGGTCGGGATGGCGCGCCAGTACATCAAGCAGCGAAGTCATGCGCTCGATAACCTGGATGGCAGTTCGATCACTTTCCGGTAGGGCTTCGGCTTTCATGGGAGCGTTGTGCGATGCAATAATTGATTCTTTATACCACATCGTGAAACCACATCCAATACTGAACATGTTATTTGGCGCCAATCTCCAAATTGCATCGGACGGGTGTTCGCCGGATAATCCTTGCCTTGCTGTTCAATCACTTACCGCCCCTGCCGATTCCATGTCCGAAAATACCCCGGCTGTCAGCCAGTTCAAAAGCAAGCGCGGCCTGAAGCGGATTTTCAGCGCGGCCCGTTATACGGTTTCGGGATTGGCAATGGCTTACCGCACCGAGCATGCATTCCGCCAGGAACTGGCGCTGGTCGTGGCGGGCGTGATCGCAGCCTTGCTGCTGCCGCTGGGCGCCGTCGAGAAGCTGATGCTGATTGGGGTACTGGTGCTGGTGCTGATCGTCGAGCTGATCAATTCCGCGGTTGAAGCTGCGATCGACCGGATTTCGCTCGACGCGCATCCCTTGTCGAAAAATGCCAAGGACTTTGGCAGCGCGGCGGTCGGCCTGTCCCTGATGCTGGCGGTCCTGACCTGGGCAGTCTTGCTCTACCCCTTGGTGCCGCTGCTGCCGTTCCTGCGCCCTTAGGCGCCGCCTGGCGTTGCGCCGCGCAGGCTGGCAGCGCATTCGCGCACCAGCGCCGGGCCGCGATAAATGAGCCCGGTATAAAGCTGGACCAGCGCTGCGCCGGCCGCCATCTTGCTGCGCGCGTCGTCGCCGGAAAAAATACCGCCTACACCGATGATCGGAACCGCATCGCCCATCTCGGATCTGAGTGCGCGGATAACGGCGTTGGACATCGCGAAAACCGGCTTGCCCGATAATCCGCCGGCTTCATCGCAATGCGCCATGCCGACCACGGCGTCGCGGCCGAGTGTGGTGTTGGTGGCGATCACGGCATCCATCTTGTGGCGCAGTACCGCTTGCGCAATGCTGCGGATCTGTTCGGCGTCGATGTCGGGTGCGATCTTGAGTGCAATCGGTACGTAGCGCCGGTGGCGATCGGCCAGCCGCAGTTGCGCATCGCGCAATTGCGCAAGCAATGCATCGAGCGCAGATGCTGCTTGCAGTTCGCGCAGGTTCTTGGTGTTGGGCGAGGATATGTTGACCGTCACATAGCTGGCGAAGGGATACACCTTGTCCAGGCAGGCCAGGTAGTCGTCGACTGCGCGTTCCATCGGCGTGTCGGCATTCTTGCCGATATTGAGCCCGAGTACGCCCTGCTTTTCCTGGAAGAAGCGCGAGGTCTGGACATTGGCCACGAAGGCGTCGACGCCGCCGTTGTTGAATCCCATCCGGTTGATCAGTGCGCTGGCTGCCGGCAGCCGGAACATGCGCGGGCGCGGGTTGCCGGGCTGGGGGCGTGGCGTGACGGTGCCGACTTCGATGAATCCGAATCCCAACGTGGCCAGTCCGTCGATGTAGGCGCCGTCCTTGTCGAGACCGGCGGCCAGGCCGACCGGGTTGGGGAAGGTCAGGCCCATGACCTGGCGGGGGTCTGCTGCGGGTTTTGGCAGCAGGCGGGTGATGCCGAGTTTTGCTGCACGTTGCAGTGCCGGCAGGGTCAGGTTGTGGGCGTCCTCGGGGTCGAGGGCGAACAGCAGTGGGCGGATCAGGGCGTAGAGGAGTTTGTCGGTCACGGGAATCGGGCTGGTGTGGTCGGGGCGGGGGTATTGTAGCGTCCCGGGGGAGGGTGGCCTTATTTGATGTTTTTGGGCTGATTGCTTCGGGATGTTTAATCGTGGTTTATGTTTTTTGTGGTCAAGCGGGGGTGGCGCCCCCGCGGGCGCGTAACTTTCTTTTTGGCGGCGCCAAAAAGAAAGTCACCAAAGAAAAAGGCGCTAAAACCCATTTGGCTAACCGCACCGCGAAAGGCAACTCGATTCGAGCTC
>NZ_JAUSNH010000213.1 GCF_030645335.1 Lacisediminimonas sp. | reverse complement strand
GGTGACCAGGTCCATCTTGACGTTGCGTGCGCGGTCCAGCGTCATCGACTTTTCGCTGTGATAGAAATCGCCCTGTTTCATGCAGGCTACGTGGGTGCGCGAAGCCATGCTCCACTCGCCCATGCTGTGCGGATTCTTGCGGGCGAAATTCTTGACGGCCAGCGGCGCGCGGCGGTCCGAATTGCCCTCGCGCAGCACCGGGTTGACCGCGCTGCCCAGGCATTTGGAATAGCGGGCGCGAATTGCCTTGTCCTCTTCGGTCTTTGGATCTTCGGGGAAATCCGGCAGCTTGTAGCCCTTGGACTGCAATTCTTTCAACACGGTAATGAGTTGCGGCACCGACGCGCTGACATTGGGCAGCTTGATGATGTTGGTGCCGGGTTGCAGTGTCAGGCGGCCGAGTTCGGCCAGGTTGTCAGGCAACTTCTGGGCGTCGGTCAGGAATTCCGGGAACTCACCCAGCACACGGGCCGCCACTGAAATATCGCTTTCATCCACAGTGATGCCCGCAGGCGCGGCGAAAGTACGAACGATCGGCAGGAAGGCGTAAGTCGCCAGCAGCGGCGCTTCGTCAGTCAGTGTGTAGATGATTTTTGATTTTTCGGCAGCCATTTTCGTGTGTACTGTAGGGTTGGGAGGGGGGGAATTCAAAGTTTGTGACTAGCGAATTCCGCGCGCCACGCCGGTGATAGCAGGCTGGCGCGACCCATAGTATAAGGCCGACAGCCGTTCGGTTCCAGCCAAGCGGGGTACAGTCGGGTGCATTTGGGGCTGGTCAAGTGCCTGGTTAAGGGCGCGCACGGGTCGGTTAATGACCGGGCATGTCGGTCAAAGCTGGCCTGTTTGCCAACAATCGCGGTCGCCGGAAAGCCTGCGAGAGCGCGTGGCAGACGGCGCTCCCGGCAGACGGCGAACCGGAGGGGTCGGCGACTCACAAGGAATCCTAGTGAGTTCGCCACGAGCTTGCCCGGCCCCCTTCAACGATGCCGGGATCGCGGCGCTGCGCGCCATCTGGCAGATCCGGTGCCGGGCGATTACATCGTCACTTCGCAGCGCGCATCGATGGTGGTGCTTTGCGCCCGCAGGCCCAGCCGCGCCAGCAAGGCCCGGTCTTCTTCCACTTCCGGATTTCCCGTCGTGAGCAACTTGTCGCCGTAAAAAATCGAATTGGCGCCGGCGGCAAAGCACATCGCCTGCACCGCATCGCCCATCTGCCGGCGGCCGGCGGACAGCCGCACCCGCGCGGTTGGCATCGTGATGCGCGCCACGGCGATGGTGCGCACGAATTCGATCGGGTCCAGCGGATCGATGCCGTGCAGCGGTGTGCCCGGTACCTGTACCAGATGATTTACCGGCACCGACTCCGGATACGGCGCCATGTTGGCCAGTTGCGCAATCAGACCCGCGCGTTGCAGGCGCGACTCGCCCATGCCGACGATGCCGCCGCAACAAACCTTGATGCCAGCGTTGCGCACACGGCCCAGGGTGTCGAGCCGATGTTGGTAGTCGCGGGTGGTGATGATGTTGTCGTAGAACTCGGGTGCGGTGTCGAGATTGTGATTGTAATAATCCAGCCCCGCCTCTTTCAGGCGTTCGGCCTGGCCTGCGCCCAGCATGCCCAGCGTTGCGCAGGTTTCCAGGCCCAGCGCCTTGACTTCGCGGACCATGACTTCAACCTGCTCCAGGTCGCGGTCTTTCGGTTCGCGCCAGGCCGCGCCCATGCAAAAGCGGGTGGCGCCGGCGGCGCGCGCCTCGCGCGCGGCGTGCAGCACGGTATCGAGCGGCAGGATTTTCTGGGCGGTGACGCCGGTATCGTAGCGCGCCGCCTGCGGGCAATAGCCACAATCTACCGGACAGCCGCCGGTCTTGATCGACAGCAGCGTCGCCAGCTCGACCACGGTCGGATCGAAATGCTGGCGGTGCACTTGCTGGGCGCGGAACAGCAAATCGCTGAACGGCAGGTTGAACAGGGTTTCCACCTCGGCCACCGACCATGCCTGCACGACACTGGCAGCGCTGGCCTGCGCTGCGGCGGGGGAGGCCGGATAAAACGAGATCGGCTGTGAAGACATGGTTTGCTTGTGCTCCTTGCGTTACTTGATTTGACTGTATTGCTTGCGTGTTGCCAGCTTCTGTTGCGTTGCTGGTGCCGCCTTGCTCGCGTCGCTTGCCTTGCCTGTGTCCCGCTCCTGCCCGACCCGCGAATCGCGCTCGCTGGGCTCAGGCGGGCGTCAGGCGCCGCCTGCCCCGCCGTGCCGCATCATTGCGCTGCGCCGCCATACGGTACTTCCTTGTGCCCGTAACGGCGTACGCGGATGTTGGCCTGCTCGCCATGACCGGCAAATCCCTCCAGCGCGCACAACCGTGAACAGTACTCGCCAACAAACGACGATGCGGCATCCGTCAGCACCCGCTGGTAGGTGCAGGTCTTGAGGAACTTGCCGACCCACAGCCCGCCCGTATAGCGCGCCGCCTTCATCGTCGGCAAGGTATGGTTGGTGCCGATCACCTTGTCGCCGAACGAAACATTGGTCCGCGGGCCGAGGAACAGCGCGCCGTAGTTGGTCATGTTGTCCAGGAAGAAGTCATCGTCGTCGGTCATCACCTGAACATGCTCGGATGCGATGCGGTTG
>NZ_JAUSNH010000212.1 GCF_030645335.1 Lacisediminimonas sp. | reverse complement strand
CGAAGATTCGCTGCGCGGCGCGCACATGGTGTTCATCGCAGCCGGCATGGGCGGCGGCACCGGTACCGGCGCAGCACCGGTCGTGGCCGAAATCGCCAAGCAGCTCGGTGCGCTGACCGTGGCCGTGGTGTCCAAGCCTTTTTCGTACGAAGGCCAGAAGTGCATGGACATCGCCAACGAAGGCCTGGAAGAGCTGAGCCAGCATGTCGATTCACTGATCGTCATCCTCAACGAAAAGCTCGAGGAAATCTACGAAGACGACAGCATGGTCGAATGGCTGCAGCATGCCGATGACGTCCTCAACAACGCCGTCGCCGGCATTGCCGAGATCATCAATGTGCCGGGCCATATCAACGTCGACTTCAACGACGTCAAGACCATCATGGGCGAGCAGGGCAAGGCCATGATGGGAACTGCCACCGCTGCTGGCGTTGATCGCGCCCGCATTGCAGCCGAGCAGGCGGTCGCATCGCCGCTGCTGGACGGCATCGACCTTTCCGGCGCGCGCGGCGTGCTGGTCAATGTCACTGCCAGCCGCGGCCTGAAGGGCAAGGAAATCAAGGAAGTGATGGCCACGGTGCGCGCCTTCGCTGCGGCGGACGCGTCGATTGCACAAGGCATCGCCTACGACGACAGCATGGGCGACGAACTGCGGGTGACCGTGGTGGCAACCGGCCTGGGCCGGGGCCGCAAGAATGTGCAACTGGTGCAGACGCCGATGTTGCGCACCGGCACCCATGACCACGCGGTCGCCGCGCCTCAGAACCAAGCTGGCAGCGCGCACGCGCAGCCGTCACATTCGTTCGAGGGCATGAAAGCGCCGGCGGTATGGCGTCGCGAATCCGCGTCCGAGACGGTTCGGGCGCTGGAAAAGAATGGCATGGAGACGTATGACATTCCGGCATTCTTGCGCAAGCAGGCTGACTGATCGTCTGCTCGGGAAGACAGGAAACGCCGCCTGCGGGCGGCGTTTTCCATTTCGCCGGAGAGGCTTTATAACGGCAGCGCCTTTTGCGGACGGGACGTCGGTGCTACCTGATCCCGAGTTCGGCCGTTCCCGTCCAGCGTGACCTCGCCTGCCAAATCGTGCCACGCCTGCAACGAAAACCGAAACGCGGCATACTGCCTGCTCGCCGTGCCGTCCATGGGCATGGCCATGCCAATCAACTGCTATAAATACCAAAAGGAAACACCATGACCATCAAAGTTGGCGATCGCCTGCCTGACGCCGTATTGTCCGAATTCATCGAAGTCGAAACCGCCGGCTGCGCGCTGGGACCGAACAAATTCAATGTGGCCGACCTGGTCAAGGGCAAGAAGATTGCGATTTTCGGTTTGCCAGGCGCGTTCACGCCGACTTGCTCGGCCAAGCATGTGCCCGGTTATGTTGCCAAGGCCGCCGAGCTGAAAAGCAAAGGGGTCGATGAGATCTGGTGCGTTTCCGTCAATGATGCATTCGTCATGGGCGCCTGGGGTCGTGACCAGAAATCCACCGGCGTGGTGCGCATGATGGCCGACGGCAGCGCCGAGCTGACCCAGAAAATGGGCCTGGAGCTGGACCTGACCAAGAACGGCATGGGCGTGCGCTCGACGCGTTATTCGATGCTGGTCGACGATGGCGTGGTCAAGCAGCTCAATGTCGAAGCAGCCGGCAAGTTTGAAGTGTCGAACGCCGAAACCATGCTGGCGCAACTCTGAGCCAGCATTAATTGTCGCCCGGCGCCGTGCACTTGCTGCAACACGAATCATGTGTGCGCGGCAAGGCCGGCCGGGCCTGCTGGGGCCGATTGGTATAATCGCCCCATGCTCAGACAACGTACCATCAAGCAATTGATCAGGACCATCGGCATCGGACTGCATTCCGGCACCCGGGTGGAACTGGTCTTGCGCCCGGCTGCCGCCGATACCGGCATTGTGTTTCGTCGCATCGACCTCGAACCGGTGGTCGAACTGCGGGCGGCGGCGCTCGAAGTGGGCGACACGCGCATGGCGTCGACGCTGCAAAGCGGGACAGCCAAGGTCTCCACGGTGGAGCACCTGATGTCGGCATGCGCCGGACTCGGTATCGATAACCTGGTCGTCGATATCACGGCAGAAGAGGTCCCGATCATGGACGGCTCTGCTTCTTCGTTCGTATTCCTGTTGCAGCAGGCAGGGCTGCAGGAACAGGACGCACTGAAAAAATTCATTCGCGTACTAAAGCCGGTGGAAGTGCGCGAGGGGCAGGGCGCGCAGGAAAAATGGGCGAGGCTGGAGCCCTACGACGGCTTTCGACTGCACTTCTTCATTGAATTCAATCATCCCGCCGTGGATGCGACCGGGCAGGTCGCCGAAGTGGACTTCGCGTTCGATTCCTACGTAAAGGAAATTTCACGGGCCCGCACCTTCGGTTTCATGCAGGACGTGGAAACCTTGCGCGGACTCGGCCTGGCGCGCGGCGGTTCGCTGGAGAATGCCATCGTGATGGACGAGTACCGGATACTCAATCCCGACGGCCTGCGCTACGACAATGAATTCGTGCGGCACAAGATACTCGACGCCGTGGGCGACCTGTATCTTGCCGGCCATGCGCTGATTGCATCCTACTCCGCGCACAAGTCGGGTCATGGACTGAATAACCAGTTATTGCGCGCGCTGTTCGCCCAACCGGATGCCTATGAGATTGTTTCCTTTGGCAACGTGGCGATGCCGGCGCCGCCTGCCTACGTGCGGCAACTTGGCCAGGAATGGGCGCTGAATTAAGTAACGAGCCCCGGCCGGGCTATTCTTGCTGCCGCGCCCGGTGACGCTGCACCATTGCCTGCAAGGCTGCGCGCAAGGGGTCGTTGTAGGGCTTTGCTTCCAGTGACTTTTCAAGCTCTTCCAGCGCGACCAGGGCGCTGCCGGAAAGGGTCGCCCGCTTCTCGGGTTTTGCCTTTACGACAACTTGGTCAACTTGCACTTTCAAACGTATTGCGCTAACCTGCCACCCTCGTTTCAGCAGGCTTTCACGCAGTCTTGGCAAGGTCTGTTTCAGCTTCGCAGCGAGCGCTGCGCTGGGAACCGACAGTACCAGTTTGTCGGATTCGAACTGCAGTACCTCACACGCTGTAAATATCCCTGGAAGAATGGCGGCGCAGTCTTTTTGCAGTGCCGCCATACGCGCAACCGTCGGCAAAAGGCTTGCCATTTTGTCGTTTGCATTGAGGAAGTCCACGGCGCCCAATGCCGACCGTGAAGACGATCCGTGGAGCTGGCGGGCATTTTGCTGGTAAGTCGATGGCGATGGACGTGACATCGCCCAACCTTATCACAGCTCGCCGACGCGCCGCGGCATTGAGGAATCGCTATGCAAATCATCCTGGTCCATCCGGGCTTGCGCCAGGCCCGTTCCATTACATTGAAGACACGTCACCTTGTCGTGCTGTTGCTGGCGTTCGTGCTGCTGGTCTGCACGGCCAGTGCAGCAGCTTTCTATTTCGGCCTGCCTTTGCTGGGGCGCATGGGCGTGCCATTCGCGAGTGCGGCCAGCGCCGGATCGGCAGATCCTGCCCATCAGGATCGCTATGTGCGCGAGAACATCGCCGCCATGGCGGTCAAGGTCGGCGAAATGCAGGCGCAGATGATGCGGCTGGACGCGCTCGGGGAACGGGTGCAGGGGCTGGCGGGCATCAAGCCCGAGACCTTCAATTTTCGTGAAAAGCCGGGGCGCGGCGGGCTCGAGCCGCCGCCCGAAGGGCAGACCATGAGCCCGGAGGCGTTCACCCGTGCGCTGCAGCAATTGTCCCTGGAGCTGGAGCAGCGTGGCGATTACCTGAACGTGGTGGAGAGCGCGCTGATGCAGGATAAGGTGCAATTCAAGATGTTGCCCACCGTGCAGCCGGCCAACGTGGGTTACAACGCCTCCGGCTTTGGCTGGCGCATCGATCCGTTCAATGGCCGGCAAGCTTTTCATGGCGGGATCGATTTTGCCGGGCCGACAGGCACGCCAATCGTCGCGGCGGCCGGCGGGGTGGTGGTGGCTGCCGAATACCATCCGCAATACGGCAACCTGCTGGAGATCGATCATGGCAATGACATCGTGACCCGCTACGCCCACGCGTCGCGGCTGCATGTGAAGCTGGGCGATATCGTGCGCCGCGGTCAGCGGGTGGCGGACATCGGCTCGACCGGCCGCTCCACCGGCGCCCACCTGCATTTCGAAGTCCTGGTCAAGAATATCCACCAGGATCCGCACAAATTCCTGTCGGCCGGCGCTGCCGCCCAGGCCCGCTTGCTGTCGGCCAGCCGCTGACCCCTGAGGCCGGGCTTGTTTCCCGGCAGCCAGTCCCCATATTTCGCTGGCACGCCCCGTGTTAAAATCCGCGGTTCGCTGGTATCGACCAATGTGCCGGACAAAGCCTGTCCGGCCGCCTTTTCCCAGGCCCAAACAAGCATGTCATTCCTGACCAAGATATTCGGTAGCCGTAACCAACGCCTGCTCAAGCAGTATCAAAAGACCGTTCGCCAGATCAATGCGCTCGAAGCCGGCATGGAGGCGCTGTCGGATGCCGAGCTGCAGGCCATGACGCCGGCTTTCAAGGAGCGGCTGGCCAGGGGCGAGACGCTGGACGCGCTGCTTCCCGAAGCATTCGCCGTCTGCCGCGAGGCCAGCAAGCGGGTGCTGAAGATGCGCCACTTCGACATGCAGCTGATCGGGGCGATGGTGCTGCACGATGGCAAGATCGCCGAGATGGCGACCGGCGAGGGCAAGACGTTGATGGCGACGCTGGCGGCCTACCTGAATGCGCTGTCGGGCAATGGCGTGCACATCGTGACCGTCAACGACTATCTCGCCCAGCGCGACGCCGAATGGATGGGCCGGCTGTATGGATGGCTTGGCCTGGCCACTGGCGTGAACATGGCGCAACTCGACCACGCGACCAAGCAACAAGCCTATGCCGCCGACATCACCTACGGCACCAACAATGAATTCGGCTTCGACTACCTGCGCGACAACATGGTCTACGAAGTCAGCGACCGGGTGCAGCGCGGCTTGCCGTTTGCGATCGTCGACGAGGTCGACTCGATCCTGATCGACGAAGCACGCACGCCGCTGATCATTTCAGGCCAGGCCGAAGACCATACCGACCTGTACCAGAAGATCAATGCCATCCCGCCGCTGCTGACCGAGCAGCTCGGCGAAGAAACGCCTGATGGCCGCGGCAAGATCGAGCGGCCGGGCGACTACCTGAAGGACGAGAAGGCGCACCAGGTATTGCTGACCGAAGCCGGCCACGAAAAAGCCGAGCAGATATTGACGCAAATGGGCCTGTTGCCCGAAGGCGCATCGCTGTACGACGCCGCCAACATCACGCTGATCCACCATCTTTACGCGGCGCTGCGCGCGCATGCGCTCTATCACAAGGACCAGCATTACGTGGTGCAAGGCGACGAGATCATCATCGTCGATGAATTCACCGGGCGCCTGATGACCGGCCGCCGCTGGTCCGATGGCCTGCACCAGGCGGTGGAAGCCAAGGAAGGCGTGCGCATCCAGAACGAAAACCAGACGCTGGCGTCGATCACGTTCCAGAACTACTTCCGCATGTACGGCAAGCTGTCGGGCATGACCGGCACGGCCGACACCGAAGCCTACGAATTCCAGGAAATCTACGGCCTCGAAACAGTCGTCATCCCGTCCAACCGGCCGAGCCAGCGCAAGGACCGCCAGGACCAGGTCTACAAGTCCGCGGAAGAGCGCTACAACGCTGTCGTGGCCGAGATCCGCGATTGCTACGAACGCGGCCAGCCGGTACTGGTGGGCACGACCTCGATCGAGAATTCGGAACTGCTGGCCAGCATCCTGGACAAGGAAAAGCTGCCGCACAACGTGCTCAACGCCAAGCAGCATGCGCGCGAAGCCGAAATCATTGCCCAGGCCGGCCGCCCGAAGATGGTCACGATCGCCACCAACATGGCCGGTCGCGGCACCGACATCGTCCTCGGCGGCAATGTCGAAAAGCAGATCCAGCTGATCGAGGCAGACAACGCCTTGTCGGACCAGGACAAGGCGCAGCGCTCGCAGACCTTGCGTGATGAGTGGCAGTCGCTGCATGAACAAGTGGTCGCCGCCGGCGGCCTGCATATCATCGGTACCGAGCGGCATGAATCGCGCCGGGTCGACAACCAGTTGCGCGGTCGTGCCGGACGCCAGGGCGACCCGGGTTCTTCGCGCTTCTTCCTGTCGCTGGACGACCCTTTGCTGCGCATTTTTGCCGGCGACCGGGTGCGCGCCATCATGGAACGCCTGAAGATGCCGGAAGGCGAGCCGATCGAGGCGGGCATCGTCACGCGCTCGATCGAATCGGCGCAGCGCAAGGTGGAAGCGCGCAACTTCGACATCCGCAAGCAATTGCTGGAATACGACGACGTTGCCAATGACCAGCGCAAGGTGATCTACACCCAGCGCAACGAGTTGCTGGAAACGACCGATGTCGGCGAAATGATCGACAGCCTGCGTGACGGCGTATTCACCGACCTGTTCCGCCAGCATGTACCCCCCGATTCAGTCGAAGAGCAATGGGATATTGCCGGTCTTGAACTGACGCTGGCCAACGACTGGCAGATGTCGGTGCCGCTGGCCGACATGCTCAAGGCGCAGCCGGACATGACCGACGAGGAATTGCTGGAGCGCGTGGTGGCGGCCGGCCGTGAAATGTACCAGGCCAAGGTCGAGCAGATCGGGCGCGATGCGTTTGCCGGCTTCGAGCGCAGCGTCATGCTGCAGGGCATAGACAGCCATTGGCGCGAACACCTGGCCGCACTGGACCATCTGCGCCAGGGCATCCACCTGCGCGGCTATGCGCAAAAAAATCCGAAGCAGGAATACAAGCGCGAAGCATTCGAGCTGTTTGGCCAGATGCTCGACCAGATCCGCGATGAAGTGGTCCGCATCGTGATGACGGTGCGCATCGAGTCGCGCGAAGAAATCGACGCTGCCGAGCAAGAGATGGCGCAGCCTCACGTTGCCAACGTGCATTACCAGCACGCCGACTACAAGCCGGGAATGGCGCCGGAAGAGTTGCTGGCGCCCACCGCAGAAGTCGACGACCAGCGGGCGCGCATGCTGGCCAGTATGCTGCCCAAGGTTGGGCGCAACGATCCGTGTCCTTGCGGCAGCGGTAAAAAATACAAGGTTTGCCACGGCCAGTTGCAATAGAGCCGTCCGGCACAGACCCTTCACACTGAAAAGACGAGAACACGGAACATGGCGGTCAATCTCCCACTTCCTTCGAACCTGCTGCCGGTACCCGGTATTGAACTCGGCTTTGCCGAAGCGGGAATCCGCAAGGCAAATCGCAAGGATTTGCTGGTGATGCGGCTGGCCGATGGCGCAACAGTGGCCGGCGTGTTTACGCTGAACCGTTTCTGCGCCGCACCGGTGCAGTTGTGCAAGGCGCGTAGCGGCAATAAAATCCGTGCGCTGGTGGTGAACACCGGCAACGCCAATGCCGGCACCGGCGAGCCTGGCCTGGCGGCGGCGCGCGAAACCTGCGTTGCGCTGGCTGCGCTGCTGGCTTGCGACGCCGAGCAGATATTGCCGTTTTCCACCGGCGTGATCCTGGAGCTGCTGCCGGTCGAGCGCGTCAAGGCCGGCCTGCCTGCGGCAATTGCCAACCTGAAGTCCGATAACTGGCAAGCGGCGGCAGAAGCGATCATGACCACCGACACTCAGCCCAAGGCGGCGTCGCGCACGGCCCAGATCGGCGGCAAGAAAGTCACCCTGACTGGCATCAGCAAGGGCGCTGGCATGATCAAGCCCAATATGGCGACCATGCTCGGCTTCCTCGCTACCGACGCCGGCGTGTCGCAGGCATTGCTGGAGAAACTGGTCAAGGACGCCGCCGACCAGTCATTCAACTGCATCACGATCGACGGCGACACTTCGACCAACGATTCATTCATGCTGATCGCCACCGGCGCTTCCGGGCTGCAGGTGACATCGGCCGATTCGCCCGAGTATGCGACGCTGGCAGCCGAAGTCCTGGCCCTGTCGCAGCAACTGGCGCAGATGATCGTGCGCGACGGCGAAGGCGCGACCAAGTTCATCACCGTGACGGTCGAACAGGGTGCCAGCGTCGCCGAGTGCCGCAAAATCGCTTATTCGATCGCGCATTCGCCGCTGGTGAAAACGGCGTTCTTTGCGTCCGACCCCAACCTGGGCCGGATCCTGGCCGCGATCGGCTATGCCGGTGTTGACGATCTCGACGTCGGCAAACTCGACCTTTACCTCGACGACGTGCTGGTGGCCAAAGCCGGCGGGCGCAATCCCGATTACCGCGAAGAAGACGGCCAGCGCGTGATGAAGCAAAGCGAGATCACCGTGCGCGTGCGCCTGGCGCGCGGCACCCACGCCGCAACGATCTGGACTTGCGACCTGTCGCACGACTATGTGTCGATCAATGCGGACTACCGGTCCTGATGCCGGCGCTGCGATAGCGCCCGCCGCAATCAAAAACCAACACAACAACGCAACGGCAAGCGCAACAACATGACTGAACTGGAAAATTTCCTGGCCCGCGCCGAAAGCCTGCTGGCCCGGGTGGAATCGCTGTTGCCGGCAAGCACAAAGCAGGTCGACTGGACTGCCTCGACCGCCTTTCGCTGGCGCCGGCAGCGCGGTCGCGATGGCGTCGGCTACCTGCAAGCGGTCACGCACCGCACTGCGATCACGCTGGCCGACCTGCACAACATCGAGCGGCAAAAGCAGGAAATCGAACAGAACACGCGGCAGTTCGTGGACGGCAAGCCGGCCAACAACGTACTCCTGACCGGCGCCCGCGGCACCGGCAAATCCTCGCTGATCAAGGCTTGCCTGAATGCCTACGCCGGGCGCGGCCTGCGCCTGATTGAAGTCGACAAGGACGACCTGGTCGATTTGCCCGATATCGTCGAGCTGGTCGCAAACCGGCCCGAACGCTTCGTGATTTTTTGCGACGACCTGTCATTTGAAGAAGGCGAGGGCGGCTACAAGGCGCTCAAGGTGGCGCTCGACGGCAGTATTTCGGCGCAATCGGACAATGTACTGATTTACGCGACCTCGAACCGGCGCCACCTGATGCCCGAGCGCATGTCGGACAATGCGACCTACACCCACACCGACGACGGCGACCTGCATCCCGGCGAAACGGTCGAAGAAAAAATTTCGCTGTCCGAGCGCTTCGGACTATGGGTATCGTTCTATCCATTCCGTCAGGCCGACTATCTCGACATCGTGGGCCACTGGCTGCGGCATTTCGGTTGTGGCGAAGAAGAGATCAAGGCGTCCTCGCATGATGCGCTGCAATGGGCACTGCAACGTGGTTCGCGCTCGGGCCGGGTGGCCTGGCAGTTTGCCAAAGACCATGCCGGCAAGGCAGGCCGCTGAGGCGGCGCGGGAAAAGAATCCGATGGCAGCCATCGATGTGGCAGTGGGCGTCATGCGCAAGCCCGACGGCAGCTTGCTGCTGGCCCGTCGGCCAGAGGGCAAACCCTATGCCGGCTACTGGGAATTCCCGGGCGGGAAGGTAGAGCCGTCAGAATCCGTGCTCGATGCACTGAAGCGGGAATTCGAAGAAGAACTGGGTGTCACGGTGCTACGGGCAGAACCCTGGTGCTGTGTCGAGCATGTGTACCCGCACGCGCATGTGCACCTGCATTTTTTCATCATCCATGATTGGCGCGGCGAACCGCAAAGCCTGGAAGGGCAATCCTTCGCATGGCAAGGCACGGTACAGGTGGAGCCGGTGCTGCCGGCCACGATACCGTTGCTGGAGTGGCTGTACCGGTTGGCGTAAGCCTTGCCGGCTTGCCGGATCGGACCGGCCAGTCCTGGCGCCGTTACAGCGTGTCCAGCGCAGGTGGGCGCCAGCGCATGCGCCAGGCGCCCGGCCACCCTTGCTCGTGCGCTTAAATCCGTCCCTGCCCATCGGGCTGGTCCGGATCATCCTCGTCCTGCGGCGGCGACACCGCAGGAATCACGTATTTCTCCTCCGCCCATGCGCCCAGGTCTATCTGCTTGCATCGCTGGGAGCAGAACGGCCGGTATTTGTTTTTTTCGGTCCATTCGACCTTGGCCGAACAGGTGGGGCAATCGACTACGGTGACCATCGGGGAGCCTGAAAAAACGGGAATCAATGAAGGATCAGATTGAGCGATCTGGCGCAGCTTTCAAGTGCCGCTTGCAAACGTATATGCACGCAGCATGAACTTGCCGGCCCGCGTTGCACGGCCGGCAGGTACGCGACTCAGAAATTGCAGAGTGTCAGTTCAAACGGGACGTCGGATTCAGTGGGTCGCGGCTTCATGTCGCCATCCTGCAGCGTGAAGCGCACCCATAACATGTACTTGTTGGCCGAGATCTCCGGGATGGCCCCCATCGATTCATCCAGCGTCAGGCGCAGCATCTGGTAGATCTTGCCCTGCAACATCTGCTGGTAACTGCCCGCCTGGGCAATGATCTTCGAAGGCCGGCCGGACTCGCGTAACAGCCGCAGCACCAGGCTGATTGCATTGAACAGCGGCTCCAGCGGACCGAACCAGTTGGAAATGTCCTGCAGCCGGCTTTCTTCCGGGCGCTGCTGCCAGGCATGGTAGGAGGGCAAGTCGAATTCGCAGGCGCCGCCAGGGATGATGGTGCGGCCGCGAATGCTCATCAGCCATTCATTTTCGCGGATGTGCTGGCCGGTCCTGCCTTGCGCGGCGACCAGCGCCGCGCTGGTCTGGTCGACCTCGGCCAGGATCTCGTCGAGCATTTCGGGTTGCACGTTCGGGTTGCTGCGAAAGCCCAGCAGCGTCTGCTTCTGGCGTTCGAGTTCCTGCAGCAGGTCGGACTTCAGGTCGGCGCGACCGGCAACTTCCAGCATCTCGAAGATGGTGGACAGGGCGACGTGGTGATGCAGCGCATGGCCTTGACGTACAAAAAAAGCAAACTTGTCGTACAGGTCTTCTAACCGCAACAACGTACGAATGCGCTCGTTGAAAGGGTATTCGTAGACGATCAATGTTGCATCCGTAGGAGAGTGGAGGCGGAACGACAATGTACGTGATTCTGACCCATGCCGGGTGAAATTACAAATTCTGTAACCATTGTTTTCAACCGGATCGGGCCAGGGATGCGTACAAGGCGTGCAGCCGGTCGACTTCAGGTTCGAGTGCGGCCGGGTCGCGATCGTTTTCAATCACGTCATCTGCGGCGGCCAATCGCTGCGCACGGGTGGCCTGGGTCGCCATGATGGCGCGCACCTGTTCCTCGCTTAAGCCGTTGCGGCGCATGACGCGCTCTATCTGCACGGACTCCGGGCAATCCACCACCAGCACCCGCGAGACCCGTTGCCGCCAGTTGCCCGACTCGATCAGCAGCGGCACCACGAAGATCGGGTAGACGCCGCTGGCCTGTTGCCCCGCCCGTTCGGTTTCAGCGCGGATCAGTGGATGCAGGATCGATTCCAGCTGCTTCTTTGCCGCCGGGTCGGAAAACACGTGCTGGCGCATGCGCGCGCGATCCATTGCGCCTTCCGGCGTCATGAAGCCGTCGCCGAACAGTTGCCGGATGGCCGGCATGGCAGCGCCGCCGGGCGCGGTCAGTGCATGGGCAATGCGGTCGGTATCAATCAGGGTCGCACCGCGCGCGGCCAGCATGTCGGCCACCAGGCTCTTGCCGCTGCCAATGCCGCCCGTCAGGCCGACCGAGAAAGGCCGGACAATCACTGTGGACGTCACTTCAGAATGCCCCGGGCAGCCAGCCTTCTACGATCGCTTTGCCATACAGCAAGGCAATCAGGCCAGCGGCGGCGAGATAGGGGCCGAACGGAATCGGGTTGTCGCGCGCGCGGCTCTTGAACACGATCAGGAAAATACCCACCGCAGCACCCACCACCGACGACAGCAGGATCACCACCGGCAGCATGATCCATCCCAGCCATGCGCCCAATGCCGCGAGCAGCTTGAAGTCGCCATAGCCCATGC
>NZ_JAUSNH010000210.1 GCF_030645335.1 Lacisediminimonas sp. | reverse complement strand
GCGCGAATTCTGCCAGCAACACCAGGACTTCGCGCTGCTGGAAAACCAGGCCAATCTCGGTTACACGCGCACCATGAACCGCGGCCTGGCGGCGGTGAATGCGCCCTGGGTGGTGATGCTCAACAGCGACACGCTGGTGAGCGCCGGCTGGCTGGCCGGACTGCTGCGCTGCATCGGATCGGACCCGGCCATCGGCATCGTTGGCCCCTTGTCGAATGCCGCCAGTTGGCAGAACGTTCCGCTGCTGCGCAATGACAGCCAGGAATTCGCCGTCAATCGCCTGCCGGCGGGACTGGACGTCGCCGCCATGGCGCGCCTGGTCGCCAGCGCATCGGCGCGCCGCTATCCGCGGGTGCCCGTGCTCAATGGCTTTTGCCTGCTGTTGCGGCGCTCGCTGCTGCAAACGCTTGGGCCGCTCGACGCCGGGCTTTTCCCGCACGGCTACGGCGAGGAGAACGACTATTGCCTGCGCGCTGCCGACGCCGGCTACGCGCTGGCAGTGGCCGATGATGTCTACGTCCACCACGCCAAGTCGGCAAGCTTCGGCCAGGAGCGCCGGCGCGCGCTGTGCGCCGCCGGCGCACAAGCCTTGCAGCAAAAATACGGAATCGCGCGGATCGAAGCGCTGACAGCGTCGATGAAAGCCGATCTGGCGCTGAACGGCATACGCCGGTCGATCCAGGCCGCGCTGGCCACGCAGCGCGAAACCACCAGCGGTGACCCGCTGTCCTTGCGGATGCTGTTCCTGTTGCGTGGACCGGCCGGCGGCGGCGGCGCGCATTCGGTACTGCAGGAGGCCGCGGAAATGCATCGCCTCGGAACCACGGTCCGGGTGGCGGTAGAACCGGACCTGCTACCCGCTTACCTGCGGGCTTACCGGGACCAGCCTGAAGCCGCCACCATCCTCGCCGGCTGGGACGAGACAGTACTGGCCAGCCAGGCTGCCGGATTTGACGTTGCCATCGCAACGATCTGCACCTCGGTACGTTTGCTGGAAGCAGTGGCCACCGCAAATCCGGCGATCCTGCCTGCCTATTACGTCCAGGACTATGAACCGCTGTTCTACGAACCCGGATCGCCGACCCGCGAAGAAGCGCTGGATTCGTACACACGATTGCCCGGCGCACTGCTGTTCGCCAAGACCGGATGGGTCGCCGCGCAGGTCGAATCCGCGCATGGGTTGCCGGTGGTGAAAGTACAGCCGGGCATTGACCTCGCCCTTTACCGGCCGCTGGCGCGCCAGCCGCAAGCATGCATCAAGCTCGCCGCCATGATCCGCCCGCAGACGCCGCGGCGTGCTGCACAACGGACCATGCGGGTGCTGGCGCGCGTTGCCGAACGTCTGGCATCGTCGTCGCCGACAGTAGAAATCGCGCTGTTCGGCTGCGACAGCGACGATCCGCAGTTTGCTGCCCTGCCGCGCGAATTCCAGTTCGAGAACCGGGGGGTATTGTGCCGGCCGGAGGTCGCCGCCCTGCTGCAGCAATCCGATCTGTTCATCGACCTGTCGGACTACCAGGCGTTCGGACGCACGGCGCTGGAAGCGATGGCCTGCGGCTGTGCGGCCGTGGTGCCGGTCCACGGCGGCTGCGACGAATATGCGATCGATGGCGTGAATGCGCTGGTGGTCGACAGCCACGACGAGGCGCAGTGCATCGAACGCATTTGCAGCCTGCTGCGGGATCGGGCCGCGCTGCAAGGCCTGCAGCTCGCCGGTTCGCTGACGGCAAGCCGGTTCGGCCTGCGCGGTGCGGCGCTTTCCATCCTGCATGTCGCGGCGCGCGGCGTCGCGACCCGGCAGCCGCCGATGCAAAAGGTGCCCGCACGCGACGCACTGCAATGCGCGCGCGATCCGGCACCCGTATTGGAGCGGGCCCAGGCCACACCGCCGCTACGCCACCAGGAATCCAGGCTGCCCCTGACCGTGCTGGTGCTGAGCTGGGACGTCGGACACAATCCGGTCGGCCGCTCGTACATGCTGGCCGAAGTGCTGAACCGGGTGGTGCGCAATGTCGTACTGGCCGGATTCGGCTTCGAGCGATATGGTTCGCAGGTATGGGAGCCGGTGCGCGATGCCCGGCTTCCGGTGATCCGCATGCCGGCGTCGGACACGGCCGGACTGCTGACGCAGGTGGACCGCATCGCGCAGCGGGTCAAGCCGGATATCGTCATCGCCTGCAAGCCGCGCATGCCGTCGCTGCAATTGGCCGCTGCCATCAAGCACCGGACCGGCTGCCCGCTGATCCTGGACATCGACGATCACGAGCTGGCGTTCTTCAACGGCGCGCAAGAGTTGTCGCTGGCTGGCTTGTCTGCCCTGCCGGCAGCCGACCCTGCCAGCGAAGCCAGCCTTCCGTTCGGCCGCTTGTGGACCAGCGTGGCCCAGCACATGCGTCGCTTCGCCGATGAAATCCTGGTGTCGAATGTCGCCTTGCACAGGCAGTTCGGCGGCACCGTCCTGCCGCACGTACGCGATGAGACCGTATTCGATCCGGCCCTGTACAGCCGGCAGTTGTCACGCCTTGAATATGGCATTGCGCCGCAGGCGAAGGTGATCCTCTTCTTTGGCACGCCACGCCTGCACAAGGGCATCGATGCGCTGGCTGTCGCCACCAGCAAACTGCACGACCCCGCCTGGCGCCTGGTGATCGTGGGCAGCAGCACCGACCGCAGCGTCACCAATGGCATTGAGAAGCTCGCGCCAGGCCGCGTGAGCTGGCTGCCCAACCAGCCCTTCGACGCCATTGCGCGCGTGTTGGCGATGGCCGACGTGGTTTGCCTGCCGCAGGATGAAAGCCATCCGGTGTCGCATTACCAGTTGCCGGCAAAGGCGATAGACGCCATCGGCATGGGCGTGCCACTGCTGGTCACCGGCACCGCCCCATTGATGCAACTGGTTCACGATGGCGTGGCGATTGCGGTAGAGCGCGACCAGCTGGCCCAGGCCATCGAGCGCGCTGTCGACGCCAGCGGGCAATGGGCCCGACAGGTGCGCCCGGCCTTCCTCGCGCACTATAGCCATGACGCCGCGGCGCGCACGCTGCGCACTGTACTCAAGCGTGTGCTGGACCATGCCGACCCGATGCGCACAGACGATTTGCCGGCGCTGGTACGGCAGCAACGACGCCTGCTCGGCTTGCCGGGCAGCGCAGCGCCCCGGCGCCCACCAGCTGGTCGCGGCCGCGATGTGGTGATGTTCTGGAAGCAGAACGACAGCGGCATCTACGGCCGCCGGGTGGACATGGTGGCGCGCTACCTTGCCTCGCGCAGCGATGTCAGGCGGGTATTGCTGATCGATGCGCCGATCTCGGAGCACGACCTGCTGCGCCTGCGCGATGCCGGCGGCGCGGCGACACAGGACCGGCTGATCTACACCCGCAGCTACGAAAAGCAGTTCGGCCTGCGTGACGATGGCAAGCTCTCCTGCCATGTCTTCATCTATCAGCCCGGCACCTGGCGCACTGGCACGGTGGACAACGGCCGTGCGCCGCTGACCGAAGGCTACACGGCCTGGCTGGCACAGCTGTTCGATCGCGAAAAAGTGGATCCATCAAAATCGATATTCTGGATCTATCCGCGCAATTACCATGCCCCGGCACTGCTCCAGCGTTTCCGTCCGTACCGTACCGTGGTCGACATCGTCGATGACCATCGCGCCTGGCCTGGCGTCTCCAGCGAGGAGAAGGCCCGGCTCTCGGACAATTATCGGGACACGCTTGCCCGGGCCGACATGGCCTTCGTCAATTGCGCGTCGATGCAACAGGAAATGGCGCAGTGGTTCGACGGACTGCGACTGGTCCCCAACGGCTGCGACTTGTCGATGCCGGCCGGCGTCCCGGTCGGGAGCCCCTGCTTCGACGCCTTGCGCCGCCATGCCGGGAAGGTGATCGGCTATGTCGGCAACCTGGAAAGCAAGATCGATCTGGTGCTGCTGAAGAAAATTGCGTTGCGCTTCCCCGAATGCAAGCTTGCGCTGCTGGGCTCAACGCATGCCAATCCCGCCGTGCTCGAATTGCAGGACCAGCCGAACGTCCTGCTGCCGGGCATCGTCCCCTACGATCTGCTGGCCGCCTGGATGGAGCGCTTCGATGTCGGCATCATTCCCCACCTGGACACGCCGCTCACGCGCAGCATGAATCCGCTCAAACTGTATGTGTACCTGGCGCACCGCCTTCCCGTGGTGTCGTCCTGCGTATCGAACGTTGACGCCAGCGCGCCGTGCGTGACGATTGGCGCCAGCCATGAGGATTTCCTCGCTCGCTTGCAGCACGTGCTCGACTCCGGCCGGGTGGCCGGCGCTAAGCAGGACGCGTACATCCGCAGCAATAGCTGGGCTGCACGGCTGGCGCCGCATGTCGATCTGCTTCTGGAGCCGCTGCACCATGGAAAAACCATTCCCGCCTGACAGCTACCGTGCCTGCTGCACTTTGTGCGGGCGCGCGCAAACATTTGAACGCCGCGCTTACGCCATCAGGGAGACCTATCGCTGCGCCGGATGCCGCGCTTCGCTGCGCGAGCGCGAACAGGCCGCTGCACTGCTGGCCTGCCATGCGCCGCCCGCAGTCGTCTCGATAGCCCAGTTGGTCGAGCTACCGTCATTTCGCAACCTGCGCATTTACGAGCCGGGCACCAGCGGCCCGTTCCGCGCGCTGATGCGCTCGCTGCCCTTTTACCAGCAATCGGATTACCTGCCGCCGGAGCGGCGCACAAACCAGAACCCGAAGCTGCCGCACCAGGACCTGCAGTCGATGGATTTTCCGGACCAGGCATTCAACCTGGTATTGAGCTCGGACATTCTTGAGCATGTGCGCCATCCACGCCGGGCCCTGGCCGAGATCGCGCGCGTACTCAAGCCCGGCGGACGACATATATTCACGGTGCCGCTGCAGCATCCCATGGCGGCGGCCAGCGTTGCACGGGTCGATGTCTCAACTGCCGAGGATCGTCACTTGCTTGCGCCGCACTACCACGGCGACGGCAAGGGTGGCCGCTCCCTGGTGTACACCGACTTCGGCGCCGACATCGCCGACTTTGCAGCCGCAGCCGGCTTCACCACTCAATTCCATCGCCCGGCGACGGCCAGCCAGACGGCCAACATGGTGGTGACGCTGGTATGCATGCGCCACCCCCTGCCTGCAAGGCACGACAGCACGCAGGGATCGGCAACTGCCCAGTCCCAGGGCCGCACAGACGGCACAGGGTCAGCCACGAGACACCAGAACCTTGCCTAGGCCACGCCAAGGATGCTGCTGACGATCTGCCGGCTAGTGGTCGCGGAAGGCACCATGCTCCAGCGGTTCGCCGACACCTTACCGATGCGTAGCATGCCGGTATGCTGCGACAGGTCGGCATCCACCGCCGGGTCGATGTCGTAGAAGCCGAGCCGACGCCGGATCAGGTCAATGTCCTTGCCGCTGCCAGTCAGGAAAGTCCAGCTGTTCGTGATGTCATGGCGTTCCCGGTATTGCCGCAGTGCGGCCGGCGTGTCGAATTCAGGACGCAAGGAAATCGAATAAAAGAATATGTCGCGCCCGACCCGGCTTCCCAGCGCCTTCTGCACCGCTTTTACCGTAGCGGTGCTGGCGGGGCAGATTCCGCTGCAGGTGGTGTACATCATGTTGATCACCACCAGCTTGTCCTTCAAAACGTCGTCGAAGAAGCGCAGCTTCCTGCCGTCATGCGCAGTCAGTATCGCGTTCGTGAAGTAGCGCTCGCCGCTATCGTAAGCGGCGCTCGCCGGCCTGGACAACGGTTCTGCCGCGGCCGCTGCTGCAACCGGGACCAGGGCCGCACCGCCGGCTGCCCTCAGGAACTCGCGCTTGGAAAGATTCATATTCGCTCCGACTTGAACAGGGAAATTACGGTGGACGCACAGATCGAGTCCGTCCGGCTCATTGTGGGGCTGACAGGAAACCGGGATTTAAGCTTGCGCAATTGCGTGTCGCGCTTCGCCGGTATTGCGTCCGCTCAGCGCCACAGGTTCCCGGGGCAAGGAAGCATTTGCGCGACCTCATGATTCCGGCGAGAACCAGTCCATGCGCAGTGTCTCCATTAACGCAAGTCAACCAATTCCGCCATCACGACGCTATTCTGGACTTGCGCGATGTGTCACGCCGACACCAGTGCTGGAGGAATCATGGTTCTGCTCGCTACTGCATCAAACGATGTGCTTGCGTCTGTCGGTCATTTACGTTCCCGATATGGAAACTGGCTGACTGTATCGGCATACGACTCGATGCTGGAAGTGCTGGGATGCCTGCAGCCGAACCTGGTCTTGCTGGACATGGAACTTCCGGGGCTGCACCGCGGGCTGCGTCTGAAAGAACTGGCCGGCCCTTGCAGAACCAGCAAGCTGATCGCCCTGTGCCACACCCCGTCAGACGACCTCGAATTGGACTGCATCAAATACGCCGGTGCCAGGGGATGCTGCCCGATCAAATCCAGCGCCGAACAACTGGAGAACGTCCTTGCTGCCGTTGAACGTGGAGAGCTCTGGATCCGACGCTCGTTGATGACCCGACTCGCGCAAGAACTGACCGACACGCTGCGAGGACAAGCAGTCAAGCTGGAGCCGCGTGGCCCGGTCGCCCTTACCCAGCGAGAACGCGAAATCGCCCTGCTGGTTTGCGCCGGCAACAGCAACAAGCAGATTGCGCGTCTGCTGGACATCACTGAACGAACGGTCAAGGCGCACTTGAGCGAGATCTTTCGCAAGATGGGCATTAGCGATCGATTGATGCTGGCATTGCGTTTTGCCGGGCCGCTCGAACAGGCGCGCACTGCCGTGGCCTGAGCAATTTCCCCTCCCGACGCACACGTCGCGCATTGCGGACCTGTCCGCTCGTTTCACCCGTTCGCCTGCCAGGGTTTCTTCCGTGCAGCCGCTGTCGACTGGCGCAGCTTCCAACCGCCTGATCTTGCCGCCAGGCCCGGCCCCGCATGAGCTCGCGGCGCCCTGTACCGAAGTACAGGTGTACCAGTGTCCAATAGAAACGATCCTCTCAATAGGTTAGGTTGAAGATCAACAGGTTTCTTCATGGCGACGCAGCCATCGGAAGCCTTGACCGAACGTATCGATTGGCAATACATGCGCAGACAAGGACCTGCGGCACAGGTAGCGCGAACCAGACTGACCCAAGCAGGACTGCCGCTGAACAAGAATGCCCGGCTACCAGTCGCAATTGACAGCGGCAATCAACCGACACTGCCACCACCACAATCACAAAATCTGGAGAACATGTCATGGCAACTCCGCAATACAACTTCAGCGTCAATGTCGGCGACCTTGAATTCATCCTCAAGCAAATCAAGATTGCGGAAGCCAGCACCAATCCCGACACCGGCGCAGTGGAGAATCTGCCCGAGCTGGTCGGCAGTGCACTGC
>NZ_JAUSNH010000202.1 GCF_030645335.1 Lacisediminimonas sp. | reverse complement strand
ACATTGCCACCCTGCGGTGTCGTGATGCGGCCGAAATTCGAGACGGCGGCGCCAGGACCGCTGAAGTTGAGCCGATCGGCGAGGAAATCCTCATTGCGAACATTGAGCGTGCTGCCGATGAAGCCGCCGACGTCGATCGTGGCGCCCGGACCCACCATGATGCCGGCCGGATTGATCAGCCAGATGCGGCCATTGCCGGTCAGCGTGCCCAGCAGCGAGGACGGGTTGTTCGTGATGACGCGGTTGAGCACGGCCGACGTGCTGGATGGCATCTGGAAATTCACAGCGGCCGCGCTGCCGATATTGAAGGTGTTCCAGTTGATGATTGCCTTGTCGCTTCCCTGGCTGACCGTCATCTGGTTGCTCAGTTGCGAAATGACGGCCTGTCCTGCCACCAGCTGGCCGCCGGTGGGAAGCGCATTTGCCGCGATCTGCGCAAGCGCAGCGGTGGAAAGACCGCCAAGCACGACGCCGGCCAGCGAGCGCAGCGAACGTGCCAGCAATGCTTTCAGCAAGCCGGGCACCCGCTTGCGGGGCCGCCATGTCAGGGTCATGCGACGGCCGCCAAGACGCACCGTCATCACGATCGGCTTGATTGTTGTCCTGCTTGCCTTTTCCATGCTTCCCCCGCTTGCCGGTTCCCTCGCGGGCACCGGCTGCTTGTCACTCGTTGCTTGTCACTCGTTACCGGGTTCGAAACTCAGAATCCGATCATCAAGGCCACATGTCCGCGCCAGTGGCCGTCGCGCTCCTGCGCCAGTGGTCCGGTCTCGACGATGCGGGCAAAATCAGCCCGGATGGCGACATTGCGCCCGCTCGCATAACGCAGGCCCGCGCCGATGCTGGCCACGGTCCCGCGGCGCGGCACTACCGTGCCGCCGACATTGTTGTTGAATCCGGTTGCCAGGTCCTGGAACGCCAGCACCCGAAGCGTGCCGGGAATGCCGGCGCGCGCAGCCAGCTCAGGCGTGTACCACTCGAGGTTCGCCGTATAGCCGCTGTCGGCCGCCAATGCGCGCTCGCTGAAGCCGCGGACAGTGGAGGACCCGGCCAGGCCTATCTGTTCGGCGGCAACCAGCGGGGAGCGGCTGAACTGGAACGTGCCACTGGCCTTGAGCTGCCAGTCGGCAGGCAAGGCCCTGAGCCAGTTGACGCCGCCGCGCAGGATGCGGAAGTGATCCTGGGTAGTGCGGCTGCCGGGGTTGAGGTAGGAATAGCGATCGACGGTGCCGTCCAGGCTGGTATAGCGAGTGCCGCGTGCGATGTTCACGGCAATGCCGAAATTGAAGTCGAGCGACTGCCCCGGTGAGGTGTGCTGCCCCACCCATGTGGCGCTGAGCGGGTTGGTTGTATAGGGAACGCAACTCGATACCGGCGGCGTCGGCGGTGCGATGCTGAGCGGGATGCCGTTGAACGAGCAGCGCGCGTCGCTGTATTTGTGATCCAGCCCCACCACCAGTTTCTCCGTCTGCTGGCCGCGGCGCGGGAAATAGTGATTCCAGCGCACGCCAAGGATATCGCCCTTGCCGACGATAGCCAGCGCGCCACCGAGCGTGGGCGTGCTGCTCGGCGTGTTCACGCTTGAATTGCCGTAGATGAAATCGACACTGTCGCCGATCGAGTAGAGCGGCAGGCGATAGCCAATGCTGTACATGTTCACGTTGACGCCCGAAGGGCTGTCAGGCGAACTCGTGTAGGCCATCGTCATCACGTGGTCGCGACCAAACAGGTTCGCGTGCTGAAAGGCCACGCCAGTACGCCATTTGCCAGTGGCAGGCGTGCCGGTATTGTCTGCGGTGAAGAAAATGCGCTGCGGCCTGACCTCGGTCACCGTCACCTTGGCTTCGACCTTGCCCTCCTGGTCGCCGGCTCCTAGCAGCACCTCGACCTGCTTGGCAGGATTTTCATTCGACAGCTGGATGTTTCCGGACAGGGCAGCGAGATCAGGTACCTGGCGCAGTCGCAGCGAGGGCAGTCCGGCAAGCACGTTTTCGTTGGTGAAATGCAGATTGTCGACCACCGTGATTTTTTCCAGCACCGCCTCGGTAACGCGTATGCGGACCGCCCCGCTGCCGAGCTCCTGCTCGGGAACATGGACCTGCACCGTACTGTAACCGCGCCCCCGGTAAGCAGCTTCGAGGGCTTCCAGCGCTTTCTGGATGTCGCCGTACACCCGCCCGCGGCCAGTCATCGGAGCCAGCAGCGCTTCCACCTCATGGGCAGGCAGCAGCGTGTTGCCCTCTACCTGATAACGCTGGATATCGAAGCGTTCGTCCGCGGCCAGGACGAACGAGGGCAGAACCGCAAGTAGCAGAACGAGAAATGAATACGGGATGCTAATGCCGGGTCGGAAGGACAGCATGCCTGACAGCTACTCCGGATGAAGGGGACGCTGGCCGCCATGCAGCGAAGCTGCGATTCAG
Source organism: Lacisediminimonas sp. (assembly GCF_030645335.1). GTDB lineage: Bacteria > Pseudomonadota > Gammaproteobacteria > Burkholderiales > Burkholderiaceae_D > Lacisediminimonas. Next base: position 20,037 of record NZ_JAUSNH010000202.1, on the reverse strand, counting down.
GGGACCAGGATGGGGGCTGACAAGGCCAGCCCAATAGTTGCCAGTCTATAACATCAAACGTCCGGTTGTCGAACGGATAATTGCTGACAGAACAATGACATTGTCAGGGAAAACAGGAGGAAACCGGGGGCTTCGTGGGGCGATGGGAGGGGCGATGGGAGACGCGATGGGAAGGGCGATCCGAGGGTCAGTCCAACAGCCAGCGGACAAGCAGGATCATGCCGCCAATACTGACGGCAAACGAAACCAGTATCCATAGCAGGCCGAACAATCGGTTCTTGTTCATCTTTACTTTATCTTTGCAAGAGAATTCCGGAGTTGCCGTCCGGAATGGCATACAAGCAGTCCTCGGTCAGAGGAATGTGATGCGCCAGCGCCAGTGTGTAACAAGCTGTTATTTAGGCAACTTCCTTTGCCCAGCCCGACTATATTGCAGAACACGGACACACTTTGTCGCACGACCTGGTCCTCCCGGCCCCACCCCCCTAAGGAACACGATATGAAAACAAGCAAATTCATTGCCAGTGCAACGATTGCTGTCGCCGCACTTCTCACGGGCTGCAGCTCGACCAGCCAGCCCTCCGACAACTATCCATCCTCGAACACCGCGGCCACGTCGGGCACTGGCCGGGTCGAATCCATACAGCCTGTGTCCACCGAGCGCTCCGGCCTTGGTGTTGGTGCCGTTGCCGGCGGCGTCATCGGCGGCCTGCTCGGCAACCAGGTCGGCAGCGGCACAGGCCGTACCGCTGCCACAGCAGCCGGCGCCATTGGAGGCGCGGTGGTAGGCAACCAGGTGCAGCAACGCAATCGCACCCAGACTAACGCGTATCAACTGGGCGTGCGTATGGACAACGGCGGATACGTCACGGTGACACAGGAAAGTGTCGGCGACATCAGCGTCGGCAACCGGGTACGCGTCGAAAACGGCCGCGCCTATCGCTATTGACCGGATCCGCGTCGAATCATTCAGACCGGAGCCCGCAATAAAAAACCCGCTGCACCTTCTGGCACAGCGGGTCTTTCAGGGCGCCGCGAGGCAGGGTCCGGTCAGACGATACGCACTTTCAGTTCCCCCAGGCCATCGACCGCGCCAACCAGCAGGTCGCCCTTCTTGACGGCAGCAACGCCCTCGGGCGTGCCGGAAAAAATCAGGTCGCCCGGCTGCAGTTCGAAATATTTCGACAGGTGCGCGATCATCTCGTCCACGCTCCAGATCAGCTTCTTGACGTCGCTCTTCTGGCGGTGCTCGCCGTTGACAGTCAGGGAAATCGTTCCCTGCGTGATCAGGCCGGTGTCCTGCACCCGGTGCAGCGGTCCAATCGGCGCGGAAGCGTCGAATGCCTTGCCAAGATCCCACGGACGGCCCTGTTTCTTTGCTTCACCCTGCAGGTCGCGGCGGGTCATGTCCAGGCCCAGCGCATATCCCCAGATATGCTGGGGAGCGTCGGCCACGGCGATATCCTTGCCACCCTTGCCGATCGCGACCACCATTTCCATCTCGTGATGGAGGTCGTTGGTCATCGACGGATACGGCATTTCGCCGACTTGTCCGTTCGCCACGACCAGCAGCGCGTCGGTCGGCTTCATGAAGAAAAACGGCGCTTCGCGGCCGCTATGGCCCATTTCGATTGCGTGCTCGACATAATTGCGCCCGACGCAATAGATGCGCCGCGCGGGAAACATCTGGTCGCTGCCGACCACGGGAATTGCCTGGATTTGCGGCTGGAAAACATATTGCATCACGGGCTCCTTGGGTTTTTGGCCATTATGCCATCGGGCATATGTTGCAGCGCATTGCCATGCAAAGCCCACCTGGAAAAATACCCCTGATTGCGTCTGGTCTTGCCTTGTGAGCCCTTGCACTGCTGCGCAGCGAACGCATATGGAGTGCATTGCCACAAGGAGGTTCGATGCTGCTACGCCTGCGACGCCTGTTGAAATCGGCCGGACGCGATGTGACCCGGCTGTATTACGCATGCCGCAACCCGCAGACACCGCGCGCGGTGAAGCTTGCTGCCGGTCTGCTGCTGGTGTATCTGATCAGCCCGTTCGACCTGGTGCCCGAGGTCGTTCCGGTATTGGGCTTGCTCGACGACATCACCCTCGCCGCATTCGCGATACCGGCCTTGCTGCGCCGGCTACCGCAATCCGCACGCATGCAGGCCGAGGTGGACAGCGAAGCCTTGCTGCGCCGACTTGCCTTCTGGCGCTGAACCGGGCACGGCCGTCCCGGCGCCCGGATCAGGATTCGCCAAGGTAGGCGCGCCGTACGCCCGGGTCGTGCAACCGGTCTGCGGCTTTGCCGGACATCGTCAACAGGCCCGATTCCATCACGTAGGCGCGGTCTGCGGCCTCCAGCGCCTGCAGCGCATTCTGCTCGACCAGCAAGATCGTGACGCCTTGTGCGGAAACCTGGCGCACGACGTCAAAGATGCGCCGGACCATGATCGGCGCGAGTCCCATCGACGGTTCGTCCAGCAGCAGCAGCCTGGGCCGGCTCATCAATGCACGCGCCATGGCAAGCATCTGCTGCTCGCCGCCGGACAAGGTGCCAGCCAGTTGGTGCAGTCGTTCCGACAGGCGCGGGAAAATTTCCAGCCATTGTTCGAGGTCTTTCCCGATCCCGTCGTGGTCGCTGCGGGAATGCGCGCCCATCAACAGGTTTTCCTTGATCGTCATCCGGGTAAACACGCCACGGCCCTCCGGCACCATGGCCAGCCCGCGCTTGACGAGTGCGAACGACGGCACCCGCGCCAGCGGCTCTCCTTGATACAACACCTGGCCCTCTACCCGGGCTTGCGCCAGCGTGTTGGTGATCGCGCTCAGGGTGCTGGTCTTGCCAGCGCCGTTGGCGCCGATCAATGTCACCAGTTCACCCGGATGGACCACCAGGTCGATGCCCTTGACCGCTTCAATGCCGCCGTAGGAAACGCGCAGGTCCGACAGTTGCAGGAGCGGCGCACTCATCGGTTCGCCACCCCGAGATAGGCTTCGATCACAGCTGGATTTTCCTGCACTTGCTGCGGCGATCCCTCAGCGATTTGCCGGCCGTAGTCGAGCACGGTGATGCGGTCGCACAGGCCCATCACCAGCTTGACGTCATGCTCGATCAGCAAAATGCTGGTGCCATCCCGGCGGATGCGCAGCAGCAGTTCACGCAAGCCCAGCTTCTCGGTGGCATTCATGCCCGCCGCCGGCTCGTCCAGCGCGAGCAGCAGCGGGTCTGTCGCCAGCGCGCGGGCAATTTCCAGCCGGCGCTGGTCGCCATATGACAGGTGGCGTGCGGTACGGGTTGCGCTAGGGGCCAGTCCGACGTAATCGAGCAGCGCCAGCGAACGTGCGCGGATTTCCGCTTCTTCGCGCCGTGCTGCCGCATGCCGCAATATCGCGCCGATCACGCCCTGCCGGGTACGCACATGGCGGCCGACCATGACATTCTCCAGGGCCGTCATTTCGCCGAACAGGCGGATGTTCTGGAACGTGCGGGCAATGCCGGCTTGCGCGACCTGGTCGGGCGCATGCGGCGAATACGGTTTTCCCTTGAGCTTGAAGCTGCCGGCGTCCGGCTGGTAGAGGCCGGTAATCACGTTGAACAATGTCGTCTTTCCGGCGCCGTTGGGACCGATCAGGCCCACTATCTGTCCCGGCAGCATCCGCACGCTGACATCGGACAAGGCCTGCAGGCCACCGAAGCGCTTGCTGACATGGGCGATTTCAAGCAGTGGCGTCATCGTCGGCTCAGCGAATGGGCGGCACATTGGCCGTGACGTCATGGCTGGCGGTGGGCCGGTCTTCGGCGCGCGGGGAGGGCCAGAGGCCGGCCGGCCGGTAGAGCATGATGGCGACCAGTGCCAGGCCGTACAGCAATTGGCGCAGCACCTCGGTTTCCAGCAGTACGGTGCCAAACAAGGCCAACTGCACCGGCTCGACCACATGCCGCAGCAACTCGGGCAAGGCGGCCAGCAGCAAAGCGCCCAGCACCACGCCCGGTATGTGGCCCATGCCGCCCAGCACCACCATCGCCACCACGGCAATCGATTCGGTCAATGCGAACGATTCGGGCGAAACAAATCCCTGGAATGACGCGAACATGGCGCCGGCCACCCCGCCAAAAGACGCGCCCATGGCAAAGGCCAGCAGCTTCAGGTTGCGGGTATTGATGCCCATTGCGCGCGCGGCGATTTCATCCTCGCGGATGGCGACCCAGGCCCGGCCCAGCCGGGAATGCTGCAGCCGCAATGAAATGAATATCGTCAGCAGCACCAGGCCCAGGAACAGATAGTAATAAGCATTCACCGAAGGCATCGAGATCGGCCCGACATGGACCATCGCACCGGACCCCGGCTCTCCTGCCAGCGAGACGCCGAAGACACGGATCGGATCGATCATGTTGATTCCCTGCGGGCCGTTGGTGATGTTCACCGGCGCATTCAGGTTGTTCATGAAAATCCGGATGATCTCGCCAAACCCGAGCGTGACGATGGCGATGTAGTCGCCGCGCAATTTGAGGGTCGGCGCACCCAGCAGCGCACCGAACAGGGCCGCCAGCGCCGCACCCAGCGGGACGATGGCCCAGACCGACAAATGGATGCCTTTGGCTGCGATCTCCGGTCCGGCCAGCGCGACTAACGCATTGCCGATCGCCGGATACTGGTTGATGAACGACTCCAGCACGGCGGCGAACTGTGGCGACGCCAGCAGCGCCGTCATGTAGGCGCCCAGTGCGTAAAACGCGATGTAGCCGAGATCAAGCAAACCGGCAAAACCGACCACGATGTTCAAGCCCAGCGCAAGCATCACGTACAACAGCGCCTGATCGACGATACGCACCCAGGAATTGCCGAACGGCGCGGCAATCACCGGAAACACCAGCGCGACGACCAGCAACAGCAGCCACCCAAGCTGGCGCCGGCCAAGAGCGGGGGCGACTGCGGCCGGACGCATTGCAAAAAGGCTCATGCCCGATCCGCCACGCGCTCACCCATCAATCCCGAGGGCCGCAGGGTCAACACCACGATCAGGACCACGAACGCAAAAATATCCTGGTAGTGACTGCCAAGGAATCCCCCCGTCAAATCGCCGATATAGCCTGCGCCCAGGCTTTCAATCAAGCCCAGCAGTATGCCGCCCAGCATTGCGCCATAAATGTTGCCGATGCCGCCCAGCACCGCAGCCGAAAATGCCTTGATGCCGGGCACGAAGCCCATTGCAAACTGCGCCGACGAATAATTGGCCGCCCACATCACGCCCGCCACCGCAGCCAGCGTCGCGCCGATGGCAAACGTCAGCACGATGACACGGTTGGCATCCACGCCCATCAGCCCGGCAATGCGCGGATTTTCCGCCGTTGCCCGCATCGCCCGGCCGATCTTGGTCCTTTCGATCAGCAAAGCCAATGACACCATCGCGATGGCGGCAATCGCCAGCAGCAAAACCTGCGTGGTCGTGATCAGTGCGCCGAAGAAATGTATCGGCTCGCTCGGCATGACTTGCGGAAAGGGCAAGGGATTGCGGCCCCAGATGATCATGGCCAGTGTCTGCAACAGGACCGACACGCCGATTGCCGTGATCAGCGGCGCCAGCCGCGGCGCATTGCGCAGGCGGCGGTAGGCAATACGCTCGATCAATACGTTGACGGCAACGCAAACGGGCACCGTGCCGGCGATGGCCAGCAGCAGCTTGACGATGCCCGGCCACTCCGGCACCAGGACATTGATCCACTTCAGCAAGGTCAGGCCAGTCAGTGCGCCAATCATCAAAACATCGCCATGCGCGAAGTTGATCAGGTTGAGCACGCCGTACACCATGGTGTAGCCCAGGGCGACCAGCGCATACATGCTGCCCAGCACCAGGCCGTTGATGACCTGCTGGATGAAAATATCCATCGTTACCTTTCAGGATCAATGTGCGCAGCGCCATGCAAAAAAAAAGCACGTCCGGTGCGGGACGTACTTTCTCTGCCCTTGCAAGCGTTTGGCATCGCTTCAACGAGATCCGGCAATATCCGTCAAACCCTTGGGCAGCGGAAAAGTGACATGCTCCTCCACACCCTCGAGGGTCCGTACGCTGCGAGCACCGAGCTGCTTCAAGCGAACGATGACCGCCTCGACCAGTATTTCCGGCGCCGACGCGCCGGCAGTCACGCCAACCCGCCGCGCGTCTTCCAGCCATTCAGGACGGATGTCATCGGCGCTGTCCACCATGTAGGCGGGAGCGCCCTTTTTTTCCGCTACTTCGCGCAGGCGGTTCGAGTTGGAACTGTTCGGGCTTCCGACCACGATCACGACGTCGACCTGCGGCGCCATGAACTTCACGGCCTCCTGCCGGTTGGTCGTTGCGTAGCAGATGTCGCCCTTTTTCGGCTCCGCAATCGTCGGGAACCGGATGCGCAGCGCGGCAATCACGTCGGCCGTATCGTCGACCGACAAGGTGGTCTGCGTGACGTAGGCCAGGCGTTCCGGATCGCGCACCTGCAGACGGGCCACGTCGTCTGCCGTTTCGACCAGCAGCATGCCTTCTTCCGACTGTCCCATGGTGCCCTCGACTTCGGGATGTCCGTGGTGTCCGATCATGATGATCTCGCGCTGCTCACGCCGCATCTTGGCGACTTCGACGTGCACCTTGGTCACCAGCGGACAGGTTGCGTCGAACACCTTCAGTCCGCGCAACTGGGCCTCGGCCTGGACTGCCTTGGGCACGCCGTGGGCGGAAAAAACCAGTGTGCTTCCCGGCGGCACATCAGCCAGGTCTTCGATGAACACGGCACCCTTGGTGCGCAGGTCGTTGACCACATAGGCGTTATGCACGATCTCGTGACGCACATAGATCGGCGCGCCGAACTGCGCCAGCGCGCGCTCGACGATTTCAATGGCGCGATCCACTCCGGCACAAAAGCCGCGCGGCTGGGCCAGCAGGATTTCTTTTTCCGCAGTCATAGCACGCCGATGATCCGGACTTCAAAATCGATCGCCTGGCCGGCAAGTGGGTGATTGAAGTCGAACACCGCGTCGTCCTCGCTGCACTCGCGGATCACGCCGGCAAACCGTCCGCCACCCGGCGCCTCGAACTCAACCACATCGCCCACGGCAAACTGCTCGCCTGTGGCCGAATGCTGCTGCAGCATGTCGCGCGTCACGCGTTGCAGCAGCTCCTGGTTGCGCTGGCCGAACGCATCTTCCGGCCTCAGCGAGAAGCTGCGCTGCTCCCCTTCCAGCATCCCGATCAGGCACTGCTCGAGAAAGGGCGCCAGTTGCCCGCTACCCATTTGCAGGGTCGCGGGCGTGCCCGCAAAGGTACTGACGATCTCGCTGTCGCCGGCCGACATCCGGTAGTGCAGGGTGACGTGGGCACCGGGACCGATCGCCGATTGTGATAAAGTTGTCATGAAATTGTGAAATTTGGCTGCTGTGGCTTGGCGCTATTCTAAGCCAGCCGGAAAGTGTCCGCCCGACTGATTGCCTTCACGTTCCCAAAGGCCCGACCATGCGTATTTCCGATTGGCCGATGGCGTCACGCCCACGCGAGCGCTTGCTCAGTAGCGGGCCGCGCTCGCTGTCGGACGCGGACTTGCTGGCCGTATTCCTGCGCACCGGAATCGCCGGCAAAAGTGCAGTCGACATGGGGCGCGAGCTGATCGCCCGCTTTGGCTCGCTCAGGAATCTGTTCAACGCACCGCTGCAGGACCTCTCCGGCGTCGCCGGCATGGGTCCGGCCAAATACGCCATCTTGCAGGCCGCGCTCGAACTGGGCCGGCGCATGCACGAGGAAGACCTGAGCCAGGGCGACGTATTGCAGTCACCGGACTGCGTGCGCGATTTCCTGCGGACCAGCCTGCGGCAAGCCGAGCATGAAACCTTCGCGGTCTTGTTCCTGGATGTGCGCAATCGGCTGCTGGGCTATGAAGAAATGTTCCGCGGCACGCTGACACAGGCCAGCGTCTATCCGCGCGAAGTCGTCAAGGCGGCACTGGCGCGCAATGCGGCCGGCGTGATCCTGGCCCACAACCATCCGTCCGGCGACGCCAACCCCAGCACCGCCGATCTGGCCCTGACTAAAACCCTGCAAAAAGCGCTGCAACTGGTGGACGTCAAGGTACACGACCACTTCATCGTCGCAGGCAATGGCGCCTATTCATTCTCGGAGCATGGCGACCTGTAGCACGCCAATTTCAAAATGTTAAATACACGAGAAATCACGCGTAACCATTTTTCCGCGCAAGTCATTGAATCATTTCGTTTTTTTGGCTATAATCTCTTTTTTCCAATTTTCGTGAACACAGGAGCAAGCAAATGGCACGTGAATGCCAAGTAACCGGGAAGAAGCCAAAGGTAGGCAACCACGTATCCCACGCCAACAACAAGACCAAGCGTCGTCAGTTGCCGAACTTGCAGTGGCGTCGGTTCTGGTCTGAAGAAGAGCAGAAGTTCTTCAAGCTCCGCGTGTCGGCAGCCGGCATGCGCACCATCGACAAAATCGGCCTGGCCGTCGTGCTCGCTGACATGCGCGCTCGTGGCCTGAAGATCGACAGCGCGCCAAAGACGGCAACGTCGGCCGCCTGACCCATTCTTACCAGATAACGAGGAACTAACATGGCTTCGAAAGGCCGCGACAAGATCAAGATGGAGTCGACCGCAGGTACCGGTCACTTCTACACCACGACCAAGAACAAAAAGACGACACCCAACAAACTGGCCATGCTGAAGTTTGACCCGGTGGTTCGCAAGCACGTCGAGTACAAAGAGACGAAGATCAAGTAAGCGATCTTTACCTCAATGAAGAAAGAGCCCTGAAAGGGCTCTTTTTTTATGCTCGTGCTCTTTATTCATGGCACGCCGGCGTACGCCAATGCTTCACCAGTTCATCGCCGACGAGGCCCGACAACTACGCCACCGGATCACCGGAATTGAAAAGGGCGCCGAAGCGCCCTTTGCCGATTCACTTTGCCGATTATGCGTAGCTACGCAGGCGCAATGAAAATTCCTGCAGCGACTTGATCCCTGATTCTTCGGCCCGCTTGCACCAGTCCTGCAACAGGTGCAGCAACTGTTCGCTGGTGAAGTGGGATCGCTCCCAGATCGCCGCCAGTTCGACCCGCATGTCATGCATGGTCTTCAAGGCTTTGCTGTGCGCAAGGAGTTCGCCCAGCTGCTGGCGTTGCGGCGCTTCCAGTTTGGCCGGCTCACGCTGCAACAGCTTGCCGGTGCTCTTCAGGGTGCGCGGCTCGAAATGGCCCTTTTGTTTCAGGTGCTCGATTTCTTCGGCCCAGGCCTGCTTCAGCGTCTTGGCATATTTCGCCATCACGTCGTAGCGGTTGGCAACGACAGCCTGCAAGGTGGCATGGTCTGCCACGGATTTGCGGGTGTCGAATTTCGGCTCGGGCGCGACCTTCTTGACCTTGGCCAGGCCCATCATTTCCAGTATCCGGATATACATCCAGCCGATGTCGAACTCGTACCACTTCGACGACAGCTTGGCCGAAGTACCGAACGTGTGGTGATTGTTATGCAGTTCTTCGCCGCCGATCAGGATACCGATCGGGAATACGTTGGTGGCCGCATCGGTGCAATCGAAATTGCGGTAGCCCCAATAGTGACCAATGCCGTTGATGATGCCGGCAGCAGTGATCGGAATCCACAACATCTGGATCGCCCAGATCGTGACGCCGATCACGCCGAACAAGGCGACGTTGATGATCATCATCAGCGACACGCCCAATATGGAACGACCGGTATAAATTTCTCGCTCGACCCAGTCGTCGGGCGTGCCCTTGCCGTATTTCTCGATGGTCTCGAGGTTTTTCGACTCGGTGCGGTACAGTTCGGCGCCTTCCAGCAGCACTTTCTTGATGCCGCGTGTCTGCGGGCTGTGCGGATCGTCTTCGGTTTCGCACTTGGCGTGGTGCTTGCGGTGCACGGCGGCCCATTCCTTGGTGACCATGCCGGTGGTAAGCCACAGCCAGAACCGGAAGAAATGGCTTGGAATGGCGTGCAGGTCCAGCGCCCGGTGCGCCTGGCAACGATGCAGGTAGATTGTCACTGCCGCGATCGTGATGTGTGTCACGACCAGCGTATAGATCACAACGTCCCAAGCGCTGCCGCCGGTGATGCCGTTTGCCGCAAAATCAAGCACGCGGTCGAATACTGCGTTCCAATTCATTCCTGCTCCATGTGGTTGGCCTGTTCCGCGCAAACCGCGGCCAGATCGTCGTTCGCCCGCTATTCTACCTGCTTTTTACGCTAAGTCGTCCAAAGGAGCCGCTTTGCCAAGCACGACCCGAGCCGCCTCAGGCGCGGTTTGGTCGCCAGAAACGATCCGGATGTCACGTTGCGGGTACGGAATATTGACCTTATTGTCTTTCAGGACTTTCCAGATTGCCATGTTGACATCGGACGTCAGGTTGCCGCGGCCGTTTTCGGGGTCTTCCAGCCAGTACCCGATTTCCAGGTCGAGTCCGTCCGCACCGAAACGCGTGAGCAGGACCAAGGGCGCAGGCTCGGCGCAAACACGTGTCACATTGGCAACAGTGGCGCTGAGCAGGGGAAACAGCAGGTCCAGGTCGGTTTCATAGCCCACCGTCACATTGCTCGCCACCCTGACCTTCCGGTCGGTCAGCGAATAATTTTGTACCACCTGTGACACCAGCATGTCGTTGGGCACCACGGTTTCCGCACCGTCGGGGCCGCGCAACACCGTGTAACGCGAGCTGATGCGGGTAACCTGTCCCTGGTGTTGATCTACCTTGACCATGTCCCCGAGCGCCAGGCTGCGCTCAAGAAGGATGACGAATCCCGCAAAATAGCTGCCCGCAATTTTCTGCAGGCCAAGGCCGAGGCCGACGCCCAGGGCGCCGCCAAACACCGACAGCACCGTGAGGTCGATACCGACCAGCGACAGGCTTAGCAGGACAGCGACCAGGATCAGCAGCGCCCGCACGGCGCGCGCCATAACGGCGCGCAACGACGAATGCATGGTTTCAACCCGCATCAGGCGTTCTTCGAGCAATGCGCCGATCCAGAGCGCGAGCAACAAGGTTGCTGCTACGGAGGCGACAGCCTGCACGACGACCAGAAGGCTGACCTTGTGGCGACCGATCGGAATCAGCGTTTCATCGAAAAAGCCCAGCAGCTGCGGCCATAGCCCGGTGATCCAGGCGGCCACCGCTACCCAGATCAGCAACGCAAAAACCGTTTCGAACATGCGCAGGAAGCTGCCGACGTTGCCGCTGCGGGCGAATATCCGCCTCAACACATAGAACACCGCACGGATCAGGGCCGACGAGGCCAGCAGCGCAATGGCCAGCCGCAAAAGACTGACGTTGTACCAGTTGGCAAGCACCGGCTTGACCAGCAACAGCAAACCGGCAGCCAACAGTGGCGCAAACACAGCCGATAGCGGGCGGATGCCAACGCCAACCAGCGTTGCCTGTTCGTGCTCCTTGAGCGAGCGGCGCGCCAGCCAGGTGACGGTCCAGGCGATTCCGACGCAAACCGCGATCGCGACCAGTTGCCAGACGACCCGAGGATCCTGCAGGTCGGCCAGCAGCTCAGTCCAGATGCCGTTTGCGAAGAACTTCATTCCCTGGCCGGTGCTTCAGCAGTTGATTCAACAGAGGTTTCGGCGGCTGTATCGGCAGGCGCATCGGGGGTCGCGTCCGCTGCTTGGCTCACCGGTTCGGCAGCCGATTCGGCAACCGCCGCCTTCAGGGCTTGTCGCTGCATCACGGCAGCAAAAAACCCGTCGGTACCATGCACGTGCGGCGACAGTTTCAGGTAGTCGCCCATCTCCAGCGCGATCTTCTGTTCGGCCAGCACGGCGCCCATCGGCCGCAGCGCAAATTCGGCATGCGCTGCCAGGAATTGCGTCACGATGTCTTCGTTCTCTTCCTCCAGGATGCTGCACGTGGCATAGACCAGGGTGCCGCCTGGCTTGACCAGCCGCGCCGCGCTGGCCAGGATGCTGGCCTGTTTGGCCGCCAGTTCCTGCAAGCCTTCGGGGTTCTGCCGCCACTTGATGTCCGGATTGCGCCGCAGCGTACCCAGCCCGCTGCATGGCGCATCGATCAGTACCCGATCGATCTTGCCGGCCAGGCGCTTCACCTTGGCGTCGTTTTCATGGGCAATCACGACCGGGTGCACGTTGGACAGGCCGCTACGCGCCAGTCGCGGCTTGAGTTTGGCGAGCCGCTTCTCCGACACGTCGAAGGCGTACAGCCGTCCGGTGTTGCGCATTGCCGCACCCAGGCCAAGCGTCTTGCCGCCAGCGCCGGCACAGAAATCGACCACCATCTCGCCGCGCTTGGCGCCGACCACCTGGATCAATAGCTGGCTGCCTTCATCCTGCACTTCGATGGCGCCTTGCTGGAACAGCGCGACATGCTGCAATGCCGGCTTGGCGCCGAGCCGGATGCCCAACGGCGAATACGGCGTGGGCACGCAATCGATATGCGCGGCAGTCAGCGCCGCCAGCACATCGTCCCGGTTGCCCTTGAGCGCATTCACCCGCAAGTCCAGCGGCGCGGGCTGGTTCAGGCCGTCGGCAATTGCCCCTGCTCCTTCTTCGCCGAACTGCCGGGTCAGGCGCGCCAGCAACCATTCCGGCAAGTTCAACCGCAGTGCCAGCGGCAGCGCGTTGCGGTCGACCTGCATCACGCGGGCCAGCCATGTCGATTCGAGCTCCGCCAATCCACCGATGGCTTCCACGCCGACCGTATCGGCCATGCCGAGCAGCGCCATGCGGCGCATGGCAGCGCCGCTGCCCGATTCCGCGAGATTGGTGTAGACCAGACGGTTGCGCAACACCGCGTAGACGGCTTCGGCGACGGCGGCCCGCTCGCGCGGTCCCAGCTTGGGACTTTCGCGAAAATAACGGGATAGCACCGCATCGGCAGGGCCGATAAAGCGCAGGATCTCGCGCAGTACGGCTTCGGTACTATTTGCAACCAGCGGGGACAATCTCATGCGTGCTTCCTTGGTGTAATAACGTCGATCAGGCGCTGCCGGTGTTGGCAGCGCCTGGCGCCAGCATCACCCGGCCCTGGACGATCCGAAGCCGCCCCTCGACAAAATGGCGCACGGCGCGAGGATAAATGCGATGTTCCTGTTCCAGCACCCGCCGGGCCAGCGTTTGCTCGCTGTCATCGGGCAAGACCGGTACAACGGCCTGGTCCACGATCGGTCCGACGTCCAGTTCGGCGGTGACGAAATGCACCGTCGCACCGTGAAAGCGCACCCCGGCTGCAATTGCCCGGGCATGGGTGTCAAGGCCCGTGAACGCTGGCAGCAGCGACGGATGGATATTGAGGAGCCGGCCTTCGTAATGCGCGACGAATGCAGGCGTCAGGATGCGCATGAAGCCGGCCAGTACCACCAGGTCCGGCGCATGACGGTCGATTTCCCGCTGCAGGGCGGCATCGAAGCTGGCGCGATCGGCAGATCCGCGCGATGCGACGACGGCGGTCGGCACGCCATAGCGTGCGGCCACCTCCAGTCCCTTCGCATCGGGCCGGTTGCTGATGACGGCGACCACCGACGAATCCCATTTTTCCCGGCGTGCCGTCTCCAGGATGGCTTCCATGTTGCTGCCACGGCCCGAGATCAGGATGACGATCTTTTTCATGGCGCGCATTGTACCCCGGCCAGCACTGCCAGCCGAGCCCGGCTGGCAGGCAAACGATCAGGAACTGCCGGAATGGCTACTGGAATGAATAGAAGACGCGGAATGCGACTTTCTTGTCCGCCCAAAAATCGGCCGCATCGCGAAAGACATCGAGCAAGGTCTCGCGCGCCTCGCGATCGAACTTGGGCGTGTTGGGAAGCTGTTCCAGCACAACCAGGAAACCCGGCTGGCGCCCGGCCTTGTACATCATGCTGGTCAGGCAATCGGACAGCGCGTCGAAATTCTTGCCAAAATGCTTTGGAAAGTGGAAAGCCGATGCCAGCAAGGTCAGCACCTGATGCTTGGTTGCTGCATCGCCACAATAAGCGTAGAGGAAATGCTGGCCAAGTCGTGCCGCCTCGGCCTGCAATTCCGCCAGGCGAAACGCGCGGATCGACTGCACCGTATTGGACGGCACATTGCACAGCAGTTCCTGCTCACGCAGTTCTGCCTTCGGTTCGAGGTGCGAGTGATCTTGGACCACGAAGCTGTAAATGTTCACTTCTTACTCTTTGATGCGCCTGAACGACGCATAGTGATTAGTCGTGTAATACAACTCACGGGTGGTTTTCCAGTCGCCGCCGGCGACAATCCGGCGCGCGCCGCGGCTGGCCAGTCCCGGTGTTTTTACGGTGAATTCATGATAATACCCCCGCTTTTGCTTTGGCAAAACCCTTTCATAGTTGCCAAACACGCTCCCATCCTTTGGATAGGGGAAGGGTCCGCCCTGCCGCATCAGCTTTACTGTCTCGCGCGCCTCGGCCGGCAGCTCATGCCAGCCAATCGTGGCGTCTCCCTGTGGCTCACGCGCTGTTGCGATGCAAAATTGCAACATCAACAGCAATCCGGCAAAGAGCAGGCGCCATGGCCGGCTCCGGGGCTTGCCTGCGTTATTTTGACCGATCTGCATTCTTGGACTTTCCTGACACATATTGTTTCTTTACTTACGGGATCGCGGCTGACGGTCTGCGCGCATCAGCGTTAAATGAGTGTGCAGTCAACGAAAGGAGATCTCATGAAAAACGCAATCAAGCTCATCGTCGGTTCAGCCGGCGCAGCATTCTTGTTCGGGTTGGCGCCTTTGGCGCAGGCGCAAGGATATCCCGATGTCAGCTGGTCCATCAACGTCGGCACGCATGGTCCGGTGTACGCCCCGCCTGCCGTGGTCTATGCGCCGCCTCCGATGATGCGGCCCCGTCCGGTCTATGTGGCCCAGGCGCCGGTGCGCTATTACGCCCCGGTCGCCTATTACGGCCCTCCGGCCTGGGCATATCGCGGGCACCCACGCTGGGACAGGCATTGGGGCCATCGCGGTCATGGACGCGACGACTATGGCCGTGGAGGACGTGACGGGCATGACGGACGCAATGGACACGACGGACGTGGCGGACACGACGGCCGCGGGCATCGCTAGAACTGGCGCCGCGACAGCAGTCACGCGCCGGCCCGGCGCGCTGCCTGCCCGACATGGCCAAGCGCGAAGAAGGCAATGACTTCCTCGCGCTTGGCCATGGTGTCGTGCATGCCCAGCGCCACCAGTTCCCTGGTGTAGCTTTCCTCGAACAACAGGTACGACGCCAGCGCCGCGCCGCGCACTTCAGTGCCACCGACGCCGGCCAGCAAGACACGGACCGGCCGCGGCAGGTGATGTACATGCCGCGCTGCGATGTCATCCAGGCGCAGCGACGGTGAAATCACCAGCATTTCGACCTGGCGCAGGTCGGTGCCGCGGCGCTGTTCGGGGCTCAGCAGGGACAAGGTATGGTTGATCCGCATCGAGCGCTCGATGTCGATTGCCAGCGCATCGAGGAAAATGCCGGACAGGGCATGACCGCCGATCTGCGCCAGGGTCGGATAGGGCGCACGCTCGGGCAGTGCGCGCGGCGGCTCCACCAGCCGGCCCGCACCAATCACCAGTACGCGGTCGGCGCCCAGGTGAATGGCAGGCGAGATCGGCGACAACTGCCGCATCGAACCGTCGCCGAAATATTCGCAACGTCCCTCCCGATACAAGGGAATCGCCGGAAAAATCAGCGGAATCGCCGCCGACGCCAGCAAGTGTTCGACCCCGATCTGGGTCGCTTGCGCCACCCGTTGCGATCGCTGCCAGGGCACGATGTCACCGTGCGACTGATAAAACGTCAGGTGGGTGCCTGAGGTATACGACGACGCCGACACGGCCAGTGCATCGAGCGCGCCCGATTCCAGCGCCGCATCGAGTCGCGGAAAATCCAGCAGCCGGTGCAATAGCGTGACCAGCGGCGTGTTGTCGAGCAGTGATGCCGGCGGACTGGCGTGCCAGCGCCGCAGCAGCCAGCCAAACGACAGCAAAGACAACCAGCGCGCGCCGGAGCGCAATACGCCCAGCGAATCGGCGCGATACACCTGTTCAGCGCGAAAGTGCTCCCACACTGAAGACAGCCGCTCGACCGCCTCACCGAAGTTATCGGCGCGACAGGCCAGCGCAGCGGCGTTGATGGCGCCCGCCGAGGTGCCGCAAATGATCGGGAATGGGTTGCAGGAAGGGTCCCATCCCGCCTCGTCGAGAATCGAGGCGATCGCCTTCAACACGCCGACCTGATATGCCGCGCGCGCCCCGCCTCCACTGAGAATAAGACCTGTTTTTACCTGCATGGCCACAGGGTAGCAGCGGCCCGCCACGTTGCACAACCTTGTTGATCCGGCTAACAAATCGCCTCGCTTGGCAGGGCTGTCGGCTGTCCGCGCCTGGCCTGGGTGCCAGCCTCAATCGCCCATCGCCACGCCCTCGCGGCGCGGATCGGCGCCGGCGAACCACTGATGATCGGCGCCCGATCCGATACGCTGGATGCCGTGCAATCCTGATGTCTGCGGCGCAGACACGATCACATGCCCGCGCGCGCGAAGGGATTCGGCCAGCGCCGGCGAAAAACGTCCTGCCTCCAGCTCGGTCGGCCCGTTGCGGCTGCCGAAGTTGGGCAGATCGATGGCCCGTTGCACATCGAGCCCCCAGTCCAGCACGCCCACCAATGTCTTGGCGACGTAATTGATGATCGCCGGACCACCCGGCGAACCGATCACCAGCGCCAGGGCGCCGGTGTCGCGCTCGAACACCAGCGTCGGCGCCATTGCACTGCGCGGACGCTTGCCCGGCTCCACCCGGTTCGCTATCGGTCCGTTGGCGTCGGCCGGGAGAAAGGAAAAATCAGTCAACTGGTTATTGAGGAGGAAGCCGTGCACCATCAGCCCCGCGCCAAACGCCCGCTCGATGCTGCTCGTCATGGCCACCGCCCTGCCCTGCGCATCGACCACCGAGATGTGCGACGTCGATGACGAGCCCGCCGAGCGATCATCTCCTGCCGCCAGCGGCACGCCCAGGGGCTGGCCCGGCGGTGCATGGCCCAGCGAGGACTCGACAATCAGCGCCGCGCGTTGAGCCAGGTATTGCTTGTCCAGCAAGGCACGCGCGCTACCGCCGGGCAGCGACACGAAGTCGGTATCGGCGACATAGCGCGCGCGGTCGGCATAGGCCAGCCGGCCTGCTTCGGAAAACAGGTGGATTGCCTGCTCGCCGGGTTGCCCGGCAAGCGGTGCCAGCCGGCCGATGTCGGTTCCTTCCAGCATGCCCAGCATCTGCAGCACGGCAATACCGCCGGAGGAAGGCGGCGGCATGCCGCATACGCGCCAGCGCCGGTACTCGCCGCACACCGGTTCACGCTTCACCGCACGGTAGGCCAGCAGGTCGCCTTCGCGCAACAGCCCTGGATTGCGCGCATGGGACGCAACTTTTGCCGCAATGGCAGCGGCAATTTCGCCGCTGTAAAAAGCCTGCGCGCCCTCGGCTGCGATACGCCGCAAGCTGCGCGCCAGCGCCGGATTCTTCAGCAAATATCCGGCTGGCCGTGGCTGGCCGTCGCTGCTGAAAAAATAGGCGGCTGCGTCGCTGTCTTCGCGCAGCGTGGTCCGTTGCCTGAGCAGCGCCGCAAGCCGTGCACTGACCGGAAAACCCTGCTCCGCCAGCTTGATGGCCGGTACAAACAAACTGGCCCCGGGCAACTTGCCGTGTTCGCGATGTGCCTGCTCCAGCATGCGCAGCACGCCTGGCGTGCCGACCGCGCGGCCGCCGGCCATCGCCGCGCCGAACGCCATCGGTGTGCCGTCGGGCCGCAGGAACAGGGCCTGTGTGG
This sequence comes from Lacisediminimonas sp., assembly GCF_030645335.1. Lineage (GTDB taxonomy): Bacteria > Pseudomonadota > Gammaproteobacteria > Burkholderiales > Burkholderiaceae_D > Lacisediminimonas. The sequence goes on along the minus strand of NZ_JAUSNH010000202.1, from coordinate 2,215 downwards.
CGCTGTGCGGCGCGGTTTCCCTGCCATCCCAGGCCTGCACCACAGGGCCGTCGGCATGCAGCAGGAAAGCGCCGCCGCCAATGCCCGACGATTGCGGCTCGACCAGGGCAAGCACCATCTGGATCGCAATGGCGGCGTCCACTGCCGAGCCGCCCTGCGCAAGGATCTCATGGCCGGCACGCGCAGCCAACGGATGGGCGGCCACCGCAATGAAGCGGCGCGCAGTCCAGCCCGGCTTGGCCGACCAACCGCTGGCGGCTTCCGGCACATTGGCGTCGGGCGCCACGGGCGTGGCCGCACAAGCTGCCAGCCAGGCCAGGCAAGACGACACTACACCGATGCGCAACCATCGCAACATGCCTGCTCCGCAAAGACAGGAGGCAAGCAGGACGCTTGCCTCCGTTACCGGTCCTGCAGCCAGGACTTACTTGGGCTGCATGCGGATCGCACCGTCAAGGCGGATCACTTCACCATTGAGCATGCAATTTTCGATGATGGTCCTGGCCAGGTGGGCGAACTCGGACGGCTTGCCCAGGCGCGGCGGGAACGGCACCATCCGGCCGAGGGCGTCCTGCACTTCCTGTGGCATGCCCAGCAACATCGGCGTCTCGAAAATTCCCGGCGCAATCGTCATGACCCGAATGCCGTTGCGCGACAAATCGCGCGCCATCGGCAGTGTCAGGCCGGCCACCGCCGCCTTGGAAGCGCCATATGCCGTCTGGCCGATCTGTCCGTCGTAAGCGGCCACCGATGCCGTGTTGATGATGACGCCGCGCTCGCCATCGGCCGACGGCGCCGTAGCGGCCATTGCCTCGGCAGCCAGCCGCGCCATGTTGAAGGTGCCGACGATGTTGATGTTGATCGTGCGCTGGAAAGCTTCCAGCGGATGCGGGCCATCCTTGCCCAGCGTACGCACGGCCGGCGCCACGCCCGCGCAGTTGATCAGCCCGCGCAGCGTACCCAGCGACAGCGCTGCAGCCACCACGGCACGGCCGTCTTCCTCGGAAGTGACATCGCACTTGACGAACTTGCCCTTGAGTTCTGCCGCCAGCTTCTGGCCGGCGTCCACCTGCACGTCGGCCAGCACCACGCGGCCACCCTGCTGCACCACCATGCGCGCCGTCTCTGCACCAAGGCCGGACGCGCCGCCGGTAACGATGAATACGTTGTCCTGAATTTGCATTGTTTCCTCTTGTCTACCTGAATAAAAATCGTTCTACCCGAATTGTGCCATTGTCGCAGGCATTAAAAAAGGCAGCCGAAGCTGCCTTTCTCCGAAGCTGTGGCCCTTACTTCGAGGCTGCGGCGCCGCTTGCAGCGGGCATCGGTGCGGCCGGCATTGCTGGCGCCGACATTGCTGGCGCCGGCATTGCTGCGGCGGGCATTGCTGCTGCAGGAGCAGGAGCAGCAGCGGCAGGCGCCGACACCGCAACCGGCTTCACGACCGCCGGTCCAGAGCCGATCACACCCGTCATCGGCAACAGCGGCACGATCAGCAGTGCAACGATGTTGATGATCTTGATCAGCGGATTGACCGCCGGACCTGCCGTATCCTTGTAGGGATCGCCCACGGTGTCGCCGGTAACGGCGGCCTTGTGCGCCTCCGAACCCTTGCCGCCGTGGTGGCCGTCTTCGATATATTTCTTGGCATTGTCCCAGGCGCCGCCACCGGTGGTCATCGAGATCGCGACAAAGATGCCGGTGATGATTGCACCCATCAGCACGCCACCCAGCGCAGCAGGTCCGAGCAGCAGGCCAACCACGACCGGCACGACCACGGGCAGCAACGAAGGCACGATCATTTCCTTGATCGCGGCCGAAGTCAGCATGTCCACTGCCTTGTCATACTCCGGCTTGCCGGTGCCATCCATGATGCCCTTGATGTCGCGGAACTGACGCCGCACCTCGACCACCACCGCACCTGCAGCGCGGCCGACGGCTTCCATTGCCATGGCGCCGAACAGGTAGGGAATCAGTCCGCCGATGAACAGGCCGACGATCACGCGCGGCTCAGACAGGTCGAACGACACCTTGTGGCCCACTGCTTCCAGCGCATGGGTGTAGTCGGCAAACAGCACCAGTGCAGCCAGGCCGGCGGAGCCGATTGCATAGCCCTTGGTCACTGCCTTGGTGGTATTGCCCACAGCATCCAGCGGATCGGTAATGGCACGTACGGATTCCGGCATGCCCGCCATTTCGGCGATGCCGCCGGCGT
>NZ_JAUSNH010000187.1 GCF_030645335.1 Lacisediminimonas sp. | reverse complement strand
GAACAGCATCCAGTCGCCTTTTTCCATCACGCGCTTCATGAACAGGTCGGGAATCCAGTTCGCGGTGTTCATGTCGTGGGTGCGGCGACGGTCGTCGCCGGTGTTCTTGCGCAGGTCGAGGAATTCCTCGATGTCCATGTGCCAGGTCTCGAGGTAAGCGCAGACCGCGCCCTTGCGCTTGCCGCCCTGGTTCACCGCCACGGCGGTGTCGTTGACGACTTTCAGGAACGGCACCACGCCTTGCGACTTGCCGTTGGTGCCCTTGATATGGGCGCCGAGTGCGCGCACCGGGGTCCAGTCATTGCCCAGGCCACCGGCAAATTTTGCCAGCAGGGCATTTTCCTTGATAGCGTCGTAGATGCCTTCGAGGTCGTCGGCAACCGTGGTCAGGTAGCAGGAAGAAAGCTGCGAGCGCTGGGTGCCGGAGTTGAACAGGGTCGGCGTCGAGCTCATGAAATCGAAGCTCGACAGCAGGTTGTAGAACTCGATGGCGCGCGCTTCGCGGTTGATCTCGTTCAAGGCCAGTCCCATCGCCACCCGCATGTAGAAAGCCTGCGGCATTTCGATGCGGGTGCCCTGCACGTGCAGGAAGTACCGGTCATACAGCGTCTGTAGGCCGAGATAGCCAAATTGCAGGTCGCGGTCAGGAACCAGCGCATCTGCCAGCTTGGCCAGGTCGTACTGTGCCAGCCTGGCGTCGAGCAAATCGGCCTGGATGCCCTTTTTGATGAAGCGCGGGAAATAGTCGAGGTAGTGTGCCTGCGCTTCGTTTTGCGCGACTTCCTGGCCGAACACTTCCTTGCGGATGGTGTGCATCAGCAAACGGGCGGTCACCAGGCTGTAGGCCGGGTCCTTTTCCATCAGCGCGCGCGCCGCCAGGATGGCCGACTTGTGCAACTCTTCAACCGGTACGCCGTCGTACAGGTTCTTGACGGTCTCGGCCAGGATCGCGTCGGCGTCGACATGCTTGTCGAGTCCGACGCACGCTGAAACGATCAGGTCGCGCACTTGCTGCATGTCGAGCGGACGGCGCTGGCCGTTCTCGGTCACATGCAGTTGCGCCGCCGCCGGCGTTGCCCGCGAAGCCTGTTGCTGCGCGCGCTCTTCCATTCGCTTGGCGCGATACAGCACATAGGCGCGCGCAACGTCGTGTTCACCGGAACGCATCAGCGCCAGTTCGACCTGGTCCTGCACGTCTTCAATATGGAAGGTGCCGCCTGCCGGCTGGCGGCGCACCAGCGCACCGACGATCGAGCTGGTCAACTGTTCGACCAGTTCGCGCACGCGCGCAGAGGCAGCGCCTTGTCCACCGTTGACGGCCAGGAAAGCCTTGGTCACGGCGATGGAAATCTTGGACGGCTCAAAACCAACCACGGAACCATTGCGACGGATGATGCGGTAATCGACCAGCGACACTTGCGGCTGCAAGGAACTCGACGTGCCGCCAGCCGGTGTCGGCATGACGTTGAATTCTGCGGGGCGCGAGGGATTGACTTCGGATGTTGAGTGCACTGGGCCTCCTGAACAATATTATTGGAGCAGCTTTGCTGCGAGTTCTTGTTTGCCCCAGGTTGCCGGGGCGGGAATGACGCTGCGCAGGCCATCAGTAGTGCTTGGCGTGATGACCGGCATGAAAAATGATTGTTGTTGGCAGTTCCGTCCTGTGGCCCGGCACTGCAGGGAAAGCACACCAAGCTACCGCGTGGACTGCTCATCAGAGAAATCCCCGGATGCGGATGAGATACTACATCTAGTGGGTTTGCTCATGGTGAGCACTAATTGTAGTGCCGGCTATCGCACCATGCAAGAGAAACATTTGTCGTTTTCTTGCGATTGCCAGGGGCTGTGGCGATTGACTTTCAGGCCTTGATCGGGAAGCTTAACGTGGTGGCGGGGGCGCTTGCCAACTGTCGCACTTGCAGCATTGCACGCAGCCGCGGCCAGTCGAAACAGGGGCCGGGATCGGTCTTGCGGCCCGGCGCTATGTGCTCGTGGCCGGCCACGCTGCGCAGCGGATAACGCTGCTGCAATGCGACAGCCAGCGCCGCCAGCGTCTCGTATTGTTGGTCGGCGAACGGACAAAAATCGCTGCCCTCCAGCTCGATGCCGATCGAAAAGTCGTTGCATCGCTCCCGCCCCTCGAACAGTGACACGCCTGCATGCCAGGCGCGCTCATTGACTGACACGAATTGCAGCAGCGCTCCGGCCCGGGTGATCAGGAAATGCGCCGAGACCCGCATACCGCGCAGCCGGTCGAAATAAGGATGCAGGTCGCAGTCGAGCCGGTTCAGAAAAAGCGCTGCTATATAGTGTGTGCAGAATTCGTCCGGCGGCAGGCTGATGTTATGCACCACCAGCAGGTCGATCACCGCCCCATCAGGACGCGGGTCGCAATTGGGCGAGCGCAGTTGCTGCGCCTGCTGGCACCAGCCGTCCGCGTCCACTACCAGGCCTGGGGGATCAGTCGGGTTCATGGATGGACAGTCGTTGCATCCGGTAGCGCAACTGGCGAAAGCTGATGCCCAGCAGTTCGGCGGCCTGGGTGCGGTTGAAATTGGTTTTTGCCAGCGCCCGCAGGATCAGTTCGCGCTCGACATCATCGAGATGCCCGGGCAGCGAGCATGGCAAGTGTTCCGGCGTGTTTGCCGCTGCGGCGCTGGCGTGCAGCGACGGCGGCGCTACCCGGAACGGTTCGGCTGCCGCTGGCGGACTGTCGGCAGACGGCTCGCGGATGGCCAAGGGGCCATCTGCATCCGGCAATCCCGGCTTCAGTGCCAGGTCGATCGGGTCGATGCGCTCGCCGTTTGAAAAAGCCAGCGCCCGCTCCAGCACGTTTTCCAGTTCACGCACATTGCCCGGGAACGGGTAATCGCGCAGCGCATCCAGCGCCGCCGGTGTCAGTATCGGCGCCGCAGCGGGCGCGGCCAGTCGCAACAGGATCGTTTCTGACAGCAGCGCGATGTCCTCCTTGCGTTCGCGCAGGGGCGGCAAGGACAATTCGATCACGTTGAGCCGATAGTACAAGTCCTGGCGGAAACGTCCCTGCTCGACACAAGCGGCGAGGTTCTGGTGGGTCGCGCTGATCAGCCGGACATCGACCGGTTCTTCCTGGGTGGCGCCGATCCGGCGCACCCGCCGCTCCTGGATCGCGCGCAGCAGCTTGACCTGCATAGCCAGCGGCAGGTCGGCCACTTCATCGAGCAGCAAGGTGCCGCCATTGGCGGCCTGGAAAAATCCCTCGCGGTCTTCATGGGCGCCGGTGAACGAGCCTTTGCGATAGCCGAAGAACTCCGCCTCCATCAGGTTTTCCGGTATCGCGCCGCAGTTGACGGCGACAAAAGCCTGGTCGGCGCGGGGGCTCTGGGCGTGAATGTCGCGTGCGGCCAATTCCTTGCCGGTACCGGATTCACCGGTGATGGCGACCGGCGCCATGCTGCGCGCGAGCCGCACGATCTGCGCCTGCATCATGCGGATTGCGCTGGAATTGCCCTGCAGCCGCAGCGCCGGCTGCCGCACCGGATCCTCGGCCACAGGCGGCACGCCGATGCGCAGCGCCGAGTGCACCATCTGGCGCAATTGCTCCAGGCGGACCGGCTTGGACAGGTAGTCGAATGCGCCGGCCTTCAATGCCACCACCGCATTGTCCGCGCTGCCATAGGCCGTAATCACGGCGATCGGTATGTTGCGCGCACCAGCCGCCACTTCCCGCACCAGTTCGATTCCCAGGCCGTCCGGCAGGCGCATGTCGGTCAGGACCATCGCGTACTCGCGGGTAGCCAACGCAAGCCGCGCCTGATGCAGGGTTTCGGCGCTGTCGACGTCAAGCCCCATCCTGATGAAGGTAATTTCGAGCAGCTCGCGCAGGTCTGCTTCATCGTCGACGACCAGGATTCGGGGGGAAGGCATCAGGCGTTCATGGCCGCTGTGGCCTGGTTTTCTGGCAAGGTGGAAAAGCTGATGACGAAACGGCCGTGGCTGCGCTGGCCGCCGGGCATCAGGTCGGGTCGGTAGTCATAGTCGAGCATGGCACCGTTATTCAAGCACAATTCCCGCGCGACGTAGAGTCCCAGGCCAGTACCTTTGCTGGAGGTGGTGTGGAAAGGCTCGAAAAGATGGGCCCGCACTTCCGGCGTAATGCCCGGCCCGTCGTCCTCGACATGCAGTTCGGGCGCACCGCCGGCACCGACTGCGGCCGACAGCCGGATACTGCCAGGGCCGCCGCTGGCATAGCGGCAGGCATTCGACAGCAGGTTCACGATCACTTCGCGCAGGTGCATCTGGTCGAACGCGATCGCCTTCTGCGGCACGCTGCCGATCACAATCATGCCTTCCGGCACCGCGCCGGCCGCAATGAATTCGGACACGATATCCACCAATGCCGCGCGCAATTCGAACGGCCTGGTGGTCGACTGCGCCTTTCTCGACAGTTTCAGGATGTCTTCGATCATGCGATTGAGCCGGACCACGTTTTCATCGACGATTTGCGCCAGCCGCCGTTGCGATGCGTCCAGGCGCTCTTCGGCCAACAAGGAGATGGCATAGGAAATGGCCGACAGCGGATTGCGTACTTCGTGGGCAATGCTGGCCGTCAGGCGTCCCATCGATGCCAGCTTCAACTGCTGCGCGCGGTTTTCGATTTCGCTGACATCCTCCAGGAAAATCACGGTCCGGTCCATGCCCCGGCCGACCGGCGCGGCCGGCACGAAGCGCAACCTGGCGTGAGTCACAGGCTCGCGCCGCACGGCCAGCAGGCTGGACGGCAATCCGCCGTCGGCATGCCTGATCATCACGAAAAACGGCGGGCTGGCCGCGCCTTCCTCGGCCGCAGGAAAGGCGCGCCACTGGCGCAACGCCTCGGTCACCGGCGCCAACTGCGGCAGGTCGGCCAGGCGCCGGGGCTGCGTTTCGTCGCCCATGGCCAGGCCAAGGATGCGTTCGGCAGCCGGATTGGCGACGTAGATCGTCGTCTGGCTGTCGACCACGAGAATGCCATCGCCGGTATCGGCGATCACGATGCGGTTGATCGCCTGCTGCGCCTGCAGTTTCGCTTCCCGCTCGGCGGCGAGGCTTTCCTGGCGCACCAGGCGTGCGGCCAGCCGGTTGAGCGCCAGCACCGCGAAAAAGAACGCGGCGCCGGACAGGCCCGACTGCGAGAACGAGGGCTCGGCGCCCTGCAACAGCAGTTCGGTACCGCTTTGCAGCAGCATGACCAGCGTCACCAGCGAAGCCAGGAACAAGGCCGGGATCATGGGCAACAGGATGGCGCCGCCGGCCAGCGGGAACAGGAACAGGATGCCCAGGCCGCTGCGCACGCCGCCGGCAGCTATATAGAACGCCGACATCACGATGATATCGACGGCAATGCCGGCCATCACCTGCAAAATGAAATTGCGGCGCAAGCGTGAGCCGAGCACCAGCGCCAGCAAGCCGAAGCCCAGGTACAGCACGCAAGCTTCGCGGTACAGGAACTGGTCGAATACCCAATAGCCCTCGCGACTGTTGAAGCTCAGGTAAAGCAGCAGGACGACCGCAATCGCCAGCCGGGTTCCATTGAACGCCTGCAAGGTGCGCCAGAAAGTCTCCCTCTCGCCGTCGGAGAGCTGCCGCAACGGTGCCTTCATGCGTCAGCCGCTATGTTGCCGGCGGTGCTCATCGCTGCAATAGGAAAGCTGGCCGTCGGTGGCCGTGACGGCTTCTGAAGAAGGTATGTGCAGTCCGCACTGGGCGCAGCGAAGCATGCTTTCCGACGCTGCGGCCGGTGCATCGGCCGGCGCGCCAGGCGCCGCCGACGATGCGCCGGGAGCGGCGCCGCCACTGTCGGCAGGACGCTCCCGCCGGGCCGCTTTTTGCCTGGCTTTCTTGGCGTGCAGGTACCACATCACGACAAAAAATCCGATGATGAACCACACCAGCATTTTCATGCGACACCCCTGTGCAACACGACTTCAAGCACGAAACGGCTGCCGACATAGGCCAGCAACAGCGTGGCAAAGCCAGCGAGGGTGAAGGTCAGCGCCGTCTTGCCGCGCCAGCCGCGCCAGTGGCGTCCGGCCAGCAAGACGCCGAACAGCAACCAGGACAGCATCGTGAATATCGTCTTGTGGTCGACCTTGAATGGCGTGCCGAACAGCTGCTCCGAAAAAACGATGCCCGACAGTACGGTCAGCGTCAGCAAGGCAAAGCCGAAGCCGATCAGGCGAAACAGCAGCTTTTCCATGGTCAGCAGCGCCGGCAGGCGCTCGATTGCGGCATCGAACCAGCCGCCCGGGCGCGGCGCGCCGCGATGATGCAGCCGGGACTCCTGCAGCGCCATCAGCACGGCATGGAAGGCGGCGATGGTCAGGGTGGCATAGGCCAGCATGGCGATGGCGATATGCCAGGAAAACAACACCGACTTGCCCGCCAGCGGCACCACGCTGCCGGGGAAAATGAGCGGCAAGGTCACGGCAACAGCGGCACAGGGCAGCACCAGCACCCGCAATCCGTCGAGCGTCATGTTGCGATTTTCGAACCACCAGGCGGCAACTGAAATCAAGAGTGTCGCCGACAGCACCGTGGCAAAGCCCAGGCGCAGCCCGCCGGGCGGCAGCGCCTCGGACCACAAGGCCGTGGCGTGCAGAAGCCAGCCGGCGACCGCGCCGGCCGAGACCAGGCGGCGCTGCGAAAGTGGTAAAAATGCACAGGTCGCGTACAGCAAGGCGGCAAGGAAAACGAAGGCATTTGGCATCGCGCAAGTCTACACCATGTGCCCCGCCGGCAACGCCCGCAAGCAGTGCTCGGCATGCTGGCGCATCGGGTAAAATTGCGCCTACTCCGCGATGCGCGCGGCGCTGTGTCGATGCGCGTCTTTCCTCTCTCGCCAGACCCGGGAACCATCCAATGCTGGACAATCTTACCCAACGGCTTGCCAAGGTCGTCAAGACCATGCGCGGCGAAGCCCGCCTGACCGAAACCAATACCGCCGAGATGCTGCGCGAAGTGCGGCTGGCCCTGCTGGAAGCGGACGTCGCCCTGCCCGCCGTGCGCGAATTCATTGCCCGCGTCAAGGAGAAGGCCCTCGGCGAGGAAGTGATCGGCTCGCTGACACCAGGGCAGGCGCTGGTGGGGGTGGTGCAGAACGAACTGGCCTCCCTGATGGGCGCGGATCTCGGGCCCGAAGCCTCGCAGCTGAACTTTGCAACGCAACCGCCGGCAATCATCCTGATGGCCGGCCTGCAGGGCGCGGGCAAGACCACCACCGTGGGCAAACTCGCCAAGTACCTGCGCGAGCAGAAAAAAAAGAAGGTGCTGACCGTTTCCACCGACGTCTACCGGCCGGCCGCCATCGGCCAGCTGGAAACCGTGACCAAACAGGCCGGGGCCGATTTTTTCCCGTCGCTGCCGACTGAAAAGCCGGTCGACATCGCGCGCAATGCAATCGACTTTGCCAGGCGTCACTATAACGACGTGGTCATCATCGACACCGCCGGCCGGCTGGGCATCGACGAGGCGATGATGCGCGAGATCAGCGAGCTGCATGCCGCGGTCAAGCCGATCGAGACCCTGTTCGTGGTTGACGCCATGCTGGGCCAGGACGCCATCAATACTGCCAAGGCTTTCAACGATGCGCTGCCGCTGACCGGCATCGTGCTGACCAAGCTCGACGGCGACGCCCGCGGCGGCGCTGCCCTGTCGGTGCGCCACGTGACCGGCAAGCCGATCAAATTCGCCGGTGTCGCCGAAAAGCTCGACGGGCTGGAGGCATTCGACCCGGTGCGCATGGCCGGCCGCATCCTCGGCATGGGCGACATCCTGGCGCTGGTCGAAGAAGCCCGCAAAGGCGTGGACGTGGCCGCGGCCCAGGAGCTGGCGCACAAGATCAAGGGCGGCGGCAAGTTCGACCTGAACGACTTCAAGTCCCAGCTTTCGCAGATGAAGAACATGGGCGGCCTGAGCGGCATGATGGACAAGCTGCCGGCCCAGTTCCAGCAAGCCGCCGGCGGCGCCAACATGGGCCAGGCCGAAAAACAGGTGCGCCGCATGGAGGGCATCATCAATTCGATGACGGCGCAGGAGCGCAGCAAGCCGGACTTGATCAAGGCCTCCCGCAAGCGCCGCATCGCCACCGGCGCCGGGGTCCAGGTGCAGGAGGTCAACCGCATGCTGGCCCAGTTCGACCAGATGCAGGCCATGATGAAGAAGCTCAAGGGCGGCGGCATGATGAAGATGATGCGCGGGATGAAGGGCATGCTGCCCGGCATGCGCTAAGGCCAATGCGGGCCAAAGCGGCGCTGCAATGCCGCTTTGCGCGCTGCACCCGGCCCCGCGATTGCGACGGCAATCAGCAAGCCAAGCGGGCCAAAAACAGCGCCCGGCCCGCCCCCGACTCCCGCCATGTGTCGCTCCGAGCGCTCATAGGGAGGCTCATAGAGGGGAAAATTGCAGAAATCGCTTGCATAGCTGATAAAAGCCTACGACTATAAGCGGTGCGTTTATTGGCGCATTTTCCCAAACTTTTGTGAAGGAGGTTCGAAGATGGCAACAGCCAAGAAACCGGCAGCGAAAAAAGCCGCCGTGAAGAAGCCAGCCGCAAAACCCGCAGCAAAGAAAGTCGTCGCAAAGAAAGTCGCAGCAAAACCGGCAGCAAAGAAAGTCGCAGCAAAGCCAGCAGCAAAGAAAGTCGCCGCAAAACCTGCAGCAAAAAAGGCAGCTCCTAAAAAGGCCGCCAAGTCCACTACCCCCCGCAAGCCAAACGCAGCATTCATGAAACCACTGACTCCGTCGAGCGCGCTCGCCGCAGTGATTGGCGCCAGCCCGATGCCGCGTACGGAAGTCACCAAGAAGATCTGGGACTACATCAAGAAAAACAAGCTGCAAGATGAAGCCAACAAGCGCAACATCAACGCAGACGATAAGCTGAAAGCTGTCTTTGGCGGCAAGAAGCAAGTGTCCATGTTCGAGATGACGAAACTCGTCGCCGGCCACTTGAAATAATCTTCTTTCCAGGTGCCAAACAAAAACGCCCGCTCACGCGGGCGTTTTTGTTTCCGGCTGCGCCCTTGCGGGACTGCGCACTTGTCCTGCGTCACCCACCGGTTGCTTCCCCGTTGCTTCCGCCGCTAGTCCCGGCAGTCGCGATGCGCGTTTGTTGAAGCGATAAGCATAGGTACAATCGGTACATCAGCCGCTGTCGAAGCGCGCTTTTTCCACCGCCATACAAAGGACCCCTCCTGCATGCACGACGACCTGCCCCTGATCTCGACCATCGCCGCCGCACTCGGATTCGGCCTGCTGTTTGGCATGCTGGCCATTCGCCTGAAGCTGCCGGCCCTGGTCGGCTACCTTGCAGCCGGCATCCTGATCGGCCCTTACACGCCGGGCTTCGTGGCCGACATGAAGTTGTCTGCGCAACTGGCAGAACTGGGCGTGATGCTGTTGATGTTCGGGGTCGGACTGCATTTCTCCGTCGACGACTTGCTCAAGGTCAGGAAAATCGCCATACCGGGCGCACTGCTGCAGATCGCCGTCGCCACGGGCTTGGGCGCAGGCCTGGCCCACTTGTGGGGCTGGGGCATCGGCGCCGGACTGGTATTCGGGCTGGCCTTGTCGGTCGCCAGTACGGTGGTGCTGCTGCGTGCGCTGGAAGACCGCGGCATCCTCGATTCGATCAATGGCCAGATTGCCGTTGGCTGGCTGGTGGTCGAGGACCTGGTCACGGTCATGGTGCTGGTGCTGATGCCGCCGCTGGCGGCCTATTTCGGCGGCGGCGACACCCAGGGTACCGCTGGCTTATGGAAAACCATTGCCATCACGCTGGGACAGATGGCGGCTTTCGTGGTCTTCATGCTGGTGGTCGGCCGCAAGCTGTTTCCGTGGTTGCTGTGGCGGGTCGCAAAAACCGGTTCGCGCGAACTCTTTACGCTATGCGTGATCGCCGCCGCGGTCGGCATCGCGTTCGGCTCGTCCAAGGTGTTCGGCGTGTCGTTTGCGCTTGGCGCATTTTTTGCCGGCATGGTGCTGCGGGAGTCGTCGCTCAGCCACCGCGCGGCACAGGAGTCCCTGCCATTGCGCGACGCCTTTTCGGTATTGTTTTTCGTCTCGGTCGGCATGCTGTTCGAGCCCCGGGTCTTGCTGGAAAGCCCGTGGCATGTGCTGGCAGTGGTCGCGGTGATCGTGATCGGCAAGTCCCTGGCGGCCTTCGCCCTGGTCCTGCTGCTGCGCTATCCGGTCAGCACGGCACTGACGGTGTCGGCAAGCCTGGCCCAGATCGGCGAGTTTTCATTCATTGTCGCCGGACTGGGCGTGTCGCTGAAGCTGCTGCCGATCGAAGGGAACAGTTACATCCTGGCCGGCGCAATCATTTCCATTGCGATCAACCCACTGGTCTTCAAGATCGTGGAGCCCGTCAACGCCTGGCTGGGCGCAAAATCAGAGCTGGCACGCAAGCTGGAGCGCACCGACGATCCCCTGGCCGAATTGCCGCTCACGACCGACCAGGCAAAGCTGACCGGGCAGGTGGTGCTGGTGGGCTACGGCCGGGTCGGGCGACTGATCTCGCAGGAACTCGATCGGGTCGGCGCCCATTTCGTCGTGGTCGAACAGAATCGCGAGCGCGTCGAAAAGTTGCGCAAGCGGGGCATTCCCGCAGTTGCCGGCGATGCCGCCGATGCGGCGGTGCTGATCCAGGCGCACATTGCCAACGCGCGCGTACTGGCCGTTGCAACGCCCGATACCTTTGGCGTGCGTGCGATGATTGAGACGGCGCAAGCGCTCAATCCGGACATCGCCATCGTCGTGCGCAGCCACAACGCAAGTGAAGCTGCGCTGTTGCGCCAGCAAAAGACGGCCAAGGTCTTCGTCGGCGAACAGGAGCTCGCCGACAGCATGTCGCGCTACGTTGTCGACCACCTGGCGCAGCGGGAAAAGCAGGCGCCGCACTGAAGCCTCGCCTGCCACTGTGCAAACGATGCCGCAGGCTGCGGCATGGTGACAAAAGGATGCTGCAGTGGCGCTCAGTGCGCCGGACGCAGCGCAGCAGCCGGTCGCGCCGGGTGCACTTGCCAGCGTTTCCACGCCGCCAGCACGGCGTTGGGGTAGTCCGGCCGGCCGCGACTGCCGTTATAGCGGCCCAGCGCCAGGAACAGATCGCCGCGTTCCATATCGATGTACATGCGCAATATCGAACAGCCATAGCGCAGGTTGGTCTGCATGTGGAACAGCTTGCGCGGGTCGCCATCGCCAATGACACGGGTCCAGAACGGCATTACCTGCATGTAACCGCGCGCGCCGGCATGGGACACGGCGTACTTGCGAAACGCCGACTCGACCTGCATCAGGCCCAGCACCAGTTCCGGCTCCAGGCCGGCACGGGTGGACTCGTACCACACTGTCTCCAGCAATTCCCGGCGCACCTGCGGATCGCGCACCCGCGAACTGAGCCGCTGCGACATTTCGCCCAGCCAATGCAGGTAGCGGATGCGTACTTCGATATCGTCATGCCGCGGCTGCGGCGGACTGGCGTCGGTAATCGCGCGCGACAGGGCAACCCGCACCGGGTCGGCCAGGGCCTCTTCGCGCTGGTTGCCGGCTAAGGCAAACAGCGCCGGCCACAATGCCGGCAGCAGCGCCAGCACCAGCCTGCGCCGCCAACGCTGCACGCCCCGAGGCCCGCTCGCTGCCGGCATCAGGCGGCCAGCTTGTCACGCAGGAAGCCGGCCATGTCGGCGACGGCAACCGGGGTGGCGGCAGCATCGCGCCGGCCCTGGTATTCCAGCGCACCCTCTTTCAGCCCGCGATCGCCGATCACCACGCGATGCGGCACGCCGATCAATTCCCAGTCCGCGAACATCGCGCCGGGACGCTCGCCGCGATCGTCAAGCACAACGTCGACACCGGCCCGCAGCAAATCCTGGTACAGGCTGTCGGTAGCTGCCTTGACGGCTTCGCTGCGGTCGTAGCCCATCGGACACAGCACCACTTCGAATGGCGCAATCGAAGCCGGCCAGATGATGCCGCGCTCGTCGTAGTTCTGCTCGATGGCAGCGCCGAGGATACGGGTCACGCCGATGCCGTAACAACCCATCTGCATCAGCTGCGGCTTGCCGTTGACGTCGAGGTAGGTGGCCTTCATGTCTTGGGAATAACGCGAGCCAAGCTGGAAGACGTGGCCGACTTCGATGCCGCGCTGGATCGCCAGTTCGCCGCGGCCATCCGGCGACGGATCGCCGGCGACCACGTTGCGAATATCGGCCACCAACGGCTCGGGCAAGTCACGGCCCCAGTTGACACCGGTGTAGTGATAGCCGGCATCGTTTGCGCCGCAGACGAAGTCGCTCATGGCTGCCACCGTCCGATCAGCAACGATATGTACGGTACGCACCGCGCCCAGCGGCCCGAGATAGCCAGGCGGGCTGCCGAACCACTCGTTGATTTCTCCCGGGCTGGCGAAGCGGAAGCCCGACAGCCCGGCAATCCGGGACGCCTTGATTTCATTGAGCTCATGGTCGCCGCGCAACAGCAACAGCCAGAGCTGCTTGTCGGCATCGGCCGTCGCCTCGACCGTCAGCACCACCGATTTCACGGTGCGCTCCAGCGGCAGGCCAAGCAAGGCTGCCACGTCTTCGCAACGTTCCTTGCCCGGTGTGGCGACTTTCGCCATTGGCTGGGAAGCCGCTGCGCGCGGCAGGGCCGGCGCCATCGCCTCGGCCGCTTCGATGTTGGCTGCATAGTCGGATTGCGGGCAGTAGACCAGCGCATCCTCGCCGGTATCGGCGATCACGTGGAATTCATGCGAGCCGGAGCCGCCAATGGCGCCATTGTCGGCAGCCACGGCGCGGAACTGCAGCCCGAAACGACTGAAGATACGGACATAGGCGTCGTACATCAGCTTGTATGAAGCCTGCATGCCTTCGACGTCGCGGTCGAACGAGTAGGCGTCCTTCATGATGAACTCGCGGCCACGCATCAGGCCGAAACGCGGCCGGCGCTCGTCGCGGAACTTGTTCTGGATCTGGTAGAAATTGACCGGCAATTGCCGGTAGGACTTGATTTCAGCGCGCACCACATCGGTAATCACTTCCTCGGAAGTCGGCTGGATGGCATAGTCGCGGCCATGACGATCCTTGACGCGCATCATCTCCGGTCCCATCTTGTCCCAGCGTCCGGTTTCCTGCCAGAATTCTGCCGGCTGGATCAGTGGCATCGACAGTTCAATGCCGCCGCTGCGGTTCATCTCTTCGCGGACGATGGCTTCGACCTTGCGGATCACCCGCAGGCCCATCGGCATGTAGCTGTAGATGCCGGCGCCCAACTTCTTGATCATGCCGGCGCGCGT
>NZ_JAUSNH010000178.1 GCF_030645335.1 Lacisediminimonas sp. | reverse complement strand
GGACGGCACGCTCAAGCTGGCGCGCGAGGCAGACGCCATCCTGTTTGGCGCAGTCGGCGACTGGAAATACGACACGCTGGACCGTCCGCTGCGTCCGGAACAGGCAATCCTCGGCCTGCGCAAGAACCTCGGACTGTTCGCCAACCTGCGGCCGGCAATCCTGTACCCCGAACTGGCCGGCGCTTCCACGCTGAAGCCGGAAGTGGTGTCGGGCCTGGACATCCTGATCATCCGTGAGCTGACCGGCGACATTTACTTTGGCCAGCCGCGTGGTGTGCGTGAAGCGCCCGATGGGCCGTTCAAGGGCGCGCGCGAAGGCTTTGACACCATGCGCTATTCCGAGCCGGAAATCCGGCGCATCGGCCATGTCGCGTTCCAGACGGCGCAAAAGCGGGCCAAGCGCCTGACCAGCGTGGACAAGGCCAACGTGCTGGAAACTTTCCAGTTCTGGAAAGACATCATGACCGATGTCGGCCGCGAGTATCCGGATGTGGCGCTGGAACACATGTATGTGGACAACGCCGCCCTGCAACTGGTGCGCGCACCGAAGAAATTCGACGTGATCGTCACCGGCAACATGTTCGGCGACATCCTGTCGGACGCAGCAGCGATGCTGACCGGCTCGATCGGCATGTTGCCGTCGGCCTCGCTGGATGCGGACAACAAGGGGCTGTATGAACCATCGCATGGCTCGGCGCCCGACATCGCCGGCCGCGGCGTTGCCAATCCGCTGGCCACCATCCTGTCGGCGGCAATGATGCTGCGTTACTCGCTCGGTCGCGCCGCACAGGCCGACCGTATCGAGGCTGCGGTCAAGAAGGTACTGGCGCAGGGACTGCGCACGCCGGACATCCATGAGGCAGGCACCACCCGGGTCGGGACGGTGGAAATGGGCGATGCGGTGGTCAAGGCGCTGGCCCGATAGCCAGGCGCTGCCATTGCGGCAGGGCCGTTGGCAGTCCTGGTGTGAATTGATGCATTGATGAATTGATGAATTGAGGCGGGATATTCCCCGCCGTGTTTTTCGGGAAATGATGATGAAACTGGTTGGCTTGGTTGGCTGGCGCGGCATGGTGGGTTCGGTCCTGATGCAACGCATGCAGGAAGAGGGCGATTTCGCCCATATCGAACCCCTGTTTTTCTCGACCTCCAACGCCGGGGGGGCTGTGCCTTCGATGGCGAAGAACGAGACACGCCTGCAGGATGCCGGCGATATCGAGGCGCTCAAGCGCTGCGACATCATCCTCACCTGCCAGGGCGGTGACTACACCAGCGACGTGTTCCCGCGCTTGCGTGCGGCCGGCTGGAACGGCTATTGGATCGACGCGGCGTCCACGCTGCGCATGAAAGACGACGCCATCATCGTGCTCGATCCGGTCAACCTGGATGTGATCCGCAGCGCGCTGGACAAGGGCGTCAAGAACTTCATTGGCGGCAATTGCACGGTGTCCTGCATGCTGATGGGCCTGGGCGGGCTGTTCCAGCACGACCTGGTCGAATGGATGACGTCGATGACCTACCAGGCCGCTTCCGGCGGCGGCGCCCAGCACATGCGCGAACTGCTGACCCAGTTCGGCACGCTGCATGCCGAGGTCAGGACGCTGCTGGACGATCCGGCTTCTGCCATCCTTGAAATCGATCGCAAGATCCTCGGCCGCCAGCATGCAATGGCTGGCGATGAAGTGCGCCAGTTCGGCGTGCCATTGGGCGGCAACCTGATTCCCTGGATCGACAAGGATCTCGGCAACGGCGTATCCCGCGAGGAATGGAAAGCCGGCGCCGAAACCAACAAGATCCTGGGCCGCGGCGAAGGCTTTGGCGCGGCTGCCGCGCCGGCAATTCCGGTTGACGGCCTGTGCGTGCGGATCGGCGCCATGCGCTGCCACTCGCAAGCGCTGACCATCAAGCTGAAGAAGGATGTCCCGCTCGACGAGATCAACGACATCATTGCCAGCAACAATCAGTGGGTCAAGCTCGTGCCCAACACGCGCGAAGCCTCGATGCAGGACCTGACGCCGGCCGCAACAACGGGCAGCCTGACGATTCCGGTTGGCCGCCTGCGCAAGATGCAGATGGGCGGCGAATACCTGTCCGCCTTTACCGTTGGCGACCAGCTCCTGTGGGGCGCAGCCGAGCCATTGCGCCGCATGCTGCGCATCATGCTGGAGTCCTGAGCGCCTGGAAGTTGGCGTGCGGTGGGCAGTCAGGTGAGCTGGCAAGCGAAACTGGCAGGCCGGGGTGGCTGTGCAAATTGATGGGTAAAGCAGGTCCGATGGGCTGATCGCGTTGTTTATAGGCAACGCTTCAGCCCATTCCGTTTTCATGCAGACATCATCTGCAGCGGTTTGCGCAACTTGCGAACCTGCTTGCGCTTGCCGCCGTAAGTTCATGATGATATGGTGAAACTTGACCTCGCCAGCAAGGACAAACGAAGCCCTGACCAGTCGGGATTCCGTTACAACACTGCCAGAACATGCCAGCAAAAAATAAATGCAATGCCCCGCAGCGCCGCCCGGGATTCAGATTGAAAACCGCCGCTGCCGCAGTGTTGACTGCAGCCGTGTTTTCAAGCGCTTTTGCTGCCGGACTGGGCAAGATCACCGTGCTATCCGGATTGGGTCAGCCCCTGAATGCCGAAATCGAACTGACTTCTGTCGGTCGTGACGAGGCTAGCGGACTGACGGTCCGGCTGGCCCCGCTGGAAGCCTTCAGGCTGGCCAACATTGAACTCAATCCGGCGCTGTACGGCCTGCGTTTCGCGGTAGAGCAGCGTGGCGGCCGTCATGTGGTGCGCATTACGTCGACGCAAGTACTCAACGAGCCTTTCATTGACATGCTGCTGGAGGTGTCGAGTGCCAACAGCAAGCTCGTGCGTGAATATACCTTCCTGCTCGACCCGCCGGAATTGCGCCGTCCGCAGCCTGCGCAAACAGCACAAGCCACACAATCTACCGACGCGCCTGCCGCGTCGCAGCAGCAGACGCGTCGGGATGCCGCAGCCGAGAGCCCGTCACGCCCGGCCCGGCCGGTCGCAGCGGCACGCTCCCGCAGCGAGCCGGCCCGGCCCGCCGCATCCGCCACGAAGCCGGCCAGCGGTTCGCAAGCCGATGCCTCAGTCCAGGTCAAGCGGGGCGATACGCTGGGTGTGATTGCCGCCCAGGTCAGGCCGGAAGGCGTGTCGCTGGACCAGATGCTGGTGGCGCTGTACCGTGCCAATCCGGACGCATTCGTCGGCAACAACATGAACCGCCTGCGCGCCGGCCAGATACTGAAAGTGCCTGACAGCACGGCGGCGGGTTCGGTCAGCCAGGGCGAAGCACGCGGCGTGATCGTGGCGCAGGCGGCGGATTTCAACAGTTATCGCAGCAAGCTGGCTGGCCAGGCCGCCGTTGCCGCGCCGCGTGGCGCTGCCGACGCCGGCCAGGCCGCAGGCGGCAAGATCACCGCCCGCGTGGAAGAACAGGCGACGCCGGCCAATACGGCCAAGGACAGGCTGACCGTTTCCAAATCCGGCGTTGCACAAGGCAATGCAGCCGGTGCCGAAGACAAGATTGCACGCGAAAAGGCGCAAGCCGACGCCCAGGCCCGTGTCAGGGACCTTGAAAAGAATATCGGCGACTTGCAGACGTTGCTGGCCTTGAAGAACAAGGAAATGGCTGATCGGCAGCAGGCAGCGGGGGCGGCGACGCCGCCAGCCGCTGCCGCTCCGGCCGCCGGTGCAGCGGCTGCGGCCGGTGCTGCCGGCGCAGCGGGGGCTGCCACAACTGCCCCGGGCAGCACATCCGGCAGCGCCGCCGCATCGGCTGCCCCCGCGCCTGGCGCCGCGCCGGCGTCCCCCGCCGTGGTTGCCGCTGTCCCGCCCAAGCCGGTGGTGAAGCCGAAGTTCGTTGCGCCACCGCCGCCGCCCGAGCCGACCCTGGTCGAGGAATTGCTCGACAACCCGGTGCTGCTGGGTGCGGGCGGATTGCTGTTGGCCCTGCTGGCGGCTTTCGGCCTGCGGTCAGCAGGCAAGCGTCGCGCATTGAAGAAGCAGTTCAGCGACAGCGCGATATTGTCCGAAACCGAGCTGAAGACCAATTCGATGTTCGGCGCCACCGGCGGGCAAAGTGTCGACACCAATAACAGCGTGTTCAACTCCAGCTTCTCGCCGTCGGCCAGCCAGCTCGACACCAATGAAGTCGATCCGGTCG
Organism: Lacisediminimonas sp.; assembly: GCF_030645335.1. GTDB lineage: Bacteria > Pseudomonadota > Gammaproteobacteria > Burkholderiales > Burkholderiaceae_D > Lacisediminimonas. The sequence goes on along the minus strand of NZ_JAUSNH010000178.1, from coordinate 2,316 downwards.
CTGAAGCGGACGTTTATATTGCCTACGGGCGCGACACCCAGGCCGAAGAAATCCTGAAGGAAGCGCTGCGCACCCAGCCCGAGCGGCATTCGGTGCGCGTGAAGCTGCTGGAGATTTACGCCAGCCGCAAGGATATGCGCGCGTTCGATACCGTTGCCAGCGAGCTCTACAGCATGACCAAGGGCGAGGGCGCGGAATGGGCGCAGGCGGCCCAACTCGGTTCCACGATTGATCCCAGGAACCCGCTGTATGCCGGCAGCGGCGGCACGCAAGGGGTAATGGCAGTCGCTGGCGCCGGCACCCTGGTTGCGGCCCGCGCATCGGGGGGCACGGCAGGGCCGGCAGACTTGGATCTCGACGCGCTGTTGAACACCACCAACGCCGCACATGACGACGAGCAGGACGAGGGCGAGGGTTTGGTGTTCGATGACGTGCCGGCGCCAGCCGTGCCGCCATCCGCCGCCACCACTGCCACCACTGCCGCAGCCGCCAGCGTGCCGGCCGACGACGGCAACATGCTTGCGTTCCCGGCCGCGCCACCGGCCCGGCCATCCATGCCGCAAACGCCGGCTGCACCACCTGCGGCTGTGCCTGCGGTCGCGGCGATGGAGCCCGAAGGCGATGGCAATACCCTGGATTTCGAATTCGACCTTGGCGCGCTCGATGCAAAAGCGCCGCCGGACGCACCGATTGCGCCATCCGGGCCGGCAGACATGAGCCTGGATGTGCCGACCCTGGCCGAGGAAGCGCCGCAGGCAACGGACGCGATGTCGGCGCAAACCTCTGCACTGGACTTCAACTTCGACTTGCTCACGCCGGTGGAAACCCTGCCTGCTGACGTCAAGGCGGGAATGGCGCTGCCGGCTGCGCGGCCAACTGCGACCGACGACGATGGGCACATCGATCTGCCTGACGATGTGCACGCTGCTTCGGCCTTGCCCGACCTGGCGCCGGCGCCGCTGCCATTCGATCTTTCTTCGATCAACCTCGACCTCGGCACGCCGGCCAGTGCGGCAGGTGCCGGCACAGCGGCACTCGGGGGCAATACCCTGGCCGGCAATGCCGAAATGGCGACCAAGCTCGACCTGGCACTGGCCTATCAGGAAATCGGCGACGCCGAGGGCGCACGCGAGTTGCTGGAAGAAGTGGCCCGCGGTGGTACGCCGGAGCAGGTTGAAAAGGCAACATCATTGATCCACAAGATGGCTTGAAGCCCCCGGCCGGATTGCGGCGACCGGGCTTGCACCTGTCCTGGCACCTGAGCGTGCGCCCCATTGCGGGCGCACGTTTTGTTTTTTCCGATGAATCTGGCATGCTCCGTGCCGGCATGGAGCGGACATGGGAACAGATTTGAAACGTATTGCGCTGGGAATCGAATACGACGGCTCGCACTGGAAAGGGTGGCAGACCCAACCCACCCGCGACACTGTCCAGGATGTGCTGGAAGCGGCCCTGCGCAAGTTCACCGGCGAAGCGATCCATACCGTTTGTGCCGGCCGGACAGATGCCGGCGTCCATGCGCTGGAGCAGGTGGTCCATCTGGACACCGGTGTGCAGCGCGAACTGGTGTCCTGGGTGCGCGGCCTGAACGCGCTGCTGCCGCCGTCCATCGCGGTGCGCTGGGCCTGCCAGCCGCCGGTACTGGCGGACGATCAGTTCCATTCCCGCTACAGCGCGACCGCACGGACCTATCACTACCTGATCCATAACAATCCGGTGCGCTCGCCGCTGCTTGCGCAGCGTGCCGGCTGGGTATTCCGGCCGCTCGACCCGGAACGGATGCAACAGGCCGCCAATTGCCTGGTCGGCACCCATGATTTCTCTGCATTTCGCGCCGCCGAATGCCAGTCGAAGACGCCGGTGCGGACCATCCATGCGGCGACGGTGACGCGCCAGGGAGACTTGCTGGTCGTGGGGCTGCGGGCCAATGCCTTCCTGCACCACATGGTGCGCAATATCGTCGGCTCGCTGATCTACGTTGGCAATGGTGCACACCCGCCCGAGTGGGTCGGTGAACTGCTGGCAGGCGGCGACCGGCATCCGGCCGCGCCGACCTTCTCGCCGGACGGACTGTACCTGGCAAGGGTAGACTACGATCCGAAATGGCAGCTTCCCCGGGAGCGCCGCCAGGCTTTTCCCTTCGTTTTGGACTATTGATGATCGCTCGCACCCGTATCAAGCTGTGTGGCCTTTCGCAGCCGCAGGACATCCAGGCGGCGGTGGAGCAGGGCGCCGATGCGATCGGCCTGGTTTTTTATGCAAAGAGCCCGCGTCATGTGTCGCCCCAGCAAGCCAGTGCCTTGATCCGTGGCCTGC
>NZ_JAUSNH010000177.1 GCF_030645335.1 Lacisediminimonas sp. | reverse complement strand
AAGGGCGGCCTGATGGAGCCGGAACCGGAGTCCATGCTGGAAGAAATCAATCGCGGCACCTGGACCATTGGCTACACCGGCCAGACGCCGGCGCGCCTGAAGGCGCACATGCGCAACATGCACATGTTCGACGTCAAGACGCTGCGCTGCAAGGGCGGCAAGGACGCGGCCACCGGCTACGACATGACCGGCGATTACTTCGGCCTGCCGTGGCCGTGCTACGGCAATGCCGAACTCAAGCATCCGGGCTCGCCCAACCTGTACGACACCAGCAAGCACGTGATGGACGGCGGCGGTAATTTCCGCGCCAACTTCGGTGTCGAGAAGGATGGCGTGAACCTGCTGGCCGAAGACGGTTCGCATTCGGTGGGCTCGGACCTGACCACCGGCTACCCGGAATTCGACCATGTGCTGCTGAAAAAACTTGGCTGGTGGGACGACCTGACCGAGGCCGAGAAGAAAGCAGCCGAAGGCAAGAACTGGAAGACTGACCTGTCCGGCGGCATCCAGCGCGTATGCCTGAAAGGGCATGGCGTGCATCCGTTCGGCAATGCCAAGGCGAGGGCGGTCGTGTGGAACTTCCCGGACGCCGTGCCCCAGCATCGCGAGGCGCTGTACAACACCCGGCCTGACCTGGTGGCCAAGTATCCGACCCATGACGACAAGAAGGCGTTCTGGCGCTTGCCCACCTTGTTCAAGTCGCTGCAGGACAAGAACGTCGAGAACAAGCTGGCCGAGAAATTCCCGATCATCCTGACGTCCGGGCGCCTGGTCGAATACGAAGGTGGCGGCGAAGAGACCCGCTCGAACCCGTGGCTGGCCGAACTGCAGCAGGAAAACTTCGTCGAGATCAATCCAAAGGCGGCGTCCGATCGCGGCATTCGCAACGGCGAATTCGTGATCGTGTCGACCCCGACCGGCGCACGCATCAAGGTCAAGGCCATGGTGACGCCACGGGTCGGCCCGGATACCGCCTTCATTCCTTTCCACTTCTCCGGCTGGTGGCAGGGCCGTGACATGAAAGAGTTCTATCCGGAGGGCGCCGCACCGGTGGTGCGTGGCGAGGCGGTCAACACGGCTACTACTTATGGTTACGACGCAGTGACCATGATGCAGGAAACCAAGACGACCATCTGCAACATCGAAAAGTTTGTCGCGTGACGCATAACGCCAAGTTCCAGGAGAGACCAAAATGGCACGAATGAAATTCATCTGCGATGCAGAACGCTGCATCGAGTGCAATGGCTGCGTCACGGCCTGCAAGAACGAAAACGAAGTACCGTGGGGCGTGAACCGCCGCCGCGTCGTGACGATGAACGACGGCGTTGTCGGCCAGGAAAAATCGATCTCGGTGGCGTGCATGCATTGTTCGGACGCGCCCTGCATGGCGGTGTGTCCGGTCGATTGCTTCTACCGCACCGACGACGGCGTCGTGCTGCACGACAAGGACATCTGCATCGGCTGCGGCTACTGCTCTTACGCCTGCCCGTTCGGCGCGCCGCAGTTCCCGTCGGTCGGCACCTTCGGCTTGCGCGGCAAGATGGACAAGTGCACCTTCTGCGCCGGCGGTCCGGAAGAAAACGGCTCCAAGGCCGAGTTCGAGAAATACGGCCGCAATCGCCTGGCCGAAGGCAAGTTGCCGGCCTGCGCCGAAATGTGCTCGACCAAAGCCCTGCTCGGCGGCGATGGCGATGTGGTTGCCGACATTTTCCGTACCCGCGTATTGCGGCGCGGCAAGGGCAGCGAAGTCTGGGGTTGGGGCACGGCCTACGGCAAGGCGCCAAATCCGAACGCAGTCGCACCGGTGCAGGAGAAAAAATCATGAGGATCGCTTTTCCGATGATCGCCGCCGCGCTGCTGCTGGCTGGCTGCGGCGAAAAGCCGCAGTCGATCAACAGCAGCTACAAGCCGGACCAGAAGGCATGGCAGGCCGCGCCAGGATCGCCGTTCAATGCCGCCGGCTACAAGGCCGGCGCCAAGGGTGCCTGGGATACGCAGATGCGCGACCGGAATCAGGCTCAGAACGAATACAACAAGGTCAACTGAGCCAGGGGGCATCATGAACAGAATCCTCGCCACATTCGCGCTGGGCCTGTCCTTGCTCGTTTCAGCAGGTGCGCATGCGCAGGCCAGCGGTACGATCAAGCCGGCACCAGAGGCGGCCGCAGCGGCGACAGCACCGGCGGCGCCGGCCGCGCCGGCCGCAGTTGCCCCAGCGGCCCCAGCGGTCGCAACTGCTGCACCGGCGGTTGAATCGATCGACATCCTCAAGCAAAACCAGGCACAGCGCAGCGCCGACCAGCCGGGCAACCTGTCGCCGACCTGGCGTGGGGTAGTGAGCGGCACGCCCAATTACTCCAGCCTGCCGGACCCGGAGGCTGCCGTACTGATCCAGCCGAAGGCGCAATTCCCGGGGCAGGCACGGCCAACCACGGCTGGCGAGGCATGGCGGCAATACCGCAATGGTCCGCTGACGTTCTATGGCGGCTGGTTGCTGCTGGTGGTGGTGATCGCGCTGGTCGCGGTGTATTTCTCGTTCGGGCAGATCAAGCTGAAAACGCCGCGCAGCGGACGCCTGATCGAGCGTTTCACCTCGGTTGAGCGGATGGCGCACTGGACCATGGCGATCTCATTCGTGATCCTGGCGGTCACCGGCTTGCTGCTGCTGTTTGGCAAGTATGTCGTGCTGCCGGTGCTGGGCCATACGGTATTTGGCTGGATCGCCAACGTCGGCAAGAACGTCCACAACTTCGTGGGGCCGGTATTTTCGCTGTCGGTGATCGTGTTCTTCATCATCTACGTGAAAGACAACCTGCCCAGCGCCGGCGACATCAAATGGATCGCGCGCCTCGGCGGATTGATCGGCAAAGAGCCTTTGCCGAGCGGCCGCTTCAACGCCGGCGAAAAGTTGTGGTTCTGGGGCGGTGTGGTGGTGCTGGGGCTGATCCTGACGGCGTCGGGTTTCTTCCTCGACATGCTGCTGCCAGCGGTGGAGTACACCCGCGGCAACATGCAGGTCGCTAACCTGATCCATCTGGTGGCAGCCGTACTGGTGACGGCGGTGTCGCTCGGCCATATCTACATGGGTACGCTCGGCCAGGAAGGCGCCTACGAGGCCATGCGCAATGGTTATGTTGACGATACCTGGGCCAAGGAGCATCACGAGTTGTGGTACGACGACGTGGCCAGTGGCCGTGTGCCGCGTGTGCGGACGGAAGAGGGGGCCGCCGCAACCGGCTCACCTTTGCGGGCATCGTGATTCATCGAGGAGAGAACAAATGAAGCTGAGCAAAATTCTGTTGGCTGTGGTGGGCCTGGCCGTTGCCGGCAGCGCCGCGGCGAAATTGCCGCCACCATCCGAGGAAGCAAAGGCAAAGGCGGCAGCAGCCAAAGACAAGGCTGGCTGGGCTGACAAGGTAGCCGGCTATCAATTGTGCACGGCGCAAGACAGGGTGGCGGCGCGCTACAAGAAGGCAGCGCCGGCCAAGCCGGGTAGTGCAGCAGCGCCGGCATGCCAGAACCCTGGTCCCTACGTAGCCACCGTCGCCGCCCCGCCGGCTGCGGGCGTGCCTGCTGCAGCACCGGCCGCACCGCCGGCGGCCGCCGCCAAAAAATAGGGTCTTTTTCGGGTGGCGGGCCGGTGCCTGCCACCCGTATCTTCGCTGCCGAAACCACGTAAAATGGTTTTTCGGTTTCGCGTGCCGCACCAGTGCGCATGCCTGTCTTTTCATCCACTATTTCAATTGCAACAGGATCACCCAGCCATGCCGCGCCCCGCGCTGACCAACGCCACCATCGAACTCACGCGCGAAGTGGAAGTGATGGATGAACGCGGCCGCGTGTCGACCATCTTCATCCCGGCCGAGCGGCCCTTGACGGTCTATGTCGACAAGCGTGAACTGGTGACGCTGATGACGCTGGGCGGCGCACCGGAGGCGCTGACGCTGGGCTACTTGCGCAACCAGCGCCTGGTCCGTTCGATCGATGATGTGTTGTCGGTCCATGTCGACTGGAGCGTCGAGTCCGTCGCCGTCAAGACCCGTGAGGGCATTGCCGATGTCGAGGAGCGCACCTCAAAGCGTGTGGTCACGACCGGCTGCGGCCAGGGTTCGGTATTTGGCGGCCTGATGGATGAAGTCGACAATATCGTGCTGTCGGCCGAGGCGCGGCTGCAGCAGTCGGTGCTGTACAAGATCGTCGACTCGATCCGGACCATGAAATCGATCTACAAGCAGGCCGGCTCGGTACATGGCTGTGCGCTGTTTACCGACACCGGCGAGCTGATCTACTTCGTGGAAGATGTCGGCCGCCATAATGCGGTCGACGCCATCGCGGGCAAGATGTGGCTCGACGACGTGCGCGGCGACGACAAGGTGTTTTACACCACCGGCCGCCTGACCTCTGAAATGGTGATCAAGGGGGCGCAAATGGGCATACCCTTCCTGCTGTCGCGTTCCGGCACCACCCAGATGGGGCATATGGTGGCCGAGAAGCTCGGCATGTCGCTGCTGGCGCGTTGTACCGGCACCCATTTCCTGCTGCTGACCGGCCGGGAGCGGGTCATCTTCGAGCCGCAACTGCTGGACGCTTCGCTGCGCGTGGCCTGAACATCGGCGTCGATTGGCGGGCAGGCTACAATGCCGCCGATGTTGATTGTTTCCTTGCCCGGCTCCATGCTCGTTTGTCATTCCCATTCTCGCCATGAACATTCTTGACGCCATTCGCGACGCCTTCGGACTGCTTTTGTCCGGTGACGACGTGCTGTGGCAGATCGTCTGGATATCGCTGAAAACGACCGGACTGTCCCTGTTGCTGGCAGCGCCGCTTGCCGTGTTGGGTGGCTACCTGCTTGCCAGCCACCAGTTTCGCGGCCGCCGGCTGCTGATCGGCCTGGTACAGGTGTCGCTGTCGATGCCGACCGTGGTGATCGGACTGCTGCTGTACCTGCTGCTGTCGCGCCAGGGTGCGGCTGGCTCCCTGCAATGGCTGTTCACCCAGAAGGGCATTGTTGCAGGGCAGGTACTGATCGCCTTGCCGATCCTGCTGGCGTTCACGCTGGCGGCAGTCCAGGCCGCCGACCGGCGCATTGCCGAAACGGCGATTACGCTGGGCGCATCGCCCTGGCGGGTGATGTGGACCGTGCTGTATGAAACCCGCTTCGGGGTGATGGCGGCGGTGATGACCGGCTTTGGTCGTGTCATTTCCGAAGTCGGCTGCGCGATGATGGTGGGCGGCAATATCGCCGGCGAAACCCGCACCATCACCACCGCCATCGCGCTGGAAACCAGCAAGGGCGAGTTCGCGCAGGGCGTGGCGCTGGGCATCGTACTGGTGCTCATGGCATTGCTGATCAATGCCGGCCTGATGCTGGTGCAGGGCGACGCCCATGCGGCACGGGGCAGCCAATGAGCGCTTTGCTGGAACTGGAAGGCCTCAGGAAGCGGCACGGTGAACGCCTGCTGTTCGATATCGATCGCTGGCAGGTCGAAGCCGGTGCCGCACTGGTGCTGACCGGCGCCAACGGCGTCGGCAAGAGCACCCTGTTGCGCGTGCTGGCCGGGCTGGAGCCGGCGCAACTTGAGCGCGGCAGCTTCTGCGGAAAGCCGTTCGCGCTGGCGCCGTATCCGCGTGAATTGCGCACCGCAATCGTCTACATGCACCAGCATCCGGTCATGTTCTCAACCAGCATCGAACACAATATCGGTTACGGGCTCAGCGCCCGCGGCATGGCCGCGTCCCTGGTCCGCGAGCGGGTGCAGGAGGCAATGGAATGGGCCGGCGTGGCCTACCTGCGCAATGCCAATCCGGCACAGTTGTCCGGTGGCGAAAAGCAGCGCATTGCACTGGCGCGCGCCAGGGTGCTGACGCCGAAACTGCTATTGCTCGACGAGCCGACATCCAACCTCGATGGACAGGCTCGCGAACAGCTGATCGCATTGATTCCGTCGCTGACGTCATCCGGCACCAGCGTGATCATTGCCTGCCATGACCGCGACCTGATTGCGCTGCCCTCGGTGCGCCGGATCAAGCTGCGCGATGGCGCGCTGGTGGATCGTTCCTGAGGCAGCCACCGGCAGGCAGGCAAGATCCGGCCGGCATGTTGCGCGCGCATCTGGGGCCGGCAATTGCTGCTTGCGATTTCACTGCTTTTGCTCGTCATCCTCGCCGGGTCGTCCTTCGTCGCCACCGGCGTCCTTGTGTTTTGCGCGCCCATCGCGTGACTTTGCCGGTGCTTTGCGCGGCGCGCGCTTTTTCCATCCCTTGATTGTCGAGCTGGCCGGATCGGCAAGCGCTTCGCGCACCAGCTTGCCGCTCTCGATATCGCGCATCGCATGGTAGAGCGCGATCAGTTGCCGGTTTTGCTCGCGCTGGCGCGGGTCGAGGCTGCTGCCCGGCGCCACCAGGCGACTCGACGGCGGCCCTTGCGCGGGAGCGGGCGCCAGTTCGTCTGGCCTGGCCTCGCTATCGGGCGTGGGCCTGTGCAGCGGCGGGATGAATTTTCCTTTGATCCGATCCATGATGACATCCTTGCTGCTTAGCTGGTCAGGTAGTGGGAGATGGGCACGGGTGCTGCGGCCACGGGGTCGTCTGGCGGCGGTACAGCCTTCTGTATCTGGTCTGTGAGCCGTTCGCTGCCCACGCGCGGGCCGACGCGGCTTGCCCACAGCGCCATTTGCGCGACAAAGGCAAGCAGCCACAGCCGAAAACTCACGGTGTCGAGTTGGGCCGGATCGGTTTGCGAATCGAGCATCACGACGCCGGTCGCGAAATGGATGCCGATCCGTCCGCCGAAGGGCAGGTCCTGTTCGGCAATCGGGCGCCACTCGATTTCCGGTTGCGAGGCGGCGCGGCCGATCTCGGGCCGTACTGAGCCGGCGCTACCGAAAATGGACACCGTGCCGGAAATCGGGTCGGACTCAACATTGACGACCCATCGATGATCAAACACCAGCGTGTACAAGCCGTGTGCATCGCGCCGGATGCGGCGCATGTCATGGAAGTCGGCGAAGTCGTCGAGAATGATCTTGAGGGCGGTAGTCATCGTTTCCGGATTGGCGCGTGGCAGGGGCATCGGACAGCAATCGCTGGCGACTTTACCGAGGGCTGGGCGCAAAAGGAAATTTGGTTCGTGACAAACCAATAATTTGATTAGCTTGGCTCATTGTTCGAACTGATGGTCGACATCGCCGATAACAGTCTGCCGGTGTTTATGCGTTGGGTGTGATTCCCCTGAACTTCGCGGTCATGGAATTGGCTGGATTGATCAGCTTCTTGATTGCCCATTCCGCGTCGTCCACCGGCACCTTCGCCGCCTTGACCTTCACCGATTCCCGTACGGCGATGGTCCTCTCCTTGATTGCCTTGCGTTCTTCCGCTGAAAAGCTGCCGGCAAGATCATCGTCCAGATTTTTCAAGCGTGCTTCAAACGCCTTTGTGCCCATTGTGGCGACGCTTTCGGCGCTAAGGTATTTCGGCTGGTTGACCAACAAGTACGATTTCTTGTCATCCGGCCCCCAATGGCGCGCATCCCTTTTGCCGCCGGCGTCGTCAGCGTCAATGATGGTCAGCTTCCATTCTCCATCCGGCGTGGCCGGTGGGGCCACGAACAGATTGCCCAGGTGTAAATCTGCCTGGTTCATGATGAAGGTCAGCAACTGGACATTGGCCATCGCCCTCCGGTAAGAGGGCGACTCGAACCTTTGCTTGTCCTGGGCCGGATTGCGCGAAACGCCTGTTCCGGTCAGGTAGATTTCTCCATTCTTGCCGAAGCGAACGGCATAGATGCCGAGCATTCTTCGGGTGGCTTGCGCGCGGGCTGGATCCTTCAGCGCAGCGGCATGCCTGGTGACCAGTTCGGCGACCCTCTTGTCCTCCGGGCGCTGGTTTGGCGCCAGCTTGTCATCGTAATAGAACCATTGGTTTGCTGGCTTGCCTGGTGCGAGTTCCATCAACAAGCCTGGCTTGCCGTTGATCATGGCGACCACGGCGTCACCGATGACGCCGTCCGGTCCATCGAGCCCGAGCGCTTTTGCCGTCCGCACGACTGCAATGTGGCGCAACTCGGGAAAGTGGCGGTTCTCATCGACTGCCGCCAGATCGCCAGCCAGGGAAACCCGGCCTGGGGCATTGTCGCCCCTTTTTTTCGCGGCGGCTTCTGCATCGCGCAAGTCCTGGTTGGACAGGAAGGGCTTGAACGCATATTGCTTTCCATTCAGCGTCAATGAGGAAACGGTGTTGAAGGATCCTGATCCGAGTTTTTTCATCGAGTCTTCAGGCACTCTTGCCACGAGGCGGGGAAAGGACAAGGGGCTGTACGAAACCCGGTAGTCGTCAAGCAGGGCGCGCACCTCATGCACTTTGCCAGCTTGTTCAAGCTGCAAGTAATACGGCCCGAATTTTGCAATGGATTGCGCCGACGGTTCACTTTTTCCGAGCACACGGGCAGCGCAAAAAAGGCGGATTCTTTCGTCGTCGTATTGCAGCGCCGGAAGGCTTTTTGCCCTGGCTTCATATCCATCCGTGACGTCTTTGCGCGGCTTGAATGGCATGGCATTGAGCTCTTTCAAGGCCATGTCGGCAGGCAGGCCGGCCTGGCGCAGGATGTAGTAGCAGCGCAAAGTCGGCTCGTCGGCTCTCTGGGGCGACTTGCCGATTGCTTCACTGGCAAATATTTTTGCCGCGTCCGCCGGCCATCCCTGTTTCAGGTAGTCCTGGTGAATTCTTTCACGCTCGTTTTCTTTCTTTTGCTGGAGAGTGTCCAGCACGTCCTGTGTCGGCTTGGACTTGGT
>NZ_JAUSNH010000209.1 GCF_030645335.1 Lacisediminimonas sp. | reverse complement strand
GTCCAGGCTGATCGGTGTGGCTACACCATCCAAATCCGTCGCACGCAGCGTGGTGATGCCTTGCTCGGCCAGGATTGCCGCGTTATTGACCAAGCCGGTGCTGGCTGCGGACGAAACATTCACGCGGATGTCAGCGCCATTGGTCAGGTCGATACCGGCATTCAGGATCGGCGCCAGTGTCGACAGGCCGATATTTGGGCTGAGCAACTGCAATTCGACGATGCCGGCGGTGACATAGGCGGCCGGTGTGGCGATCGATACGACTTGGGGCGTGGTTGCCGAAAACAGTACGTCGCCCGCGGAAAACACCAGTCCGGCAGCAACGGCAGCGCTGGCTTCGGCATAGCTCAGTTCCAGGCCAGGCGCGAAGGTAACCGTGCTGGCAGCAAAACCAGCTGCTTTCAACGCGGCGATATCGGCGGCGAAGGTGGAGCTGGCGAGGATGGCGCTCAGCGCCGCGCCGTCGGTCGGCACGATGCTCAGTGCCGTCAGGCCGCCAGCGAAGAAGTCGGCAGCATTCAGTCCGGCAGCCGTCAGGTCGTCGGCATTGGTAATCAGTAATGCGATGTTCTGGGATGGCGCAAAGTCGAAGCCCAGCGCAAACAGATCGCCTGCCAGTTCACCGGTGATCGGCATGGCCGGATCCGGCGACACGGGCAGGTCAGTGACCGTCAGCGTGTTGAGGTTGTTACTGATGAGCAGGTCGGAAAGTGTCGGATCCAGCAAGCCGTGCAGTTCGTCCGACGTGACTTCCAGCGACACGGCGACCGTCGGGTCGAACGCAAAGCCAGCGGAAAAAATCGACTCTGCCTCATCCAGCGTCAGCGCCAGCGGGCTGCTGGTGGGGGCGATATAGTCAACCCCGGCTGCCTTCAGAACGGCGGCAGCGTCGGCCACCGCGGCCAGCGATGCCGGGTCGTTCGGGTCGAACGTGACCGAGACTTCGCCGGTGCCGAGGAAGTCAAGACGGGCGCCTATGATTGCCTGCGCCTGCGCGATCGTCAGCTGCAGCGTGCCGCTCGGAGCGGCGACATGATCCACACCTGAACTGTCCAGCGCCTGAAGCACGACGGCAATTGTCACGAAGGCATCAACGGCATCGTTCGCCACAAGTATGGTGATGTCGCTGGAAGGCGAAAATGCCATGCCGTTGCTTACCAACGCCACGCCAACCGCCTCGGTCACCGTTGCAGGAACCGACGCGCCGAATGTTCGAATACCTTCCAGCGCCAATGCACGGGCATTACTGGCAAGCAACGCACTGTCAGCCGAGGTGACGTTCACGACGACTGGAAAAGCATCGCGCAGGTTAATGCCGGCAGCGAAGATTGGCACCAGCGCGGTCAGCTCAATCGAAGGCGTGAGCAGCGCGATCTGGTCGATGCCAGCATTGAAGGCCTCGCCTGGTGTAGACGAAAACGCCACCGCTTGCTCAGGCGTCATGCTGACGGTGATATTGCCGTTCGTGAACGTCAATGCGTCAGCCAGAATGGTGGTGTACTGCTCGTAGGTCAGTGTCAGGTCATTTAAACCATTGACCAGCGCAATGTGGTCTACGCCTTTCAATTCCAGGTTGGCTGCGTTGGCGGCCAGGCTGGCGGCGTCTGTTGCCGACACCAGTACGGTGACGGTGTCGGCCGCAGAAAATTCCAGTCCTGCTGCAGTGATTGCAAGAGCGTCTGCAAGGCTGATGCTTAAGGGGCCATTGCTGGAGCCGATCGCATCAATGTTCACCGCAGCCATGTCGCTGACGCTGGCAACGAGCGTGGCCAAGTCGTCTGCGAAGAAGTCGCTGCCCGGATCGAGATCGATGGTGATGGTGCCGGCGGTGGCAAAATCCAGCCCCGCGTCGGCGATCGAGTAGGCGTCAAACAAGGACAGGGTGAGCGAACCACCCGACAGGTGCTGTACGCCGGCCAGTTTGAACTGGATGGCATGCTCGACGACGTCTGCGAGCTGCCCCGAGGTGAACGTCACCGACATGTCAGCTTCTGCCGGGAAGCGGATACCCGCTTCGGTCAGCGTCAGGACGGCGTTATAGGAAAGCGAATTCGGCGACGAGTTGAAGCTCACTTCCGGGTTGCGGAAAGCAACCGTCGGGAATTTGGCAATCAGGTCGTCTGCGGTCGACAGCAGGATCGCATCTTTGACGACGATACCGACGGCGTAACCGAACACAGGGTTCGTGTGCACCTCGGCCAGGATCTCGGCCTGGGTGTCGACAATGGTGAACTTGCTGGTGGACGGGCTGACAAGCGCCAGCGCCTCGTTCACCGTAAGGAACAGGTTTTCAGCCGTGGCGGAGCCGGCAATGACGGCGTCGACGAACACTTCGGTCTGCAGCTTTTGCAGTGCCTGCGCGTCACCTACTACAAGCAGGGAATCTTGCGAATTCGCCAGCGTGGTCGGGTTGCTGGTGTCGATTGCGCGGATACCGGCAATCATGGTGTTTTGCGAAACGGCGGCAATCGCCATTTTCTCGGCCAGCTCGGCAATCGCCGTCGTGTTGAGCGGGTCGGCAGTGGCGGCTGTCAGTTTGACAGCCAGGCCATCGTATTTCGTGGCGATGGCGTCGTTGACGTTGGACAGCGCGCGGGTAACGTTGGCTTGCAGCGCGTCACGCACCTCGGTAGTGGCGCTGGAAAGTGCTGCTTCAACTGCCTTGTTGGCAGCCTGGTTGACAAAGTTAGTAGCGGAAACCGGATTACCGCTAGAGTCCGTTGCCGGCGCGTTCTTGATCGACTGGGCGATCGACGTTGCAATATTGGTGATGTTGCTCAGGCCGGCAGAAGCGCCGCCGCCAACTTTGGACTGCAATTCCGCTGCGGTCTGGATGACCGAGAAAATCTGCTGCGATACCGTGAATGCCTTTTCGGCCAGCAGTTTTTCTGCCGGCGTACCGCTGGTCATTGCCTTGACCGGGTCGTAGGTCTTGAGGTACTCCAGCGCGGTCTTGCCGCCCAGGCCGGCGCCGGACAGGCCCAGCTTGGCCAGCATGGCATTTTGCGAAGCGGCGTCACCGCCAGCGGCGGCAACCAGCGTGGTCAGCGGGCTGACGAACGCAAAGCCTTCGGGCGCGGTCATCATGCCCACGCGCTGGCCGGTCAGCACGTCGAAACCGTCGCCCAGCACGACCAGCTTGCCGGTCATGAGCGAGGCGTCGCCCACCATTTCATAGCTACCGTCGGCTTTGGTCTTGGCGGACACTTCGCCGGCGTCGAGCACGCCATTGTTATTACGGTCGTAGAAGATGGTGGCGTCGCGGACGTTACCGTCGACCACCAGGCCGGTTGTCGTTGTCTGCGCGGCGGAAAGGACGTTTCCGCTAGCGCCACCGCCACCACCAGCCAGCGCGGCTGCAGCGGCGACGCTGGCGCCAGCAATCGCGGCGACCGGCATGCTGATCGCGCCGAGTGTTACCGAGCCCATGCTGGCCAGGCCGCCGCCTGCTGCGCCACCGGCGGCGCTACCTGCTGCGCCGGCCTCTGCAGCGCTTGCCGATGCTGCACTGCCGGCTGATCCGCCACCGCCGCCAGCACCGGCACCGCTATCGCTCATGGTGGTACGGGCGTCCACACCAGGCGGAAGTTCGGTGACAGGCGATGCTTGCGACAGCATGGTGCCGTCGAGACTTTCAGGCATGACTTCGCCTGATCCTGCGGTTTGTCCTTCTGGGGCGCCTTCAAGTGCGGCCAGTTCTTCGGCGAGTTGCTCGAGGTCGGCGGCGAGGAGTTGTTCGGGCAGTTGTTCCGTGAATTCTGCGGCTGCGGCCAGTTCTGCGGCATGCGACTGCGCTTGGGTCAGGGCGTCGTCGGCTTGGCGGTTTTCTGTGGCTTGCTTGGCTTTTTCTGCGGCTTGGGCCTGCTGGGCTGCGGCGAAGGTGGCCAGCGCGGCAACGGTCATGGCGACCTTGTCTACGCCCACGCTAAATAGTCGGCGTAGCCCCTTGCTACCGGCCGGACCCGAACCCGGTTTCATTTTTTTTGCCATTCTGTACTTCCCCAAGACCCTGCGATAAACAGCCAATGCCAGCATGCCAATATGTTGCTTTGCAGCAATAAACAGGAACGAAAACGCCCAATCGGTTCCCGAAACACACTGTTACGTACGGTAAATCTTACAGCAGTGAAAGGCAAATTCCTACACGAACGGTAGTCCAAAGAGAAATATTTCCGAGAAATAACATTTTAATTTTAGAAAGTTCACGATTGGACTTACTAACAGTTACTAAAAATTCCTCCGTGGAAAGTTTACCGGCGACCCTCATTCAAAACCGATTTAATTGCCTTACAGAAACTGTCTGCTTGTCGGCGCGCTTTTGATCACTTTTCATTAACCCGGCGCTAATTTGAGGGGTATCAGATCAACCCGGCAAGAAGAGCAGATTCTTGTCGCTGTATCGCGCTTGCAGATGCATTGGCTGGCCGGGCTGGCGTTGAATGCGTCGCTCCCGTTTGCTGGTCCACTCACTGCGGCGGCAACGCAGGTCGGATGATCCGTGCCGGGTCGGGCCAGCCGGTCGGGATGGGGGTTCAAAAGGGAAAAGGCTCAGCAAATGCAATGGATTGAACGCAACGCCAGCGTGGCGCCGGACTTCAACGGGCCGGTGGATGTCCCATTCCAGCGGTTCGAGCAGGAATGGATCGAGCAGCCGATCTTCACCCTGTTCTGCCGGACGGCAGACCTGCATGCGGATCGCATCGCACTGACCGATGGCAGCCGCCAACTCACCTACGCGCAGGTGCTGGAGCAGGTCAAGCGGCTGGCAGAACGCATCGCGCGGCATGCGGGTAATACGCCAGTGGGAATCATGCTCAATCCGGATGTGCATTTCCCGATTGCGGCACTGGCTTGCCTGGCGGCGGGGCGCGCCTATATTCCAGTCGATTTGAAATATCCCGCTGCGCGGATTGCCGACATATTCGACGAGGCCGGATCCACTTTGGCCATTGCGCAGATAGCGCCGGCGCAGGCTTGCCTGCCGGCGCGGACGTCACTATTGCTTCTGAGCAACGACGATGGCGGTCAACCTGACAACACGTTTGCGCAGGATCAAGCCCAGCGCGACCCGGACGGCCCTATCGCGCCGCAACAATTCGATGTGTCGGCGCCCGCCGTGATCCTCTACACCTCGGGCAGCACGGGGCGCCCCAAGGGCATTTGCAATAACCAGCGCGCCCTGCTCCAGCGGGTCTGCGAAGCGACCAATTCCAGCCACATGAATCCGTCGGACCGGGTGCTGCTGCTGAGCTCGCCGGGCACCATTGCCGGAGAGCGGGAAATGTTTGCAGCACTGCTCAATGGTGCGGCGCTGACTTTGTGCGATCCGCAGCGCGATGGCTTGCATGGCGTGCTGAAAACCCTTGAAGAGCGGCAGATCACGCTGTGTTACATGGTGCCGGCCTTGTTCAGGATGCTGTTGCGCTCACCGGGCGCGGCGGCGGCCCTGGCGCATTTGCGGGTGCTGCGCATTGGCGGCGATATCACTTTGTCTTCCGACTTGCAGTTGTTCCGGCAAGTCGCACCGCCGGCTTGCCACTTCCTGGCGAGCTTTAGCGCGACCGAGATGCCGGCGGTGTTCCAGTGGTTCGTGCCCCGCAACTGGCAGCCGGATGGGCCACGGGTGCCGGTCGGCTATCCGCGGCCGGAGGTGGATTTTTGTGCGGTCGACCAGGAAGGAAATCCGGCCGCGCCCGGCGAGTTTGCCGAGCTGGTGGTGCGCAGCCGCTACCTGGCGCTGGGCTTGTGGCAGGCGGGCCGGCTGCAGCCCGGCGGCTTTACGACCGATCCGGATGATCCATCGCTACGGATACTGCATTCCGGCGACATGGTGCGCGCGCGCAGCGATGGCTTGTGGGAACTGACCGGCCGCAAGGACCGGCAAATCAAGATCCACGGCCAACGCGTCGATATCGGCGAAGTGGAAGAACTGCTGCGCAGCCATGCCGGGGTTGAGGACGTGGTGGTGAGCGCTCGCCAGCAGGGGGAAGAGACGGTGGCGCTGGTGGCGTTCGTGGCGTCCGCACAGCCCCAGCCACTGCTGCAGGAGGCTTTGCGGGCGATGCTGGCGCAGCGGCTGCCGGGTTACATGCGGCCGGCGCAGATCCATCTGTTGCCGGCGATACCGCAATTACCGGGCTTCAAGCCGGACATGGCAGCGCTGCAGCAGCTGGACCAGGCATCACGCCAGTCCATCGATGCCGGGCGCGGGCATGAGGCGTCGCCGGACAGTGCAGCGGGCCCGCCGCCCCGCGCGCAACAGGCCGCCGCTGGCCCGGCGTGCAGCGCGGCGATGCAGCATGTGGCAGGCAAGCCGGGGCGAGCGGCGTCAGGATCTGCAGTAAGGCAGGTCGTACAGCGGGCATGGTCCAGGGTGCTGGGCGCGCACAGCTACCGGCTGGACCTTCCCTTCGATGAAAGCGGTGGCGATTCGCTCAAGGCGCTGGAGTTGTGGTTCCATGTTGAAGAGGCCCTGGGTTTCAAGCTGGGCCTGGAAGCAATGCGTATCGGCTCGCGTCCGAGCGAGCTGGAAAATGCGCTGCTGCGTGCGATGGCCGATCCGTCGCCTGCGGCGCCAGCAGCAGCCGACGATAGCGACCGGCCGCTGATTTACCTGATGCCCGGCATCCTGGGGGACGATCCTTTGCAATTGCGCTTTCGCGCGGCGTTCGGGGATAGCGTGCGCTTTCGCCTGATTGACTATCCGGGGTGGCGGCAGATGATCGCCGGGAACTGCCATTTCGACACCATTGTCGATGCGGCCTTCCAGCAGGTGCGCGCCGATGGGCCGCAACCGGCGTATCGGCTGGCGGGCTATTCCTTTGGCGGCATCGTCGCTTACGAGCTGGCGCGGCGCCTGGTGGCGGCCGGCTACAAGGTGGATCTGGTGGCGCTGCTGGACAGCCGGCGCTGGGACGTGGCAGAAGAGCGGCCATTGTGGCAACCCGACCAGATGCTGCCGGAACTGCGCTTGTCGAGCCGCTTGCTGGCGCCCGTGATCACGTTCCTGGTGCGCGAGCGCGCTTATGCGCTGCTGACGGCTGGCTGCACGATGTTGACGCGCCATGCCAACCGCCTGGCATTTCGCTTTCGCAACCGGATGACCAAGGATTTGCGCTTTGAGGCGCTGCGCAGGTGGCAAGCGCAACCCTTGCAGGCGCCGGTGACCTTGTTCCTGTCGTCGGATCAATGGCCGGGCGAGCCCGAGGGCTACGGCTGGCAGGATCTTTGTGATGACCTGACGATGGTGCATGTCGGCGGCACGCACGCGTCGATGATCGACAAGCCCGGTCGGGAAACGATTGCGGTCCATATCCAGCAGGCACTGCGCAAGCGAATGGCTGCCGTGCCGGCGACCGGATTGCAGGGCCGGCGGGAGACCGCCTGAGGGCTAGCGGCTGCTTTTGCCGACGATCGGCATGTTGAGCAGGAAATTTTGCGGCTTGATGCGCAAGACGTGCTCTTCGGTCATGGCGCAGGCCAGGTAAATTCGCCGGCCGGCGACTTCTGGCCGCAACTCGACGGGATCGCAGATCCGCATTTCGAACAGGGCCAGCAAGCGGCTGCGCCGCTCGTCATTGAGCGCTTGTCCCCGGTATAGCTCGTTCATGATGGTGCTGGCCTCGGCATCGAGGCCGATATGCCATGCCCAGCGCTGCTCTTCGATTGCCGGCAAGGGATGGATTTCAGTGCGCAGGCCGAGCAGGCGCAATATCCATTTTTCCAGCACCCGGCAGAAGGCTTCAAGGCCAGCGCCGCCGCTTTGAAACGGCAGCACCATGTCATGGTCGCCGCTGCGTTCCCAGTACTGGTGGGCATTGGCCTGGCCCAGCACATCGAGATCGACATTGCGCGGCTTGATCCTGGCGTCGACCAGCAACTGGCCGATGGCGCCGAAAGATTTGCCGGAAGCGTGCCGCTCGATTGCCTGCATGTCGGCCAGCATCACCGCGCCGTTCTGGATGGAGACTTTCTGGTTGCGAAACAGCAGCTCGGCGGCGCGGACTTCGAATGCGTTGCTGCAGTCGCGCAGCAAATCGCGCAGCATCAGTTCGGATATCAGGTCGATGAACAGGGGCGCGACGCCGACATTGCCGCCACTGAAAATTGCGCGGTAAGCGTCATCGGCAGATGATGCAGCGAGCAGCCGTGCGATGAACGACTGCAGCAAAGCATAGTTGGCGCGGGTGTCGCCGTCGGCAATCGTGGCGAGCTGGCGTTCGTTCAATAATTGGCGCGGGCGGGCGAGTAACTTTTCATGCAGGGCGCGCTCGTTGCGGCATGACGTCTCTTCGGGTGCGACTTCGGCGCGACGCCACAGGGCGCGCAGGAATTCGTCGCTGATGCGCACGCTGCCGTTGGACTTCCTGTCTGCATTTTCATA
The DNA here is from genome assembly GCF_030645335.1 of Lacisediminimonas sp. Taxonomy (GTDB): domain Bacteria; phylum Pseudomonadota; class Gammaproteobacteria; order Burkholderiales; family Burkholderiaceae_D; genus Lacisediminimonas. The sequence goes on along the minus strand of NZ_JAUSNH010000209.1, from coordinate 6,905 downwards.
CGGGCACGCGGGCCAGAAATTTGCCATGCATTCTCCTGTTTTGGAGCATCCGGGTCAGTGTCGGATTGCTGATGTTGGACTTTCGATCGTGGTGGGTGAACCGTGCATCCCTGGCCAGCACGATCGCTTGCGTTTTTCGTGCAGCCTTGAATAGCGCAACCGGGCGCTGGTGTCAGCAATCGTTTGGATGGGACTTTCCGCGATGTCCTTATTTGGACCGATCGTCCAATATGTGATTGGGCAGACGCCAGGCCAGCGCCAGCGATATCAGGGTCAGCGCCGAACACACGAGAATGGTGCGCTGGAATGCGTCGGCGGCGATGCTGGTCATGTGCAGGCGGTCGGCCGGCGCCATGCCGGCGGACGCGCCAACCAGGTCCCGCATCATCTGCGCGCCGGAGGTGGCGACCGATGCACCCACTGCGGTGTTGCTCAGCGCGCCCATCAACACTGCGGTGATGCCGGCGACGATGATCGACGCACCCAGTTGACGGGCAAAGGTGGTGCTCGCGGTGGCAATGCCAATATGCGCACGCGGCGCGGCATGCTGGACAGCGACCAGCGAGGTCGGTAACTGGATGCCGATTGAAAAACCGACCACGGCTAGCGTAATGCCCGACCACAGCATGCTGGACGGATCCGTGAAGGCAAAGCTGGCAAGCGCCAGCGGCAGCAGGCAAGCGCCCAGCAGCATGGCCGGCTTGTACTTGCCGGTACGCCCGATCAAGGTACCGCCCAAAAATGCGCCAAACGGACTACCCAGGCTCAGGGTGACCAACAATATTGCGGATTGGTGGGGCGCCATGCCAGCCACCATTTGCGCGCGCAGCGGCACCAGGATGCCCATTGCGATCAGTTGCGAAAAGCTGAAGAACAGGATGGTCATGCAAAGTGCGATCACCGGTATCCGAAACAGGCTGAGCGGGAAGATCGGCTGATCGGATCGGTATTGCTGCAGCACGAACAGGCCAAGCATGGTCAGGGCCACCATGTACAGGATGACATTGGAGCCCGTCAGCCAGGCTACGCCCTGGCCGATGCGGCTGATCGCAGTCATGCCAGCAGCAAGGCCGGTGCACAGCAGCAGCGCGCCGAGATAGTCGATCTTGCTGCGGATGCGCGGCACCGACAGCCGGTGCAGGCTGTTACGGGTGATGAACAGCGCCGCCGCGCCGAGCGGCAGGTTGATCCAGAATATCCATTGCCAGGAGAGGTATTGGGTCAGGAAGCCGCCCAGCATCGGGCCGCTGATGCTGGAGGTGGCATAGGTGATGCTGAAATAGCCCTGGTAACGTCCGCGATCGCGCGGCGAAACCACGTCCGCCACGGCTGCCTGGGTGACCGCAAACAGCCCTCCCCCGCCGATGCCCTGCAGGATACGCGCGGCGACCAGCATCGGCATCGAGGTGGCCAGCGCGCAGGCAACCGAGGCCAGCAGGAATATCCAGATCGCCCACAGCAGCATGACACGGCAACCGTACAAGTCGCCAAGCTTGCCGTAAATCGGCGTCGACACGGCGGCGGCGACCAGATAGCCGGACACCACCCATGCCAGCAGTTCAAAGCCTTGCAGTTCGGACGAGATGCGCGGCAGGGCGACGGCGACGATGGTCTGGTCGAGCGCGGCCATCAGCAAGGCCAGCATCAGGCCTACCATCAGGATGCGCAGGTCGCGCGGCGAAAATTTTTGGCTGTCGGCCCCAGGCTGGACGGGCGGGGCGGCGGGCGTGGAACAGGCTGGGGGCGTTGAAGACATCGTTGACGGGCAAATTGGTGGGCGTGGAGCAGGACCGGAATCAGGAAACAAAAATCAGCAAATAAAACCGGCAATCAGACGAACCAGGAGCAAGGACCGGCCAGCCGAACCCATGCCGGCCGCCGATGATAGCAATGCTTGTCGCCGGCTGCCCGAATTTGTGCGCTCCGTGGGTCAGATGGAGGCCGGGTCGGGGCCGGCGCGCATGCTGTACGACGGATCGTCGATCAGGCCCGGCCAGATGATTTCCAGTTCGAAGGCGACCGAACGGGCCAGGCCTTCGAGGTCGGGAAACAGCGTGGCGTTGGTGATGTTCATCCGGTACAGCGCGCGCATGGCTTCGTCCCGCATGGCTTGCGGCAGGACGATCTTGCTGATCAGGGTTTCGTTGGTGCCGTACTGGCTCAGGATCTGGTCGAGCGATTTGTCGATCATGCCGGGCAACACGAAGGTGCCGGACTGGGCGACCAGCCGCCGGTCCATCTGGGTCGGCTCGCCGATCCAGATCACTTGTTCATGGTTATCGATGAAGTGCCGCTCGAAATTTCCCTTGACGCGCGGATCGATTTCGTCGCGCGTGAGCTCGGGACGGCCAATTGGCGTGGCGTTGTACAGCACCGGCGTGTTGAGCGCAAAAACGGCGGCGTTCGAGGTCGCTTTTTCCAGCGCGAAGAAGGCGGCGACAAACGGCGATTTGGTGAAGTCGAGCAGGCGCGTCGGTGCGCCATGATGCTGCATCAGCGCCAGGCAGCGCAGGTCCTCCTCGAGAACATTGGCGTCGGGCAGGTAGTTGTGCGCTTTGCGCCGGAAGATCCGGATCGCCCGTTCTTCCCGGGCGCGCCAGCCGAGGTGATTGGGAATGAAGTCATACAGATAGCGCGTGAGCGAACTGATCAGCGGCCAGCGTTCGTCCTGGTGGCCACGGAATGCCCAGCCGTCGAGATTGGCTGACAGCGCGACGAATTCTTCCCAACTGGTAATCTGGATTGTTTTCACGTGGTGCGCGGCGGCGGGTGCTTGCGATCTGACATTGTAGTCATTTGAAGCCCAGCGCTGCAGCTTCCTTGTCGATCGCCTGCAATACGTCGCGGCCGACCCGGGCTTCGACGTTGCCGCGCACGGGCTGCAGGGCGCGCCGCCACTGCGCCCGTTCGTTGTCGTCCAGTACATGGATCCGGGTCTTGCCGGACTTGCGGATGTTTTCCAGCGCCTGTGCATTGTCGGCTTCGGCAATGCCGTTGATGTAGCGAGTGGTTTCCTTGATGGCGCCTTCGAGCTGGCCGCGGATGTCGCCTGGCAGGCTGTCCCAGAATTTCTTGTTGGCGATGACGGCGTAGCCCAGGTAGCCGTGCCCGGACACGGTCAGGTGCTTCTGCACTTCATGTATTTTTTGGGTATAGATGTTGGATGGCGTGTTCTCGGTGCCCTCCACGACGTCGGACTTCAGGGCTTGGTGGGTGTCGGAAAATCCGATCGCCTGCGGAATGGCGCCGAGCGCGCGAAACTGCACTTCGAGCACCTTGGATGCCTGGATGCGCATCTTCAGCCCCTGGAAGTCGGCCGGCGTGCGCAGTGGCCTGTTGGCAGTCATGACCTTGAACCCGTTGTCCCAGTACGCCAGGCCGGTGATGCCCTTGGGTTCGAGTTTCCTGAGCATTTTCCTGCCAATCGGGCCCTCGGTTACCCGCAGCAGCACGTTGCGGGAAGGGAACATGAACGGAATGTCGAATGCTTCGAATTCGCGCACGCCCAGCAAACCGAACTTTGCCAGCGAGGGCGCCAGCATCTGTACTGCGCCGAGCTGCAGGGCTTCGAGTTCTTCCTTGTCCTTGTAGAGGGTGCTGTTGGGATAGATCTCGACCTTGACGCGGCCGTTGGTGGCTTTTTCGGCCAGCTCACGGAACCGCTCGACGGCGCGGCCCTTGGGGGTGTCGGTGGTGGTGACGTGGCTGAACTTGATGACGATCGGCGCCTGTGCGTAGGCGCGCGGCCAGGCCAGCATCGCGGCCAGCACCAGGGCCAGGGCCGCGCTCCACGCGATCGGGCGCGATCGCGTCAGGGACATGCTTTTTGCTTGGGCATTTCGGGATGTCATCTGGCTTTCATGCTCTTTGTTGGATGCCGTGCATATTGCTTTATTTTGGGCCTTGCTGTGTGCTGCCGGCCGACTCGGCCAGGATTTCCTGTGCCATTGCAATGACGGGACGGTCTACCATGCGCCCGTCTACGGCGACTGCCGCACCGCCTGACTCGCTGGCCGCAGCGACCACCTTGCGCGCCCATGCGATTTGCTGCACATCGGGCATGAATCCGGCGTTCACATGCGGCACTTGCCGCGGGTGGATGCACAGCTTGCCGCCAAAACCGAGGCGGCGGGCGCGTGCGGTATCGCGCGCGACCGCTTGCGCATCATCCAGTTCGGTGCTGACGCCGTCGATTGGCGCTTGTATGCAGGCTACCCGTGACACCAGCACCAGTTGCGATCGGAAAGCCAGCAGTTCGTCCTGGTCGCCGCCAATGCCCATGTCAGCGCTGAAGTCGAGATTGCCGAACATTAAGCGCAGCACCTGTGGCTGGCGCGCAAGCTGTTCGGCATTCCAAAGGCCTTGCGCGCTTTCGATCAGCGGCAACACCTGGCGCGCACCGGCACCAACGAGCGCCCCGATGTCGCTGCTGCGCTCAGCCTTGGGCAGCACGATACCGGCGACACCGGGCAATGCGCACAGGGCGAGATCGTCCTGGAACCAGATGGAGCCGGGGGCGTTGACGCGCAGGTAGACCGCATGCGCAGGGGACAGCCATGCCTTTACGCTGCTGCGCGCGCTGTGCTTGTCGGCTGGCGCCACCGCGTCTTCCAGGTCGATGATGACGGCATGGGCGCCGGCGGCCAGGGCCTTACCGAACCGTTCCGGCCGGTTGCCCGGCACGAACAGCCAGGAGCGCTGCGGCGCTGTCATGGCAGCCCTGGCCAGCATGGCCGCGGGCCTGCCCCGCCGGCGCGGACAACACGCGCCTGCCTGGCCTGCCTGGCCCGCTTTGCCTTGATGCGCTGCTCATTCATACGGCGTCCTGCCCCCTCAATTGCGCTATGCCTGCTGCATCGTACCCGAGCTCGGCCAGGATGGAATCAGTATGTTCCCCTAGCGCCGGCACCGGGTCCATGCGGGCGACAAAGGTGTTGGGCAAGCCGGGCGGCAGCAGCGCCGGCACCGGTCCGGCGGGCGTGCCGACTTCGGTCCAGCGCTCGCGCGCCTTGAGCTGCACGTGGTTCCAGACGTCGTGCATGTCGTTGAGATTGGCGTTGGCGATTTGCGCCTCGTCCAGCCGGGCCGTGACTTGCCCTGCGGTCAGTTTTGAAAATACATCGTCAATGATGGCGCGCAGCTCGGCACGGTAGTTGTTGCGGGCGGCATTGGAGGAAAAGCGCAGGTCGATGGCGACCCCGGGTTGCCGCAATACCTTTTCGCAAAATACGACCCACTCGCGCTCATTTTGCAGCCCCAGCATGACGGTCTTGCCGTCGCCGGCGGGAAACGGACCATACGGATAGATCGTTGCGTGGGCGGCACCCGCACGCGGCGGCGGCGGCGCGCCGTCAAAGGCGTAATACAGCGGGTAGCTCATCCATTCCGTCATGGCTTCCAGCATCGAGACGTCGATATGGGAGCCGTTGCCAGTGCGTCCGCGCTGCAACAGCGCGGCCAGTATGTTGGTGTACGCGTACATGCCAGCGGCGATGTCAGCGATGGAACATCCGGCCTTGGACGGCTGGTCGGGCGGGCCGGTGACGGACAGGAAGCCAGACTCGCTCTGGATCAGCAAGTCGTAGGCTTTCTTGTCACGGTAAGGGCCGTCGCTGCCATAGCCGGAAATGTCGCAGACGATCAGGCGCGGATATCTTTCTTTCAGCGCTTCATAGGAGAGGCCCAGGCGGGCGGCGGCGCCGGGCGCCAGGTTTTGCACCAGCACGTCGGCCTTTTCCAGCAGTCCGGCAAAAATTGCTTGCGCCGCCTCGTGCTTGACGTCGAGCGTGAAGCTTTCCTTGGAACGGTTGGTCCAGACAAAATGCGAGGCCATTCCGTGTACCCGGTCGTCGTAGGCGCGCGCGAAGTCGCCCGTGCCGGGCCGCTCGATCTTGATCACGCGCGCGCCCAGGTCCGCCAGCTGACGGGTGCAAAATGGCGCGGCAATCGCATGTTCCAGCGCAATGACGGTCATGCCATCCAGAGGTCTCATGGTCGGCTCCCTTCAGAAAGAACGCGGCAAGCCGAGTACGTGTTCGGCGACATGCGCCAGGATCAGGTTGGTCGAGATCGGCGCAACCTGGTACAGGCGCGTCTCGCGGAACTTGCGCTCGACGTCGTATTCAGTGGCACAGCCGAAGCCGCCGTGGAACTGCAGGCAGACGTTGGCGGCTTCCCATGAGGCATCGGCGGCCAGCATCTTGGACATATTGGCTTCTGCGCCGCAGGGCTTGTGGGCATCGTACAAGCGGGCTGCTTCGTAGCGCATCAGGTCGGCGGCGCGGGTGTTGACGTAGGCTTTGGCGATCGGGAATTGCACGCCCTGGTTCTGTGCAATGGGCCGGCCGAACACGACCCGCTCCTTGGTGTAGGCCGATACCTTGTCGATGAACCAGTAGCCGTCACCGATGCATTCGGCGGCGATCAGGATGCGCTCGGCATTCAGGCCGGTGAGTATGTACTTGAAGCCCTGCCCTTCTTCGCCGATCAGGCTGTCTGCGGGGATTTCCAGGTCTTCGAAGAACAGCTCGTTGGTCTCGTGGTTGACCATGTTCATGATCGGCTTGACCGTCAGGCCGTTGCCGATTGCCTGCTTCAGGTCGACCAGGAAGATCGACATGCCTTCGGATTTCTTCTTGACCTCGGCCAGCGGCGTGGTGCGGGCCAGCAGGATCATCAGGTCGGAGTGCTGGATGCGCGAGATCCATACCTTCTGGCCGTTGATCACATACTTGTCGCCTTTCCTGACGGCGGTGGTCTTGATCTGGGTGGTGTCGGTGCCGGTGGTCGGCTCGGTCACGCCCATCGACTGCAGGCGCAACTCGCCGCTCGCGATCTTCGGCAGGTACTGCATTTTCTGCGCGGCCGAGCCGTGCCGCAGCAGCGTGCCCATGTTGTACATCTGG
>NZ_JAUSNH010000166.1 GCF_030645335.1 Lacisediminimonas sp. | reverse complement strand
TTGCAGGACACGCACCAGTCCGCATAGAAATCCAGCATCACGGTCTTTCCGGCGCTTGCAGACAGGACTTGGTCAAGCTCGCCCACCGAGTGAATCCGTTTGAATTGCGTCGCGTGAGCAGGCTTTGCACCCAGATGCGACAGAGGCGCCAGCGGGTCGCGCGAACCCGTGGCCAGGCCCGCCAGCTGAACCAGGCCCAGGGCTGCAAACGCGAGCGCTACCGCCCTCGCCGGCCAGCCACCACGGGCACGAGAAAACAACCAGGCGGCATAGCCGAATGCCAATGCGGACCATCCCGCCATTTGCCACACCGAGGGAATGACCGGCGACACGATCCACAGTGCGCTTGCCAGCATCAGGACCCCGAAGAAGCGCTTGACTGACTCCATCCAGGCGCCGGCCCGCGGCAGTAGCGCACCGGCCGAGCCGCCCACCAGCAGCAGGGGCACACTCATGCCAACTGCCATGGCAAACAGTGCACTGGCGCCAACCCCCACGTCGCGGGTGTGGCTGATGTAGACCAGCACGCCGGCCAGGGGCGCCGCTACGCAGGGGCCGACAATCAGGGCCGACAAGGCGCCCATGACGAACACCCCGCCCAGCTTTCCGCCAGCTTGCCGGTGCGACGCCTGCATCAACCTGGACTGGATGACGGCGGGCATCTGCATCTGGAACAAGCCGAACATCGACAATGACAGCCCGACCATCAACAGCCCAAACGTGCCGAGCACCCAAGGGTTCTGCAAAGCGGCGGCCAATCCTTCTCCGGCCAGGCCGGCGGCGACACCGAGCAAGGTATAAACCATCGACATGCCAAGCGCGTAGGCCCCCGACAACAGAAGGCCCCGGCCGCGCGAGGCAGCATGCCTGTCGCCAACGATAATCGACGACAGGATCGGCACCATTGGCAGAACGCAAGGCGTGAATGCGAGCCCGAGGCCCAACAGCAGGAACAGAGGCAAGATAGAAACCAGCTTGCCGCTGTTGAGTGATGACTCGATTACTCCGGCCTCCTGGTCGCCCGAGGCTGGCCCCGGAGCCGGCGCGCCAGCAGGGACCATCGCAGTGTTCAGCTGGGCCACCGACTCCATCGGTGAATAGCACAAGCCGCTGTCGGCGCAGCCTTGCGCGGTGGCGATGATCTTGAATTCGCCGGATGCCTGCACCGGCATGCGGATTTTGAGGATTCCGCGATAGGTCTCGACATTTTTTGCGAACGTCTCGTCGAACTTCACTTTGCCCGGCGGGATGACAGGCGCGCCCAATTTTGCATCCGGGCTGCGAAAATCAAAGCGTTCACGGTACATGTAATAAGCACTGGCAATGGCGTATTGGATTTCCACCGTGCCTGCATCCACCATTTGCGCCGAAAACCTGAACGCCTTTTCCGGCTCCAGAAATTCTTCGCCTGCATGCGCTGGAGGCGACAGCAGCAGGGTCAGTATATAAACCATCGCCGCCAATAGTTGCAGTATTACGCTCGCCATCAATCGGTGGCGAACGGCTTGTCGCGGCTGGCTCATCATCCATTGATCAATCAATTTTCTTTCCTCAAGCCACACGGGCTGCGCTTTTTTCATTGCCGTTCGCGCAGCGCGTTCAAGCGTTGTGTCAGCGTGGCGCTGGAAAGCTCGCCCGTGCGATGGTCAATTAACGAGCCATGTCGATCGAAAAACAAAGTGGTCGGCAAGGCACGGAACCCGGTCTGGCGGCCGACGGTCGCGCCGGGATCGAGCAATACATTGCCCAGCACGAGCCCCTGCCCGGTCAGGTATTCACGGATTGCCAGTTCGGACTCCCCCTGGTTCACAAAAACAAAAACCACATCCTGGTTACGGGCCTGTGCGTCGCGCAGCACCGGCATTTCACGCCGGCATGGCGGGCACCAGCTTGCCCACAAGTTGAGCACGACCGGCTTCCCGATGAGAGAATGCAAGTCCACCGAGCCACCGTCGATACGCGTCAAGGAAAGCTTGGGCATCGTCACCGGTTCGGTGTCTGCCCACGTCACTGCAAGCGTGCCCGCGGCCCACACCACGGCGCCTGCCAGGGTGGCCAGCAGCAGCGGCTTGCGGTGGTCCCGTTTGCGCCAGCCCAACCAGGCCGTCATTGCCGCAGCCGCCATGAAGCCGACCGAGGCCATGAATCCACCGTCCCGTATGTCCACGACCTGCCAGGCAGACGCAGCGTAGGAATCAAAATAGGCGAGCACATAGGCGGCTCGTGCCGCCAGCAGGCCGACCAGCAGGATGCGCCACAGCAGCGGTTCGATTTCCGCACTGCGGCTGCGATCTGCCAGGCGCGCAACGACCGAGGCGATCAACAGTGCGCCAATCAGCAACAGCGCACTGATCGGAAATGCAAAGGGTCCGACCTGAATGGAATTCAATGGGCGCTTCTCTCTGAAAGGTATAGTGTTGAACACATCCTGACGCCCCCTGATTAAGGGAGCGTTAAGGTTCAATTTTTTACTCCCACCTGCCCATGCACGTATTACTGGTTGAAGATGATGATCTGGTGGCAAGCGGCATTGTCGCGGGTCTGCGCCTGTTTGGCATGACCGCCGACCACTTCGGCACGGCGAAATCCGCACAGGCTGCGCTTGAGGCGAGCTACTTCGACCTGGTTGTGCTCGACCTTGGCCTTCCCGATGAAGACGGCATGGTCTTGCTCAAGCGCCTGCGCACGGCGGGCCATGCACTTCCGATCCTTGTACTCACGGCGCGCGATGCAATCGAGCATCGGGTATCGGGCTTGCAGGCCGGGGCCGACGACTATTTGCTCAAGCCCTTTGACCTCAAGGAGCTGGTTGCCCGCTTGCAAGCCCTTCAGCGCCGGGTGGCAGGGCGAAGCACCAATATCGTCCAGCACGGGCCGCTATGTTTTGACCCGGCCAGCTGCGAGGTGAAACTGGACGGCGTCAAGGTCGATTTGTCGCGCCGGGAGTTGGCGCTGCTGCAAGCATTCCTGGACAACCCGGGACGCGTGCTGACAGCCGAACAGATCAAGGACTGCCTGTATGGTTTTGGCGACGACGTTGAAAGCAATGCAATCAACGTTCATATCCACCACCTTCGTCGCAAGCTTGGGCCACGCATTGTGGAAACCCTGCGCGGCATCGGCTATCAACTGGGGCAGGCAGGACCATGACACTGCGTCTGCGCCTGATGGCCATCCTCGGCCTGTCATTCACGCTTCTGTGGGGCGCGACTTCGGTATGGATGTTGCTGGACGTGCAGCACCAGTTTCGCGCTGCGCTGGATGAGCGCCTGGCCGCATCGGCACGCATGGTGGCCGGACTGATCGTTCAATTGCCCGACTCGGCTGCATCACCATCGGCGCCATACAGCGTCCTCGACGCCGTGGCCAACGATGGCATTGCCTGCGAGGTGCGGTTGATGGAGGGCGGCCTGGTTGCCCGTACCGGAAACAGTCCGGCCGGACTTGCCGTCCCCACCATTGGCTACAGCACCCGTACAATCCAGGGTGAGCAATGGCGAAGCTATACCCTTGAAATTGCCGGAAAACGCGTCACGACGGCAGACCGTGTGGACAAGCGGCGCGCCTTGCTGCGCAAAATCATCGTCGCTACCGTGGTGCCTTTTTTGGTGGCCATGATCGGCGGCCTGTTTGTACTCTGGTATGGGATCGGCAGCGGACTGCGGCCACTGGAACGGATCCGCCAGGCGCTTGCCATTCGCAAGCCTGATGCGGGAGACCCGCTTCCGGAATCGAGCCTCCCGGCCGAGCTGGCCCCGCTGGTTGCGACCATCAACCTGATGCTGGAGCGCACCCAGGCCGCGATCGACCGCGAGCGGCGCTTCACTGGCGACGCGGCACACGAACTGCGCACACCACTCACCGCGATCAAGACCCACATCCAGGTGGCGCGCCTGACCTGTCTTGACCATAGTGAAACCGCAACAGCGCTGGAGAAAGCCGAAGCCGGCGTGCAGCGCCTGCAGCACACGCTGGAACAATTGCTCACGCTGGCTCGCATCGAAGGCCCCTTGACTGCGAACGCCGGCGAGATGGCCAGTGCCGCCGAGATAGCCTTGGCGGCCATCAATGAAATTCCGGCGCCGGCGCGACTACGGATCGTTTTTGAGGACCTGGGCGGCGGGCCAGGAATGCTGTTGTCGCCGGTGCTGCTCACGACTGCGCTACGCAATCTGCTGGACAACGCCTTGCGCTACTCCCCGGCAAATACACCAGTGGTGTTGCGCCTGACCGCGGCAGAACGGGACATCAGCTTTTCGGTTGCGGATCAAGGATCGGATATGAAGCAAGCTGACATCGCACTCGCGCTCCAGCGATTTTGGCGCAAAGGAAATGGTCAGGGCAGCGGCCTGGGCCTTTCCATCGTAGAGGCCATCGTGAAACGTACCGGTGGCAGATTCGAGCTGATCGCACAGCAGGCAGGGGGAACCAGCGCGCAGATTTCACTACCCGCTGTTGCCGCTGACAACACGACCGCCGGCAGCCCTGCCTGATTCACCAAATGCTAGAGCGAGGCCACGACATCGGATTCGCCATCGGCCAGAAGCAAGCTGCGTTGCGGCTTTCGCGCCCGGCGCAAATGGGGGGCCAGTTGCCGGCATTCAGTCAGGATCGCTTCGATGGCTGGCGCCGGAATTGGCCTGGAGAAAAGATAGCCCTGAATTTCATCGCAGGCGCTCGATACCAGGATCGCGCATTGGCCTT
>NZ_JAUSNH010000163.1 GCF_030645335.1 Lacisediminimonas sp. | reverse complement strand
CGACCCGGCCGGGGCGTATCAAGCAAGTCATCCATGTCGACTTGCCGCGTCCGCGCACGACCAAAATCCTGACCTCGCCCGAGTTCCTTCGCCTGAAGGATGAGGCAATCGAGGCCGTGCACGAAGAAGCTGTCAAGGCCTTCGTCAGCGGCGAAAAAGAATATTCCTGAGCAGTGATCCACGCCGTGCCGCAAGGACCAGATATGCGTAATGACAATCCGCCAGACCTGCAATCTTCACCACGATTGAAGGGTAATGTCCAACTGCAAAAAGTAGGCAAAGTCTACCAGAGCGGCGACAAGTACGAAGTAATCCTGCGCGACTGTACGTTTGACATCCCGCCAGGCAAGCTGACGGTCTTGATCGGGCCTTCCGGCTGCGGCAAGAGCACCTTGATCAAACTGGTCGCCGGCTACGACAATCCGACCGCCGGCGCGATCTTGATGGACCAGCAGCCGATCAATTCAATCGGCCCGGACCGTACCGTGGTTTTTCAGGAAACCGCGTTGTTCCCCTGGATGAGCTTGCAGGACAACGTCATGTTCGGCCCCATCCAGCAAGGCATGGACCGCGCGCAGGCGCACGAGCAGGCTCACAAGCTGTTGACCAAGGTTGGATTGGCAGGATTTGAAACGAAGTTCCCGGACCAGGTGTCGGGCGGCATGCAGCGGCGCGCCGAGGTGGCGCGCGCGCTAATCAACAACCCCAAGCTGATGATGCTCGACGAACCGTTTCGCGGGCTTGACCATATGTCGCGCGGTTTGATGCAGGAATACTTTTCGACCCTGTTCGAAGAAACCGGGATGACCACCCTGTTCGTGACCTCGGAAGTGGACGAAGCGATTTTTCTCGCAGACCGGATCGTGGTGCTGAGCTACAAGCCCACCTGCGTCAAGGAAATCGTGGATGTGCCGCTGCCGCGCCCGCGCCAGTTCAGCATGTTGACCACGCCGGTCTACGCCAGGTTGAAGGAACATATCCTGGGCTTGTTGTACGAGGAGGCGCTGAAGGGCTTTGCCGCGGGCGCAATAGGTGCGAAAGAAATCGAGCAATTGACCAGCGCTGTACAGGGATAGGCTCCCATGAGCCTGGTCTTAATGGAAAACCACCGCGCAGTGCAGCCGGCGCCAGCCAGGAACTTCATTCGTGAAGCGCTAGCGGCCAGGAATTTTTTCTGGACGCTGGAGTTCGTGCCGTCAGCTGACAAGGTGCTGCGCGACCAACTAAACCAGAGCGCGCCTTTGCTGGCTGCGGCCGGCCATGCTGCTGCCGTGGCCGGTTTTTCCGTTTCCGACCGGGTGCACTCGGACCGCGATCCGGACCCGGTCGCGACCGCATCCCATATTGCATCTCGCTCCGGATAACAGCCGGTGGTGCACTGGTCCGGCAAGGGCCGCGAGCAGGAAGACTTGCAGCGCTCGGTGGCGCGCATGGCCGATATGGGCCTGGACAACATGTTGGTCTTGACAGGCGACAAACTGAAGGAGCCCAGCCAAGGCGTGCGCGACCGTTACCTGGAGTCGGTGCCTGCGGTAAGTCTGGTCAAGTGCTGGCGACCCGAGACCCTGGTCGCGGTGGCGATCAATCCATTCAAGTACCGCGAAGAAGATGCTATGGCCCAGTACCTGAAACTGGGCAAGAAAGTCGGCGCTGGTGCCGATTTTGCGATCGCGCAGGTCGGTTTCGACCATGCCAAGCATGAAGAGCTGGCCGAGTGGGTCGAGCACCGCAACTTTGCGCTGCCGCTGGTGGCCAACCTGATGCTGTTGCGCGCGCGCAGTGCGCGTTTCATGCGCAAGCACCAGCTGGCGGGCGTGACGGTCACTGATTCATTCCTGGAGTTGCTGGAAGTGGAAGAGAAGTTGCCCGACCAGGGCGCGCAGCGCAGCATGCGTCGTCTGGCGCTGCAAATCTGTGGTTTGAAATTACTGGGTTACGCTGGTGTGCAGTTGACCGGCATGCACGCGCCGGTGCAATTGCAGCGGCTGGACGACCAGGTCAGCGAGCTGGGGGAGCTGTGCCGCGATGCCAGCGTGTGGCGCCAGGCATGGCAGGAATGCATGAGCTTTCCGCAGGGAGCCAGTGTCGCGGTTGCGCCGCGCAATGCCTGGTATCGGGCGGCGTCGTTTTCGGCGCCAGTATCGCCGCTGCCAGTTGCCGCGCGCGCGTTGCCGCCGGCGCATGCCAGCGCGATGGAGCGGTTCAGGTATCGGGCGCTGGCCGCAACACATGCGGCGCTGTTTGCCGGCGGGCCTGTGGCCTGGTTGCTTGGCCGTGCACTGGTGTCAATCAGGCAGCGTCACGGCAAGCCGGACAATGCGGTGCGGAGTTTCGAATGGCTGGTCAAGCATCCGCTGGTGGGTTGCGAAACCTGCGGCATGTGCCGCCTGGAAGCAACCCAGTATGTCTGTCCCGAGACTTGTCCAAAAGGTCTGGCCAATGGCCCTTGCGGCGGCACTAGCGAAAACTTGTGCGAGTTTCGCGACCGCGAATGCATACACAGCGCGAAATACCGGATTGCCAAGGATGAAGGGGTGCTGGAGCAACTGGAAACTTGGCTGGTGCCTGCCGTGCCGGCAAAAATTCGCGGCAGTTCGTCCTATCCCCCGCACTTCCGCGGAAAAGGCGTGCAGATACGCGTGGTGAGATTCCACCGCAAAAACGACTGAGCCATCGAGCCTGGCGCCTGGCTGGATGTCGGCGATGGCCGCGCCGCTCAGCCGTCGCGGCCCATTTCCGCGGCACGCTGCAAATCGCCCGGCGACACGATCACGATCGCGCGCCCATTCATCGCCAGCCAGCCATTGTCAAGAAATTCATGCAGCAAGGCGTTGATGGTCTGGCGCGTCGTGCCGATCATGTCGGCCAGTTCCTGATTGGACACCCGCACCCGCAGCTCTACCTGGTCGCCGACCAGACGCCCATAACTGTGGGCCAGGCGTAGTAGCACGCGCGCCAGCCGCGACTCTGCCTTGTGCTCTGAAATATCGACCATCGAGTCGCACGCCAGCCGCAGGCGTCCGCTCATGTGGCGCACCATGTTGATGGCGATCTGCGGGTACTTCTTCATCATCTTTTCGAAGTCGGTGCGCGAGATGAAGTCCACCACCGATGGTTCCACCGTCTGCGCATAGACGGCCTGGTGCGGCGCGCCGCTTATGCCGCCGGCGCCAAACACATCGCCCGGTACGCAGAACCAGAATATCGTTTGGGTACCGTTGGACGACAGGTGGAAAATCTTGACGGTTCCTTCCCTGAGCACGAACACCCGACGGCCCAGGTCATGCGCCATGAAAATGTAGTCGCCCTTTTCGTAACGCTGCCTGACGGTGTGCAGCGCGAAATCCGGCGCGGCGGCAGGTTCGACGTCGTCAAACAGGTCGAACGTCTCCCAGTACCAGGGCGTAGTCGCTCCCATCACGGACGGCATGCCCGTTGGGCATCTGGTGACGCCGCCGGCAAGCACGCTGGCAAGGGCGCGGCCGCCCAACTACCGGAATTGCAGCGGGATGGGCGGGGCATCTGCAAGCGATGGAATGGATTGGACAATCGAGGTTTGCCTGAAGGGGTGCATGCTGGTCAACATCCAGGTCGCAGCCAATGGCAAACGCCTGCCAAAGCGACCGTCACATCTTACTTTAAGTCATCCATGGGACTCAATTAAATCGTTTGTCGGCGCCCCCTGTCAGCCCCTATATTCTGCCCAAGATGCCGCGCATTCACATAGTGCGCGGGTACGGCGCATAGAGAGAGGGGATGTGATGTCAGCAGGCACTGTAGTGCAATTCAAGATTGGTATAGCCGGATTGGGCGCCATCGGCCAGGCATTGGCGCGCCGGCTGGATAAAGGTGAGATCCCCGGTTGCCAACTGGCGGCAGTGAGCGGTCGCGACCCGGCCAAGACGGCGGCTTTCATTGCCGGGCTGTCAACCCCGGTAGCGTCAGTGGCCTTGGGCGAATTGGCCAGCCATGCGGATATCGTGGTCGAATGCGCACCGTCCGCATTGCTGCGCGAGATCGTCTTGCCGGCAGTGCAGGCAGGCAAAAAGGTGATCGTGTTATCGGTCGGGGCCTTGCTGGCCCATCCGGACCTGATGAGTGGTGCGGCTGGCCCGGGGCAGATCATGGTGCCGACCGGCGCCCTGATCGGGCTGGACGCGGTGACGGCGGCAGCCGTAGGCAAAATCCATTCAGTACGCATGGTCACGCGCAAGCCGCCGCTCGGATTGCTTGGCGCGCCCTACCTGGTCCAGCACGGTATCGAGGTGGCGGGACTGACTGCACCGCTGAAGGTATTTGACGGCAGCGCGCGTGAAGCGGCAGTCGGCTTTCCGGCCAACCTGAATGTGGCAGTGGCGCTGTCCCTCGCCGGCATCGGTCCGGACAAGACCATGCTGGAAATCTGGGCCGATCCGACCGTGGTGCGCAACACGCACACCATCACGGTCGACTCGGATTCGGCAAAATTCACGATGACGATCGAAAATATCCCATCGGAAAATCCCAAGACCGGCCTGATCACGGCGCAGAGTATCGTGGCGATGCTGCGCAAGCTGGCGACGCCGGTACGTATTGGCACGTAAAATCGGGCAGGTAGAGTGGGACCTGGAGCCGGCACATTGAATCCAAAGTACGTCGGCACATGAAATTCAAATCTCGCGCATGGCGCATCAGGCCAGCGCGATCAAACACTGTTGAGGAGTCGTCATGGAATACAAGAATATCAAATGGGAAGTTCTGGCCAACCCTAACCGCCCGGAAGAACGTTCGATCGGCGTGATCACGTTCAATCGCGACGATGTGATGAACGCGATCGACGTCAAGACCCGGGTCGAGCTCGACATCCTGCTGACTGAAATCGCCCACCTGAGCCACATCAAGGTCGTGATCCTGACCGGCGCTGGCCGCGGTTTTTCGGCGGGCGGCGACTTGCGTTCGGAAGCGGGCCCGCTGGGCGCCGGTCCGGAAGATTTCGACATGGGAAATTTCGGCGACTACAAGGAATTGGCACACTACTTCTTCAATGACTTGCGTCACTCGGTGCTGCAACGCTGCTTCCGCAAGCTGGAAGACCTGCCGGCAATCACGATTGCCGCCATCAATGGCGCAGCCGTTGGCATCGGCATGGAAATGGCCATGCTGTGCGACTTGCGCTTTGCTTCCGAGAAGGCCAAGCTGGGTGAAGTCGCGGTACCGGCCGGCTTCTTGCCGGAGTCGGGCGGCGCGCGCAATTTGCCCAAGCTCGTTGGCATCGGCCGCGCGCTGGAAATGATCCTGACCGGCGAGATCATCGGCGGCAAGGAGGCCAAAGAGATCGGCCTGGTCGATCGCCTGATCCCGCATGACGAACTGATGGCGCAAACGATGGCGTTCGCCGGCCAGGTCGCGACCAACCCCTACCTGTCGGTGCGCTACGCCAAGCAATTGGTGAAGTTCTACTGGAATTCGAACCGGACCGAAGAAGGCTGGGGCCGTGAACTCGATGCGATCAAGGAAATCACCCGCACCAAGGATTGCCAGGAAGGCATTCGCGCCTTCCTCGAAAAGCGCCGGCCTGATTTCCGTGGCCCCCAGTATGACAAATGAGATGACAGGTGAGTAGCAACATGAGCACACCCCGGCTGTTCCATCCAAGCATTGCCGTCCCGGCCGATTTCGGTGTCATTCCCGAACGCCTGAACATGACCGGGGAAGCGCTCGACAAATCGCTGGCGCTGGGCCGCGGCAAGCGCGTGGCCTTTGTCGGCCCGGCCGGCTCGCTGACCTATGACGCGCTCAATCTGCAAGTCTGCGGTTTTGCCGCGGCCTGCGCCGCGCGCGGCATACAGCGCGGCGACCGCGTGCTGATCCGCATGTGGAATTGCTTCGAGTTCACGGTCGCCTTGCTGGGCCTGATGAAGATCGGCGCCGTGCCGGTGCTGCAAAATTCCGCCACCGGCGTGGACGATGTCGCCTATGTGCTTGAGCATAGCGATGCCGTTGCCGCCGTGGCGCTGGAAGAACTCGCCGCGCCATTGCGCGCCTTGCGCGACAAACTGCCCAAGGGCCTGATCGTGGCGCGCGGCGCAGCCGCCGACGAACTCAGCTATGAAGCGATGATCGCCACGCCCGCCGTGGGCATGCCGACCGCCGATACGCTGGCCGAAGAGCCGGCAATGATGTGCTACACGTCCGGCACCACCGGCAAGCCAAAAGGCATCGTCCACGCGCATCGCTGGATCATCGGCCGCGGCGAGCCCAACCGCTTGCGGGTGCCGCCGCAGGATGGCGACATCGTGATGGCGTCCGGCGAGTGGACCTTCATCAGCCTGTTGGGTCACAATGTTCTTTTTTCGCTGCGCAATGGCGTGACAGGCGCGGTGCTGGAAGGGCGGGCGTCGCCGGAAAAAGTGTTGCAGACGATCGTCGATTACAAGGTCACGGTCGCGTATGCGGTGCCGACCATCTACCGGATGATCCTGGCGATACCGGGCATCGAGAATCAATACGACCTGTCCTCCCTGCGCGGCTGCAACGCCAGCGGCGAGGCACTGGGCGCGAATGCGCTGGCAGAATGGAAAGCGCGCTTTGGCGTCGATATCTGGGAACACTACGGCATTTCCGAAATGCAGATGGTGCTCGGCCATAGCCCGGTCTTGCCGATCAAGTCGGGCTCGGTCGGCGTGGCCTGGGGTGTCGATGCCCGCATCGTCGATGATGAAGACAATGTGCTGCCGACCGGCACCATCGGCCAGCTGGTATTTGGCACGACCAATAATCCGAGCTTGTTCCTGGGTTACCACAAGGACCCGGCAAAGACGGCGGAGGTGGTGCACGACGGCCTGTTCCGCACCGGCGACCTGGCCTTGCAGGATGAAGAGGGTTACTTCTGGATTTCTGGCCGCAACGATGACTGCTTCAAGAGCAAGGGCATTTTCATTGCCCCGATTGAAGTGGAAAACGTATTGCAGCAGCATCCGGCGATCAGCGAAGCCTGCGTGGTGCCCTTGCCGGACGGCCAGGGCGGCAATCTGATCAGGGCAGTGGTGGTGGCGCCTGGTGTGGGTGCAGACAGCGCGGCACGCGCGGCGCTGGTGGACGAATTGAAGGCGGCCTTGCGTGCGAAAATTGCGCGCAACAAGGTGCCGCATGTGTTCGACTTCGTGGCCGAGTTGCCCAAGTCGTCGAACAACAAGGTATTGCGGCGGGCATTGCCGCCGCACGTGCCTGCGCTCGTGGCCTGAGCGGGCGGCCCGGCTGCTGCATCGGATGTCAGTGCCCGGCCGCCATCATGGCGGCAGGGCGGACATGCCGGCAGCGGGAGCAGCAGGCATTGACCAGGAATAATCACCAAGGAAGAAAATGGATCTCGGATTGAATGGCAAGGTAGCACTGGTATTTGGCGCAAGCGGCGGCCTCGGCGGCGCAATTGCGCTGGCATTGGCGCGTGAAGGCGCACGGCTGGCAGTGGCAGGCCGGAACCGCGAAGCGCTCGACCGCCTTGTCGCCGAACTGAAAAAACATACGGAGCATGTGTTGCCGCTGGAGTGGGACCTGGCCGACCTGAGCGTGATAGACGCCAATATTTCAGCGATTGAAACGGCGCTGGGGCCGGTCGATATTTTGGTCAACAATACCGGCGGGCCGCCGCCGTCGCCGGCTGCGGGACAGGATGCCAGTGTGTGGACGCGGCATTTCGAGTCGATGGTGCTGCCGGTGATCAGCATTACCGATCGCGTGTTGCCAGGCATGCGCAAACGTGGCTGGGGCCGGATCATTACCAACACTTCATCCGGCGTCGTGGCGCCGATTCCGAACCTGGCCATGTCCAACAGCTTGCGCATGAGCCTGGTTGGCTGGTCCAAGACGCTGGCACGTGAAGTGGGACGCGACGGCATTACCGCCAACATCGTGCTGCCGGGACGCATTGCCACGCCGCGCATCACATTCCTGGATGAGCAGAAAGCAAAACGGGAAGGCCGTCCGGTCGACGAGGTGGTGGCGGAAAGCTGCGCCGCGATTCCGTTGGGGCGTTATGGCGATCCGGAAGAATACGGCAATGTGGTGGCCTTCCTGGCCAGCCAGGGCGCGTCCTACCTGACCGGGTCGGTGATCCGGGTCGACGGCGGGCTGATCGCTTCGGTCTGACGTGTTGAAGTGCGTGGATTGACGGGCCTGGCCCCGGCTCAATCCACGCGCCGCTGCACCGCGAACATCAGCGCACCGCCACCGTCAATGATGTGTGCGTCATATTGCGGCGGCAGCAGCGCTGCGACCACCTGCCAGACTGGCAGCGCATCGGCAATGATGTCTTCAATCAGCACCCAGCCGCCCGGCTTGATCCGTGGCAGTCCGAACGCCAGCACGGCGATGTTGGCGTTGGGTGAATGCAGGCCATCGTCGATGATCAGGTCAACGCCGTGACCGATCGCGTGGCCAATCGCATCGAACGAGGCCGGGTCGGTCTGGTCGACGAAAAAAGTCTGTATCCGGTCTTCTTCGAACAGGATCCGCCGGTCGATGTCGGCGCCGAACACTTTCGCCTGCGGAAGGAAGTCGCGGAATGCCCGGAGCGATGCGCCGGGACGGCCGCTGCGTCCCATGTGCGACACGACGTCGGTATTGTTGGTGCCCATCCCGATTTCAAGGATCGCGCGCACCGCATGACGGTCTTTCAGGATGCGGCCATAGACGGGATGGTAATTGTGCGCACTTGATTTGTCGCTGCCGTGGCGGATGAACTGCTCCTTCAGCAGACGCGCCGCTTCGCGCGATGCCGCGTCATTTCCGAATTCTTCCGCACTGATCACAACTGGCGCCCGGCTCACGCCCAGGGTCTGGATCATTCCGGCCAGGAACGGGAAAGTCTGGTTGGCGGACTGGATGGTGAGCCGCGCCAGCGCCGTGGGCGAACCCCAGGAGTCAGGGGCGAACAAGGGCAGCTGGTTGATGGTTGCCGTTGCATGCGGATGCAGGCCGGCATTGAGCATGCGCTCTGCGTTGCGCTTTGTCTGCACCAGCCAGGGCAGGGACTTCAGGTGTTGGCGCAGGGTACTGGTGGCCTGGTTCGATGCGGGGGGCATGTTGGATTCTCCGGTTGGCTTGCCTCAGATTAGGGATTCGGTGCTCGCCGCTGTTTGAGCTTGCGCAACTATTTGGGGTGGGAGCATTCCTCAGCCTCCTGCCAAGAAAAGAAGAAAACTGCCTCGCTGGGCAATCACCGGCCACACGATGGATAATCAGGCCGTCCCACCGGAACGCACAAAGCGAAAGCCCCAATGCTACCGGCCCCAGCCCAAACCAAACCGCTCACATGAACGTACGTTTCCTGGAAACCCTGATTTGCCTGGCAAAGCTGCGCAACTTTCGTCAGACGGCGGAAAAACTGCACACGACCCAGGCTTCCGTATCGAACCGCATCGCCAGCCTGGAACAGGACTTCGGCGTTGCGCTGTTCAATCGCGGCCCGCTGGGGGTGAGTCTGACGCCGGATGGCGAAAAGGCGCTGGCCCATGCCGAGCGGATCGTCAAGCTGGTGCAGAACATGGAACGCGACATGGCCGACAACCGTATCGTTGGCGGCACCATTCGCATCGGCGTGATCGATACCATCGTCCATAGCTGGCTGCCGCAATTCCTGTCGCGCACCCACCAGCTCTACCCGAAAATTTCCATCGAACTGACCAGCGACACCACGCAAAACCTGTCCGAGCAACTGCAAAAAGGCAATCTCGACCTGTCGTTCCAGGGCGCGCCCGTTGGTCGTGAAGACATCCTCGATACCGCTTTGTGTTCATTCCCGATGCGCTGGGTCGCCAGCCCGATGCTGGGCGTGGGCACCGAGCCGCTCGAGGTCGGCGACCTGGCGCGCTTCCCGATCATCAGCTTTGCCCGAGGGTCTGCCCCGCACCGGGCCTTGCTGCAACTGTTTTCGGCGCCGGCATTCGACGGCGTGCAGATCCATTCGATGACATCGGTGGCCGCCATGATCCGGCTGGCGGTGGATGGATTCGGCATCGCGGTATTGCCGCCCGCTGTGATGACCGACGAACTGGCGAACCAGCGCCTGCAGGTGCTGCATCTGTCGCGGCCTTTCCCCGACCTGGTGCTGAGCGCCTGTCACCAGGTCGCGCCAGCCCATCCGGTGATTGCGCCGCTGGTGTCGCTGGCGCGGCAGGTGGTGTCGGACTTCGGCCAGCAGCATGGCAGCGCCGAGGTGGCGGTGCTGCCCGGCGAGGCAGGCGTGGCAGCTTGACAGAACGGCAATGGCGCACAGCCAAGGCAGCCACTGCCGCAGGGCCTGGCCCTTGCCATGCGCGCCCGCCAGCGGGCAAGATTGGCGCGGAATAAGCCGATCTTATCGGCGCAATGCAGATTTTCTGGTTGGACGCTGGCGTCAACCCTCGCCTACACTCAGGCTTGGCCAACTCACGTTCGTGAAGCCCGACCTTTCCTGAGATCGACATGCACAAGCCAAAACCAACACTTCCAGCCACCGCCGCGGCACTGGCCGACGGCAGCGTCTCCAGCGTTGCACTGACCGAGCAGGCGCTGGCCCGGATCGCCGACAAGTACGGAGAGGGCAAGCTGGCCTTCACCCGGGTCTATGCCGACGCCGCCATGGCCACTGCCCGCGCGCACGATGCGCTGCGCGCGCAAGGCATACGGGTGTCGCCGCTGGCCGGCATTCCGGTCTCGATCAAGGACTTGTTCGATGTCGCGGGCGACGTCACCCTGGCCGGATCGAAACTCAAGGCCACGGCCGCGCCGGCTGCGGCTGACGCGCCGGCCATTGCCCGCTTGCGCCGTGCCGGCGCGGTCATCGTCGGCAAGACCAATATGTCGGAATTTGCCTTCTCCGGCCTGGGCCTGAATCCGCACTACGGCACGCCGGCCAGCCCGTGGGATCGGGCCAACCGCCGCATTCCGGGTGGCTCCAGTTCCGGCGGCGCGGTGTCGGTCAGCGATGGCATGGCGATGGCGACCATCGGCACTGACACCGGCGGTTCGCTGCGCATACCGGCCGCCTTTTGCGAGCTGGTCGGATTCAAGCCGACCGCCGGACGCATCAGCACCGAAGGCGCTTTCCCGCTGTCGCAATCGCTCGATTCGGTCGGGCCGATGGCAAACAGTGTGCGCTGCTGCGCCATGCTGGACGCGATCCTGGCCAACGACCCGACGCTGCTGGGTGACCCCAGCGGCCTGGCCGACAGGACGCCGATGCCGCTGGCAGGCTTGCGACTGGGCGTGTTGCAGGGCTATGTACTGGACGGCCTGGACGACACCGTCGCCGCCGGATTTGCCCAGGCCCTGCGTTGGCTGGCTGCTGCCGGCGCCCATGTGCGCGACCTCAGCTTGCCCGAATTGCAGCGGATACCCGACATCAACCGCAAGGGCGGCCTGATCGCCGCCGAAGCCTGGGCCATCCATCGCCAGGACCTGGAGGAACCGGCGCGCAGTGCACTGTTCGACCAGCGCATCGTTGCCCGCATCCGCCGTGGCGCCGACATGACGAGCGCCGATTACATCGAAGTGCTGCAGGAGCGCGCGGCGCTCAACCTGCGCCTGCGCGCAATGGCCGCG
This sequence comes from Lacisediminimonas sp., assembly GCF_030645335.1. Lineage (GTDB taxonomy): Bacteria > Pseudomonadota > Gammaproteobacteria > Burkholderiales > Burkholderiaceae_D > Lacisediminimonas. The sequence continues at coordinate 19,952 of NZ_JAUSNH010000163.1, read as the reverse complement.
CCAGTCGACCTGCTGGTGATGCCGTCGGTGGCGATCGTGCCGCCAATGGCCGCGCCGCTGGACGCCGACGATGCGCTGTTTGCCAGCACCAATGCCCTGGTGCTGCGCAACACGACCGTGGCCAATTTCATGGGCGCATGCTCATTGTCCTTGCCCTGTAATATTCCGGGATCCGCCCCGGTTGGCCTGATGCTGGTTGCGCCTGGCGGCGCCGACCGCCGACTCTTGCGACTGGGCCAGGCAATTGAACAAGCATTGAATCATGCAAGAGGCGTCAATCTTGCGTAGCAAGCAAGCGGCAAGAATGACAAAGCCTGGAACATCAAGAAGAAACAGCAATACGAAGCAGCGACAAGCAGCCGGCGTCAGCCAGGCAATAACCGAGCAACATCACGTGGAGCAACCCATGCATGAAATGACTTTCCTGATCAACGGCAAGCCGCGCACCGCGGCAATCCATGACCTGATCATCGCCGGCTGGACCGGCCGCAATGCGGAAGCGGTAGAACATCACATCGCCGAACTGGCGGCAATTGGCGTGGCCCGTCCGCGTACGGTGCCGTGTTTCTATCGCGTTGGCGTCAATCTGTTCACCACCGAGCGTGACCTGGACGTTACCGGCCCCGACAGCAGCGGTGAAGCCGAATTCGTGATCGTGTCGCTGGAAGACGGCCTCTACATCGGCGTGGGCTCGGACCATACCGACCGCAAGGTGGAAGCCTATGGCGTCACGGTATCCAAGCAAATGTGTCCGAAACCGGTCAGCGCGCAACTGTGGGCATTCGACGAAGTCGCCGACCACTGGGACAGCCTGATGCTGCGCTCCTGGGTCACGCGCGAGGGCAAACGCTCGCTGTACCAGGAAGGCCTGGTCACCAAGATGCTGGCGCCGCAAGACTTGCTGCAGCGGTACCTGGGTGCTGGCAAGACCTTGCCGGTCGGCACCGCAATGTACTGCGGCACGCTGGCGGTGATGGGCACGATCGGCGGCGGCGACCAGTTCGACGTCGAGCTCGAAGATCCGGTCAGGAAGCGCGCGCTGACACATGCGTACCGCACGCGTATCCTTGATTACGTCGATTGACGCGACCGGACCACCAGACAAACCAATCATTGACTGACAACACGACGACAGAGAGACCGAAAATGGCTATCCCGAAACTGCACAAAGAGTTTTACACGATCGACCTGAACACCGGCTGGGAGACCCCGCCCGGCTATCCGGAAGGCATCCAGCAACAGATCCTGTCCGGTTCGCTGGACGAGAAGAACCATCGCGGTTCGCGCACGCGCCACCTGCGCTTTGCGCCTGGCGTGTACACCACGTCTCCATTCGTCCATGACTACTGGGAAGAGGTCTACCTGCTGTCTGGCGACCTGACTGTGGGCAATGACGAGCAGGGCAAGGGCGGCACCAGCTTCAAGCCCGGCACCTATGCCTGCCGCCCGCCCGGCGCGTTCCACGGACCGTTCAAGTCCGAGAACGGCTGCATGCTGCTGGAAATCCATTATTACGACGAGAGCGAGCCGGCGGCGAAGTAATCCTGCCTGGCAAGAGCAGCAACAACGCGACACCAGTAACATCAGCAACACCAGGCCAGGCAAGCCCTGGCCTGCACCTGCCGGCAGTTTCGGCACCGAGATCAGCGACGGAGAAAAAGCATGTCCAGAGACGGCAAGAAGCACATCGAGAGCCTGCGTGACGGGCGACAGATTTATATCGACGGCCAGTTGGTCGAAAACCATGTCGACCATCCGGCATTCCGCAACGCGGTGCTGTCGTCGGCAGCAATGTACGACTACCAGTTGCGGCAAGAGAATGTCGAGCGCATGACCTTCGCGTCGCCACGGACCGGCGAGCGCGTTAGCCGCATGTGGCAATTGCCGACCACCTACGCCGAGCTGGTCGAGCGGCGGCGGGCGCTGGAATCATGGGCGGAAATGTCCTGTGGCTTCTTCGGCCGCTCCCCTGACCATGTGGCCTCGGCCGTCTCGGGCATGTTCATGGGCCAGGAGGTTTTTCGGGCTGCCGGTGAGCGCTATGGCCGGGCAGTCGGCGACTATTATGAATATGCGCGCGACAACGACCTGTACCTGACTTACGTCATCATCAATCCGCAGGCCGATCGCAGCAAGGGGCCGTCCGAGCAGGCTGAAAACCTGGTCGCCTGCGTGGTCGATGAAGATCATGAAGGCGTCACGATCAAGGGCGCCAAGATGCTGGGCACCGGTTGCCCGATGTCCAATGAAGTGATGGTGGCGTCGATCCAGCCGATGGCGCCCGGCAATGAGCGTTTCAGCATCACCGCCATGGTGCCGCTGAATGCGCCCGGCCTGAAAATGCTGTCGCGCAAATCGTATGAAGCCGCTGCACCATCAAAATTCGACAATCCCTTGTCGTCGGTGTTCGACGAGAACGACAGCGTGCTGGTGTTCGATGAAGTCAAGGTGCCCTGGGAGCGCGTGTTCGTGCACAACGACGTGGCGCTGGCGCAGGCGCAGTGGCATGCCACGCCGACCCACGTGTACCAGAATTACCAGTCCCAGGTGCGGCTGATGGTCAAGATGCGCTTCCTGCTCGGCCTGGCGCGCAAGATCACCGAGACCAATGGCGTGATCGGTTTCCCGCAAGTCAAGGAAACGCTCGGCCAGTTGGCTGCTGAAGTGTCGATGATCGAAGGCTTGGTCGAGTCGATGGAAGTCAGTGGCAGCATGTACGGCAAGTATTTCGTGCCGAACCCGAACCGCCTGTATGCGGCGTCGGTGCTGGCCCAGCAGCTGTATCCGAAGTTTGTCACCACGCTGCGCGAACTGGCTGGCGGCGGCATGATCATGTTGCCGTCGTCGATTGCCGATTATGCCAATCCGGACATCGCCGGCATGATCGACCGAACGCAACGCTCGCCATCGACCGATTCGCTCGGCCGGGTCAAGCTGTTCAAGCTGGCATGGGACGCCGTGGGATCGGAATTCGGTTCCCGCCACCTGCAATACGAAATGTTTTATTCTGGCGCCAATGTAGTGACCAAGGGCCATGCATTCCGGACCTTCAATTGGGACAAGGCAACCGGCATGGTGGATGGCTTCATGTCCACCTACGGGCTGCCTGCGGGGCAGGGCAAGCCTGGCGCCAAGTAACGCAGAGCAAAGCAAAGGGGAATGCGTCGATGACGTCACCGGCAACGATTGATCCGCGCTCGCTGCGCAATGTGCTTGGATGCTATGCCACTGGCGTGGCAGTCATCACGGCGCGCGGCGCTGGCGGCGCGCATGTGGGGGTGACGGTCAATTCGTTCTCCTCGGTGTCGCTCGATCCGCCGCTGGTGCTGTTTTCACTGGCGCGCAAAGCGAACGTGCTGGAAAGCCTGATGCAAGCCGATCGCTTTGCGGTGAATATCCTTGCGCAGTCGCAAGTCGATGTGTCGAACCGTTTTGCGCGGCCTTCCACGGCGCAGTTTGTCGAAGGGGAATTCCGCGAAGGCGCGGGCGGGTGTGCGCTGCTGCATTCCTCGCTGGCGCAGATCGAATGCGACAAGGTGTCCGTGGTGGAGGGGGGCGACCACCTGATCTTCCTGGGCGGTGTGACCAGCGTTGCCTTGCTGGCGCCGGCGCATCCGCTATTGTTCTATCGCGGCGCTTACGGCACATACCAGAAAGAGCATTGGAGCCAGTTGCCGGCCGCGGATGGCTCGCTGACGGAATTCGTGGTGCCGGGCTGGGGCTAGGAAGCCCAGTCCACTTGTGCGGCAACCCGCGCGCGCAGCGCATTGCAAACCATCACCGCCTCTGCCCGCTGCAAATCCTGGCGCGATACGATCTGCTCGCTTGCCTGCAGCACGCCCTCTTCCAGGTGCACGCTGCGCATCACGCCAGGGAGCAAGCCGCAAGACAGTGGCGGCGTCACCCAGCGGCCGTCTAGCTTGACGAACACATTGCTGCGTCCGCCTTCAGTCAATTCACCGCGCGTGTTGAAGAACAGCGTATCGAAAGCACCCTGCGCTTCGGCGTTGCGCCAGCCCAGGTCATAGCGTTCGCGCAGGGTCGTCTTGTGTTGCAGGAACAGGTCGGCCGCATCGGTCCGGTCGGCCGCTACCAGCAAGCGTACCGGCGCGGTCAGTTCCGCCAGCCGTGCCGTCTCGATTTCCCACTCTCCGCTGGCATGCAGCGCGACCCGCATCCGGTACGGGCCGCTGGCGTCATCCAGCGCGGCGCACGCGCCGGCGATGGCAGCGCGCAATGCCATCTGGTCCAGCGCAAATCCGAAGCGCGCCGCCGATGCCGCCAGTCGCTGCAAATGCCGCTCCAGGTGGCGCGCACCGGAAGGCGTTGCATACAGGGTTTCAAACAAGGAAAAGCCGGGCTGCAAGCCGGTCAGGAATTGCGCCTTGAGCTGGCACTCCCGATATTCCGCTGTCGCCTCGCTGTCATGCACGATGCCCGCGCCGACACCCATTTCTCCGCTGCGCCAGCCATCCGCGCCGGGCGCGGCCAACTGCAGCGTGCGGATCGGCACCGACAGGCAAAAGTCGCCCACTTGCCGGCCCGGCGGCGGCGCATCCAGCCAGCCGATTGCGCCGGTGTAGATGCCGCGCGGCGTGTCCTCCAGCTCGCGGATGATCTGCATGGTGCGCCGCTTGGGTGCGCCCGTGATCGAGCCGCAGGGATAGACCGCCGCCAGCACGCCAGCCAGCGACACGTCGTCGCGCAAGTTCGCGTGGATGGTCGATGTCATTTGGAGCACGGCGCCGTGGCGCCGGACATCGAACAGGCTCGGCACGACAACCGATCCGAGCGCGGCGACCCGGCCAAGATCGTTGCGCAGCAGGTCCACGATCATCAGGTTCTCGGCACGGTTCTTGGGGTCGGCGGCCAGTTCGGCGGTGAGCGCGGCATCCTGCGCCGGATCGGCGCTGGCGGCAGCGGTGCCCTTCATCGGACGCGCCGTCAACTGTCCATCGTGATGTTGCAGGAACAGCTCGGGCGACAGCGACACGATCGCTGCGCCATCGGGCAACACGATTAGCGCGCCATACGGCGCGGGCTGGCGCAGTCGCAAACGCCGGTACAGCTCGGCCGGCTCGCCCCAGCACTGGAAGCGCAGCCGCATCGTATAGTTGACCTGATACGTATCGCCCGCTTCGATATAACTGCGGATGCGGGCGATGTGCTCGCCGAAGCCGGCCTCGGAAATATTCGCCGTCACCTGCGCCACGCCTGCATTCCCGCTTCCCTGCTGTTCCAGCCAGGATTCCACTTGCGCGCTGGAAAGGTGCTCGCAGTGCGCAAACAGCAATATCCGGCCCGCTGCCGCAGTTCCCGGATGCGGTGCAACCCGGTGCAAGCCACCGCCGAGTTCATAGTCCAGCAGCGCCAGCGCATGCAGTGCACCGCCGCTAGCCTGCAAGGCAGCGAGTTCATCAAGCATGGCGGCCAGGCCGGACCAGTCGTCGCAAGTCAGCGTATCGACATGGCCGGTATAGAGGCGCGAAGATCCATCGCCGGCGCAATCGTCGAGCAGGGCAAAAGCGGTCATCGTAAGCGGTGCGGGTAAGTCCAGTGTCGATTGTACGGGGGACTTGCGGCGTCGGGGCCGGATTCAGTGGCGGGGCTATCCGATGAGTGCGGAGAACTCGGCGACAAGTTCTTCAGCAGGGTAATTCACGGCGGCAGCGCCGAATTCGCCGAGCTTCTCAATGAAATCTTCCTTGTCCAGGCGCGCGAACTTTGCCGCTTTCCCGAGGGACAATACACCCTGCGAATACAGCAGGCAGGCCAGGCCCAGCGGCACGCCGTATTCGATGAGCTTGTCGTTGAAGGGAATTGCCAAGAAAAGAGGCTCGCCATTTTTGGATACCACTGCCAGATCACCGCGGGCAGCAGTTTTCGTCAGGTCGACGATGCGATCTCCCAAATCCTGGACTGAAAATGTTTCCATGTAAGTGGCCCAAAAATTGGAAGCCGGAACAGTAATTAACCGCGGCAGGCTTGAGACTATCCGGTTTTTAGAAATTGTCAATTTGCTATTGGTGTTCAGTCCGCCCCCGCAGTCCCAGCTCAGCGTGCAATTTCCCCTTGTGCCACCCCAGCCGACACCTCCACCCAGACCTCCGACACTACCCCGCGCCACATCGCCAGGATCGAATCATTGTCGTCGCTCGCCAGCCATACGCCGCGCACGATGGACTGGATCGGGCTGTCGCCGATGTCGATGAAGCGCAGGCCGGGCACGCCGGCGCGGGCCAGGCCGGCCGGCACCATCGTGATTCCCATGCCGCGTGAGACGCAGGTCATCACCGTCAGCCAGTGGCGCGCCTCGTGCCGTACCTGCGGGTGGAAGCCCGCCTCGACACAGATCGAGATGACCTGGTCGTAGTAAGTCGGCGAAAAAGCCCGCGCAAACAGGATGAACGGTTCCTTGCTGACATCGGCCAGTTGCAGGTTTTCGACGCTGGCCTGGGGATGGTGCTCGGGCAGGCACAGGATGAAGCGCTCGCGCATCACTTCCTGCGAATGGACCGAGTCGGGCAGCACGATGCTGTGCACGAAACCGTAATGCACTTGCCGGCGCTGCAGCGCCAGGATCTGTTCGGAGGTTGATAGTTCGACGAGTTGCAGTTCGACTTGCGGATAGCGCGACTCGAACAAGTGCACCGCATCATCGAGCCCGCGCGGCAGCATCGACGCCGGGAATCCGACCTTCAGCACGCCTTGCATGCCGCCATGCACCCGGGCGGCGACGTCGACCGCCTGCGCCATCTGGGCCAGCCCCTTTTGCACTTCGTTGTAGAACGCCGCACCCGCCGCCGTCAGCCGCACTGCATGTGAAGTGCGTTCGACCAGCGCAAAGCCGATGGCCTGCTCCAGTTGCTGGATCGAGACCGAAAACGGCGGCTGCGAAATGTTGCAGCGCCGCGCAGCGCGGCCGAAATGCAGCTCCTCGGCGAGCGTGACGAAATGACGAAGATGGCGCAACTCAATGGCGTGATTCATGAAATCCAGGCTGCACCTTGCGGCGATAGGCTAATCGACATGTCTGTTCCGGCAACGGTATTGGACTGGCCCGTGCGAGCCCCCCTAGTATCGTCGAGATTCGCCGGCCAGCCCGGCGTCGCCCATGCTAACCAATACAAGCGGTTCCAGGCAACCAGAGCCGGCGCCGAAGGTCGCGCCAGTCGCCGCCCGGCCGGATAAATCGAGAAGACAGACAACAAGGCAAGAAAGGGATGCACGGATGGATTTTCAATTGAATTTTGAACAGAAGATGGTGCAGGAGTCGACCCGCAAGATGGTCGAGCGGGAAATCAACCCGATCATGGCCGCGCACGATGCCGACAAGCCGCTGCCCAAGGCCGCAATGCAAAAGATATTCGCCAGTTGCGCGGCGATGGGCCTGACTGGCGCACGCATTCCGGAGGAAGCCGGCGGCACCGCCATGCCGGCGCTGATCATGGGCCTGATGTATGAGCAACTGCCGCCGGCAATCGCGCTGGCGGTGATGGCGCATGAGGGCACCGGTTCGCGCCTGTTCAATTCCAGCAGCCCTGAGCAGCGCGAGCGCTTCCTGCCGGGCATCATCGATGGCAGCACCATTACCTGCACCGGCGTTTCAGAGCCGGGCGTGGGCTCAGACCCGCGCAGCATCAAGACCCGCGCGGTCGAGGATGGCGATGGCTACATCATCGACGGCCGCAAGATCTGGATCACCAATTCCACCATCTGCGACCTGATGAACGTCACCTGCTCGGTCGGCAACGACGAGCGCGGCCTGTCGCAGATGATGCGCTTCGTGGTCGAGCGCGAAAAGTCGCCATTCTCGGCGCGCGAGATCGATGTGCTGGGCTTGAAGCAGGGCCATATCGGCGAGGTGCTGTTCGAAGCCTGCCGCGTGCCGAAAGAAAATGCAATGGGCGAGGCCGGCGACGCGGCCAAGGTACTGACCTTGTCGTGGCTGGCCAACCGGCCGGTGCTCGGCCTGGCCTGCGTCCACCTGGCGCAACGCGCGCTCGATATGGCCGTGGCGTATGCGGCTGATCGCAGCCAGTTCGGCCGGCCGATCAACAATTTCCAGTTGATCCAGGGCTTGCTGGCCGACATCGCCGCCGCCGTCACCACCAGCCGGCTGCTGTGCTACTACGCACTCAATTGCATCGACAACGGCGAGCGCGCCAATCATGTGTCGGCCATGGCCAAGCGGCATGCCACCGTCGCCTGCAACCGCGCCGTGTCGATGGCGATGGAAGTGCATGGCGCAATGGGCCTGACGCGCGAAATGGGGCTGGAGCAGTTGTTTCGCGATGTGCGCATGTTCATTGTCCCCGATGGCACCACCCAGATCCTGACGCTGATCGAGGGACGGGAACTGACCGGCGTGCCGGCCTACCGCCACTGACCAGGCGCGTCATGGATAACACAGGAGCAGGAATGGACCAGCCAACATACCGCGACGTGTTGTACGAAGAAAAGGACGGCGTGGCGACAGTCACGCTGAACCGGCCGGATTCGCTCAATGCGATCCGGGTCGGCATGTATGAAGAAATCGCCGATGCGATCCTGCAGGCCGGCTGGAACCGGCAAATAGGCGTGATCGTGCTGACCGGCGCCGGCACGCGCGCCTTCTGTGTCGGTGGCGACACCAGCGACAAGAAGTCCGAACGCAATGGCCGCGGCATCATCGGCGTGCCGCTCGACCAGATCCACGCGGCGATCCGCGATGTGCCCAAGCCGGTGATTGCCAAAGTGCGCGGCTATGCCATAGGCGGCGGCAATGTGCTGGCGACCGTATGCGACCTGACCATTGCCGGCGAGAGCGCGCAGTTCGGCCAGGTCGGCCCGCGCGTCGGCTCCGTCGATCCGGGTTTCGGGACCGCTTACCTGTCGCGCGTGGTCGGCGAAAAAAAAGCGCGCGAGATCTGGTTCCTGTGCCGGCGCTACAAGGCACAGGAAGCGCTGGCGATGGGTCTGGTGAACAAGGTGGTGCCGGACGCCGAACTGGACGCCGAAGTCGAGCGCTGGTGCCAGGAAATCCTGGCGCTGTCGCCGACCGCACTGGCGATCGCCAAGTCGACCTTCAACGCCGACACCGAAAGCATCAAGGGCATTGCGCAGACCGGCATGAATGCCGTCGTGCTGTATTACCAGAGCGATGAAGCCAAAGAGGCAGGCGCCGCCTTCCGCGAGAAGCGCAAGCCGCGCTACCGCGACCCCGGCGGCGTGCAATAGCCAGTGTGCATGCCAGCGCAATGAACCCATCGACCAAGGCAGCGCAGGCTTCTGCCGGTTCGTCCACGGCAGCGGCCACGGCTGCGGCCGCGCTGGAAGGCGTGCTGGTGGTCGAAATCGGCGCGCGCACTGGTGCGGGCGTGTGCGGTTCGCTACTGGCCCAGCTTGGTGCGACGGTGGTCATCATCGAGCCGGCCGGCGCCTTGCCTGGCAGCGGCAAATGGACCGATCGCGCCCAGTTTGCTGCTGGCAAGCTGTCGTTCGCACCGGATCACGCCGGCTTCCAGGACAAGGCCCTGTTCGAGCGGCTGCTGCAACAGGCCGATGTGGTGATCGAGTCCAGCGACTGCGCGGTCGATCCCGCCACTGCCAGCCTGCCGCCCAGGCAAGGCGCGCAAGTGCGCTGCGACATCACTGCCTTTGGCAGCGAGGCCTCGCTCGATGGCCGTGAGTGGAGCGACCTGCAGTTGCAGGCGCTGACGGGCATTCTGTGCACCACCGGCTTGCGCGACGGCGCGTGCGTGCCGATCCCGATTCCGCTGATTGAATACCTGGCCGGCACCCAGGCCGCGGGCGCCGTCGTCGCTGCGCTGCGCGCTGCCCGCCTGGGTGGCTGCGGCCAGCATATCGACATGGCCTTGTACGACTGTGGCTTCGCGGCGATGTCCTCGTTTTTCTCGCGGCTGCTGGCGGCGGACGGTGTGCCCGCGCCCGGCCAGCCCAGGCTGGGCAACCTGCACACCCTGTCGGCGCCGTGGAATGTGTACCGCGCGCAGGATGGCTGGGTCATGATCTGCACCGGCAGCAATGTGCAATGGCAGCGGCTGTGCGAGCTAATGGGGCAGGCCGAGCTTGCGCAGGATGCGCGCTTCATCAGCTCCGCCAGCCGGGTCGCGCACGTTGCGCAAGTGGACCAGCTGGTGCAGCAATGGATAGGCCCGCAAGCGGTGGCTGGGTGCGTGGCGGCGCTGAATGCCGCCAGCGTACCGGCCGGGCCGATCACCACGGTTGCGCAATTGCCGCAGGAAGATAACCTGCTGTTTCGCGGCATGATCACGCAGCTGCATGGCGATGTGGCGAGCGACATGCCGATGGCCGCGCCCGGTTCGCCCTTGCGCATGGACCGCACGCCAGGCCGGGCGCTGACCGCTGTGCCGGTGCGCGGCAGCGGTCACGCAGCGCTGCTGGCCTTGCTGGCGCAGCGACGTCCGGCCGCCGAGGTGCGCACTGTCCGCTCCACGCGGCCGCCGTTGCAAGGGCTATGCGTGCTGGAGATCGGGCACTACACCACGGCGCCGGTCGGCGCCCGCTGCCTGGCGGCACTGGGTGCGCGCGTGATCAAGATCGAACCGCCGGACGGCGAGGCATCGCGCGGATGGGCCCCATTGCAGCATGGGCAAAGCCTGTTCTATACCGTATCGAATTCAGACAAAAGCAGCATCACGATCGACCTGAACTTGGCCGAGGACCGCCAGTGCCTGCGCCAGTTGATCGTCTCCGCCGATGTGCTGATCGAGAACCTGAAGCCCGGCACCCTGGGCAAATTCGACCTGTCACCGGCGCAGATCGCCCAGATCAATCCTCAACTGGTGTATTGCGCCATTTCAGGCTTCGGTGCGGCCTCCTTGTATGCGCGCCGGCCTGCGTTTGACACCGTGGTGCAGGGCATGGGCGGCTTGATGTCGCTGATCACCGATCGCGGCATGCCGCTCAAGGCCGGCATTTCGTATGCCGACGTGCTGGGTGCGGCGATGGCTGTGGTCGCCGTGCTGGCGGCGCTTGAATATCGGGCCAGGAGCGGGCAGGGCCAATTCATCGACCTGTCGATGCAGGACATCGTTGCCTGGTCGACCCAGTGTGCATGGAACCGCAGCCAGCCGCAGCAGGCGGTGGGGCGCATCGTGCAGTGCATGGACGGCGAAGTGCTGATGCAGGGATCGGCCAGTGAGGGCGCGCTGCATGGGCCTGATGGCAGCAGTGGCACCGATGCGAATAGCCTGGCCGCGCGTGCGCAGCACATGCTGCGCGCCGACTTTGTGACGATGTTCGGCGGCACGCCGGTGCAAACGCCGGCCGAGGTGCTGGCCTCTGCCCGGACTGCCGAGCGCGGGCTCTGTTTCACGATAGAAGATGAGCGTGGCTGCTGGCCAGCGCTGGCGGTGCCGATGCGCCTGCTCGGCACGCCGCCGATGGTGCGCCGCCCGGGGCCCGCGCTGGGCCGCGACAATGGCGCGATCCTCGGCCCGCTGCGGATCCTGGGGCAGCAATGACGAACCGACACACCAAGACAGGAGTTTGAGCACATGGCTTACGACAACATCAAGACCGAACAGGATGGCGCAGCCTTCATCATCACGATCCATCGTCCGGAGCGGCGCAATGCGCTGTCGCTGCAGACCATGGACGAAATCCGGGACGCTGCAATGGGCGCCGACAAGGAACCGTCGGTGCGCGGCATCATCCTCACCGGCGGGCCGAAATTTTTCTCGTCCGGCGCGGACCTGAACGAGGCCCTGCAAGTGAAGTCGGTGGCCGACGGCGACGCCTTCTTCGGCCGCGCCAACCGCCTGTGCGCGCAGCTTGAAGCGCTCGACAAGCCGGTGATCGCTGCCATTGAAGGCTTCTGCATTACCGGCGGCATCGAGCTGGCAATGGCCTGCGATTTGCGGGTCGGCGCCAAGGGTTCGAGCTATGGCATCACCAGCGCCCGCATCGGCACCGTGGCCGGTTTTGGCGGCACCCAGAGGCTGCCGCGGCTGGTCGGGCCGGACCGCGCCCTCGACATTCTTTTTTCCGCCGAACCGATCGACGCCGAAAACGCTTATCGCATCGGCCTGATCACGCGGCTGGTGGAACAGGGGCAAGCGCTGGACGAGGCAAAACGCATGGTGGCCGTGTATGAAAAACGCGGGCCGATCAGCCTGGCATTCGCCAAGCGCGCTGTGCAGCGCGGCATGCAAATGGACCTGGCCAGCGGCGTCGACTATGAATACGCACTGGTCACCGGCATCTACGGCACGGCAGACAAGCATGAAGGTATTTCTGCCTTCCTGGAAAAGCGGGAAGCGAAATTCAGCGGCCGCTGAATGATCGACCTTGGGCGCACGGCCTGGACACAAACTCAAACACCATAGAAAAACCAAAGAGGAGACGACAATGAAACGCAGGAATCTATTGCTTGCAGCCGCGCTGGCGGCGGTGCTGGCCGGCCCGGCTGCTGCCGCCACGAAATGGAACATGGCGACCGGCTTTGCCGAGGGCAATTTCCACACCAAGAACGTGCGCGCTTTTGCCGAAGATGTGAAGCGGCTGTCCAATGGCCAGCTGGAAATCGTGGTCCACAGCAGCATGACGCTGTACCGGCAACCGGAAATCAAGCGCGCCGTCAGCACTGGCCAGGTGCCGATCGGCGAAATCCTGCTGTCCGTGTACGGCAACGAAGACCCCATGTTCGAAGCCGATTCGATACCGTTCCTGGCCGTCGGCTATGACCAGGCGATGCAGCTGTACAAGGCGCAAAAGCCCTTCCTCGAAAAACGTTTTGAAAAGTCCGGCCTGATGCTGCTGTACTCGGTGGCCTGGCCCGGCACGGCCCTGTATTCCAAGACGCCGATGAAGCAGGTGGCCGACCTCAAGGGCCTGAAGATGCGCGCCTACAACTCGGCCACTGCCAGGCTGGCGGAGCGGCTGGGCACCACGCCCACTACGGTGGAATCGGTGGAGGTCCCGCAGGCATTTTCAACCGGCGTGATCCAGGCCATGATCACCTCGCCCACGACCGGCGTGGACACGCATGCGTGGGAATACGTCAAGCATTACCTCGACCTGCGCGCCTGGCATAACAAGAATTTCGTGATCGTCAACCGCAATGCATTCAACAAGCTCGACGCCAAGACCCAGGCCGCCGTGAAAGAAGCCGCAGCACTGGCCGAAGTGCGCGGCTGGAAAGCCAGCCAGGATGCCGGCGCCGCAGCGGAAAAAACACTGGCCGCAAAAGGACTGACGATCACGCAGCCAAGCGAGCAGATGCTGCGCGACCTGCGCGCTGTGGCAAGGCCGATGATCGATGAATGGATCAAGAAGGCCGGTCCGGACGGCGCGGAAGTCGCCAAAAAACTGGAGTAGGCGCTCGGCTCCGGTGTGCGGCAGGCCTGATGCACGGCGCTGCACACCGGAATGCGGAACGAAAAATTGCAGGCAGCCGGACACAACACAACGCAACACAATAGCAAAGACAAGCGAAACAATCATGGCCATGAAACCAAGCGACCACGCGGCACTTCGCAAACCAGGCAACGGCGCACTCGCCGGTATCCGCGTCGTCGATTTCAGCCACATGCTGCCCGGACCCTGGTGCACGCAGATGCTGGCCGATCTCGGCGCCGACGTAGTCAAGGTCGAGAACCCGGGCGTGGGCGACTACGGTCGCCACAACTCGCCTAACTTCAAGGAAACCAGCGTCTACTTCAACACGGTGAACCTGAACAAGCGCAGCGCAGCGCTCGACCTGACGGACCCGGACGACCTGGCCACCGTGCACCGCTTGCTGGCCAGCGCCGATGTCGTGATCGAATCGTTCCGCGATGGCGTGCCGCAACGGCTGCAGATCGACTATGAGTTCATCAAGAAAACCAATCCCGGCATCATTTATTGCTCGATCACGGGCTATGGCCATAGCGGGCCGTTCGCCAACATTCCAGGCCACGACCTGATCATCCAGTCCACCACCGGTGTGCTGGCCGCGGGACGCGCCGCCACCGACATGCCGCCCTTGCCGGGATTCCTGGCCGGCGACTATGCCGCCGCGTCCTACGCCATCATCGGCATCCTGGCGGCCTTGCGCCAGCGCGACGCTACCGGCGAAGGCCGCTATCTCGACATCTCCATGTTCGACAGCCTGTTTTCCATGTCGAGCATTTCCAACGGCGCGGCGCTGGCCAGCGCCTCGGGCAAGCACACCACCACGTCGATGGAGCTGTGGGGCGGCAATCCGCGCTACAACATTTACCGCTGCGAGGACGGCAAGATGGTTGCCGTGTCGCTGCTGGAGGCGCGCATCTGGCACCACTTCTGCCGCCTGATCGGGCGCGAAGACCTGATCCACGAAGCCGAAACGCCGAAAGACCGGCACACCGACCACGGCGAACGCGCGCGCCACTATCGCGACGCCATCACCGACCTGTGCGCGTCGCGCGGGCGCGACGAGCTGGTCGCGTGGATGGTGGAAAACAATGTGCCCATCGTGCCGGTGTACTCGCCTGACGAGGCGCTGGCCAGCGCGCATGCCAGCGCCCGCGGCGTCATCGAGTGGGTAGACCATCCGGTCGAGGGCCGCATACCGGTGCTGGCCAATCCGCTGGCCGCCAGCGGATTGTTGCGGCACGAGCGCCGTCCTGCACCGGTGCTCGGCGCCGACAACGCCTCGGTTGGCAGTGCGCAGCCCTGGCAACAGCAAGACCAATAAAACCAAGGATCCGAAAGCGCAATATGGCAGACCATCACCAAACGACCCGGACACCCAATACGGACGCGCTCAGCCGCTTCGTGCTCGGCACGCGCGAGCGTCCCTTGCCCCCGGACGTGATGAATGCGGCCTTGTTCGGCATCGTCGACTGGTTTGGCGTGGCGCTTGGCGCCGAGGGCCAGGAGCCGGTCGCCGCCCTCAAGCGCGTGGTGCAGGGCTGGCAGGGGCAGGGCGCGTCTCGAATATTGCTGGGCGGGGTCAGCTCCGCGCCCGGGGCGGCGCTGGTCAACGGCACGATGGCGCATACGCTGGACTTCGACGATACCCACGTCGGCTCGATCGCGCACCTGAGCGGGCCCACGCTGGCCGCCGCGCTGGCCGTGGGCAACGAGTGCGGCGCTTCGGCACAGGAAATACTGCAAGCCTATGTGACCGGTTTTGAAGTCGGCGGCCGGGTCGGCAATGCCGGGCTGGGCGTGGCCGTCAACGAGCGACACATCCATGCCACCGGCGTATTCGGCTGCCTGGGCGCAGTCGCTGCGGCGGCCGTGCTGTACCGGCTCGATGATCTCGGTGTGCGGCGCGCGCTCGGCCTGGCCGCGACACAGGTGGCGGGACTGACCGGTTCGTTCGGTACGCCGGCCAAACCCTTCCATGCCGGCAAGGCGGCAATGAATGGCGTGCTGGCTGCGCAAATGGCGCGCGAAGGTTTCCCGGCCGGCATGGACCTGCTGGAAACCGGCGCCGGACTGGACCGGGCGCTGGTGCAGGACAAGTCGGTGCAAGTGCATGCGGTCGATTTCAGTGATGGCTGGGAAATCACGCGCAACACTTTCAAGCCTTACGCGTCCTGCCTGCTGACCCATCCGGTGATTGATGCCGGTCGTCAACTGGCACCCGAGCTGGCTGGCCGGCCGGTGGCGAAAATCCAGGTGCTGGTGCATCCGCTGGCAATCCAGCTCGCCGGCAAGCCGGCGCCGGCCACGCCGTTCGAAGGCAAATTCAGCCTGGCTTTTTGCACCGCCTTGTCGTTGTGCGGGCGCACCGCCATGCAAACCGATTTCACCGCCGCATCCGTGGCCGAGCCGCGCTTGCGCGAGTTGCTGGCGGTGGTCGAACTGCTGCCGTCGCCAGAAATCGCATTGACCGAAGCGCGCCTGCTGGTCATGGTCGCAGATGGCGACCGGCTGAGCGCGCATACGCCGCTGGCCCTGGGCAATCCGAGCCGGCCGATGAGCTGGCAAGACATGCAGGCCAAATTTACGTCACTGGTGGAGCCGGTCATGCCGGGACGCGCCGGTGAACTGTTTTCAATGCTGTCGCGCTTTGACCGGCAGCAAGACTTGCCGGCACTGATGGCCATGCTGGGCCGGACCAAGACCTAAAGATAACGAGATCAGGAGAAGATGATGATCGCAGTAACTAGCAGCGAGCGACCGCTACCGGCCTTTGTGCAGCAGCCGCTGAAAATGCTGATCGACGGCCAGTGGGTGGACGCCGTGTCGGGCAAGACCAGCCCGGTTGAAAATCCGGCGACAGGCAAGGAATTCGCGCGGGTGCCGGCAGGCGCCGCCGCCGATATTGACCTGGCCGTGCAGGCAGCGCGGCGCGCTTTCGAAAAGGGCACATGGGCGCGCATGTCGGCGGTGCAGAAAGAGCGCATCCTGTGGCGCCTGTC
This sequence comes from Lacisediminimonas sp., assembly GCF_030645335.1. Taxonomy (GTDB): domain Bacteria; phylum Pseudomonadota; class Gammaproteobacteria; order Burkholderiales; family Burkholderiaceae_D; genus Lacisediminimonas. The sequence continues at coordinate 3,591 of NZ_JAUSNH010000163.1, read as the reverse complement.
GGACCTGTTTGAACAACATATCGATGAGCTGGTGGAGCTGGAGATCATCGACAACGGCATGCCGATTTCCCTGATCACGCGCGCCATTGAACGGGCGATCGACGGCTTTCGCTACTACGCCGGCATGTGCACCAAGCTGCATGGCGTGACCAGCGAAATTTCCGGCCAGCGGGCGGACTTCCATGCCTATACGCTGGTGGAACCGGTTGGTGTGGTCGGGCTGATCGTGCCGTGGAACTCGCCATTCTCAGCAGCATGCAACAAGATCGCGCCGGCGCTGGCCGCCGGCTGCAGCGCGGTATTGAAGCCGGCCGAGCAGACGCCGCTGACCGCGCTCTTCATCGGCCGCCTGGCGCTGGAAGCGGGCATACCGCCGGGTGTGCTCAATGTCGTCACCGGCAATGGACAGGACGCCGGCGCTGCGCTGGCGAACCATCCGGACGTCAACAAGATTTCCTTCACCGGCTCGACCGAAGTCGGCAAGCAACTGGTGCATGCGGCCGCCGGCAACCTGAAGCGCCTGACGCTGGAGCTGGGCGGCAAGTCGCCGGTGTTCGTGTTCGACGATGCCGACATGGACATCGCCATTCCCCGCGCCGCAGCGGCAATTTTTTCCAATAGCGGACAGATCTGCTATGCCGGGTCGCGGCTGTACATCCAGAAAAACTCCTTCGACAAAGTGGTGGCTGGCATCGCCGACATTGCCAAAAAAATGCGGATGGGCGACAGCTTCGACAAAAAGACCGAGCTGGGTCCGCTGATCTCGAAGCGACAGCACGAAACCGTGCTCGGCTACATCGAAAGCGGGATTGCAGAAGGCGCCGAACTGGTTACCGGCGGCCACGCCCCGCAAGGCGATGGTTACTACGTGGAGCCGACGGTGTTTGCCAATACCGGCAATGCCATGCGCATCGTCAACGAGGAAATTTTCGGGCCGGTGCTGTGCGCCATGCCGTTCAACGATTTAAAGGATGTCCCGGCGCTGGCCAACGCCACGCCCTATGGCCTGGGTGCGGGCATTTTCACCAGCAACATCAGTACTGCACACCTGGCTGCCAAGCGCATCAACACCGGCAATGTCTGGGTGAATTTCTATGGCGGGGCGGACAAGTCGATGCCGTTCGGCGGCACCAGGCAATCGGGATGGGGGCGCGAGGGCAGCATCGAGGGCATCGAGGCTTTCCTTGAAAAGAAAGCGGTTTATATACGACTGTAGCCGCCAGTGAGCGGCAGCGAGAAGGGATGGAACATGGGAATGCAGCAATGGCGTCGGCAGGCAGTGCAAGGATCCACCAGGCTGGCGGCGGGGCGGACTGCATGAGCGCGCCAGCATTGGAAGCATCAGGCACAGTGCCGGTCCATGAAGACCTGGCGACCAGCGGCGGCGTGCTGCGCGTGACGCGTGCAGGCGCAGGTGCTCCCGTCATTCTTTTGCACGGCGGCTTTGGTTGCTGGGCGCACTGGATCGGCAACATCGGCGCCTTGGCCCGCGAGCGGCTGGTGATCGCGCCCGATCTTCCCGGCTTTGGCGACTCATGGGACCCCGGCCATTGCCTGTCGCCCGAAGAACAGGCTGTGGTGGTGCTGGAGATGATGGATCGGCTCGGCATCGCCTCGGCGCACTTGGCTGGATTTTCATTCGGCACGCTGGTCGCCGTCCAGCTGGCGCTGGCGCAGCCGCAGCGGGTGCGCTCGGTGACGCTGGTCAACCTGCCCGGCGTCGGGGAGCGCACGCCGGAAGCACTGGCCCTGCCGTCACGGCTGTCGGCGCTGTCGCGCGAACAGGGCAAGCGCGCCGGCGTGAACGGGTCGCTGCGCGAGTTGATGCTATGCCAGCACCAGCTGATCGATGACGCCCTGGTGGACTTGATCGGTGACAGCATCGCGCGCTGCCGCTATGTCACCCGCTCGATATCCAAGGCTTCGCAAATGATTCCGCTGCTGGCGCAATTGCAATGTCCGGCCATGGTGCTGATCGGTGCGCGCGATCCGTTCCACAGCAATGACCTCGAAGGCCGGCGCGCGCGCATCGACGCCGTGCTCGGGGCAGGCGCAGTGCGCATCGTGCCGGATGCGGCGCACTGGCTGCAATACGACCAGGCCGATGTGTTCAATCGCGCCCTCATCGAATTTACCGGAGCTGGAAAACAAACGTGACTGCCACGAAGCAGCACACCCCTATCAAAGGAGACAATCATGAAAAACCTGCAGAGATTGGCAATGGTGCTTGGCCTGGCTGGCGCGCTGCTGGCGCCGGCCCATGCGCAGACGGCGGCCTACCCCGCAAAGGCGGTAACGATGACCGTGGGCTATGCGCCGGGCGGGGCGACGGATGTGATTGCACGCATCGTCGCCCAGGCCTTGTCGGTGCGCTGGAAGCAGCAGGTCGTGGTGGAGAACAAGAGCGGTGCCGGCGGCATGATCGGCGCCGAGCGCGTGGTGCGCGCGCCGGCCGACGGACACGTGCTGCTCCTGGCCTACACACCCGAGGTGTCGATCAACAAGCTGATCTACAAGCAGATGACCTACGACCCGGGCATCGACCTGACGCCGATCGCGCTGGTCTCCAGCGCCAACCTGTTCCTGGTTTCCGGTCCCAAGCTGCCGGTGTCATCGGTCAAGGAACTGCTGGAGCGCAAGGGCCAGAACGTGACCTACGGTTCGCCCGGCACCGGTGGCCAGCAGCACCTTGCAGGCGAATACTTCCAGTTGCAGACCGGCATGCCGCTCACGCATGTGCCGTACAAGGGCGCAGCGCCGGCGGTGACCGACCTGGTCGGCGGACAGATCGACATCTTTTTCTCGACGCCGCCGGTGATCCTGCCGCATATCAAGAGCGGCCGCCTGAAGCCGCTGATGGTGACCAGCATGCAGCGCGACCCACTGATGCCGGATGTGCCATCGGCCAAGGAAATGGGATTGCAGGATTTCGAGATCGCCAATTGGTTCGGCCTGTATGGACCCAAGGGCATGGACCCGGCCCTGGTGGAAAAGATTTCTGCCGACATGGCGGTAGTGCTGAAAGATCCGGTGGTATTGAAGCGCCTGGAGGATAGCGGCCTGTCCGCGCGCTACCTGAACCCGCAGCAGCTGGGGGCTTTCATGCAGTCCGAAATGAAAAAGTACGGCGACATCATCACGCGTTCCAACGTACAGAAGCAGTAGTCCTGGCGGCGCGATAACAAGGGCACGACAGAGGCCGACAAGGGGGAGTGCATGACGGATGCTGGAACGAGGGCAGGCCCGGTGGCGGGCGAGCACCGGGTGCGGGTCTGGCTGAACCGCACGTTTGACGCCGCCGGCGCTGCGGCCGGCACCTGCGTGCTGCTGATCTTCATCCTGATGATCGGCGGAGCGGTGGGGCGCGCACTGAGCCTGCGGGTGGGCGCAGTCAACGACATTGCCTCCTGGCTGTGTGCGGCGGCGGCTTTTTTTGCAATGGCGCACGCATTCAAGCACGGTGACTTCGTGCGCGTATCGCTGCTGATCGAACGCTTGCCGGCGCGTGCCCGCCGGGTGGCCGAGGCTAGCTGCCTGGCGCTGGCGGCCGTCAGCACGGGCTACCTGTCCTTGCGCGCGAGCATGTACACC
>NZ_JAUSNH010000162.1 GCF_030645335.1 Lacisediminimonas sp. | reverse complement strand
GTGAGCGTCGCCGAACCCTATCCATACTCCCCGATCGGCGAGACGGCGTTCGCACCGGACCTGGCAGAGTACGAGCAGAAGGCGCTGGACCAGGCTAAGCGCAACGTCGAGCGGGTTGCCGCAGAGGCGCAAGCGGCCAATGTACCCTGCGAAACCCATGCGGTGCAGTCGTTCAATCCCTATGAAGAAATCATCAAGGCGGCCGAAAAGTCCGCTTGTGACGTGATTTTCATGGCGTCCCACGGACGCAAGGGCCTGAACCGCCTGTTCGTCGGCAGCGAAACCCAGAAGGTACTTGCCCACAGCAAATTGCCGGTGCTGGTTTTTCGCTGATCCAGGAGTTGGCGATGCCGTACTGGTCGGAGCAACTGTCGGTCGGCATACCGGAAATGGATGCCTCCCATATCAGTATGCTCAGCAGCCTTGAACACCTGGGGCAAACTGGCGACGACAATTTTCCGCTCGCCTACGAACGCCTGGTGGCTGAGGTCGAACGGGATTTCGCCGACGAGGAAGCCATGATGGAATCGATCGATTTCCCGGCCCTGCAAAGCCATCGCGAGCAGCATGCGCGGGTGCTTTCCGGCCTTCATCACGCATTGCCGCGTATTCAGTCCGGCGATATTGCGCTTGGCCGGGAAGTCATTGAATTACTGCCGCAATGGTTTTCCTTTCACATTTCAACCATGGACACTGCACTTGCCGTGGCTGCATTGTCGTGTGGCTGGAAGGGCGAAGCGGCTGGCTGAGCAGCCAATTAGTTGAATAGTTGATATCGTCGCCCGTTAATGGGTACGGTTGAACGAGCACTAATCGCCGTTTTGACAGCTTCCTGACAGGTTCGACGCGTATTCTCGAACCCGGATGTCTCCGTTGGATTGCCCCACCAGCCGCAAGGAATGGTGGGGCTTTTTTTATCGACAGCGATTGTCGGTCCTGGCTTTATTTTTTGCCTGGTGCTTCACCACTGGCACCGCTGCCGCCAGCACCGCTAACACCGGCACCGCTAACACCGGCACCACTGCCCGCAGCGCCCGTTCCGGCACCGCCGCTGGCACCGCTCCCGGACTCGGGTTTCGCCTTCATCCCCTGCGCCATTTTCATGTGTTCATCAATAGCTGGCTGCAGTTTTGCCGCCATTGCCTTGAGGTCGCTGTCCTTTGCCTTGCTCTGGATTTCCCGCACCAGTTTGCTGGTTTTCTTGTGCTCGATGGCGCCGCCCTGGGAAATATAAGTCTTGTCGAAGCGCTCCGCCGACAATTTTTCCATCGAGGTCGTCATGCGCTTGTGCTTTGCATCCATTTCAGTGGGCAGTGTCACTCCCTTGGATTGGGCCAGCGTCTGCAATTCTTTCATGGCGGCGCCGTGGTCATCGACCATCTTTTGTGCAAACGCCTTGACGTCGGGATTCTGGCTTTTTTGTAGCGCCATTTCGCCGGCCTTGACTTCGGTGAGGTTGGCCTGCGCCAGCTCATTCATCATTTTCTGGTCAGCCTTGGGCATTGCGGCACTGGCCGCGGTCGATCCGCTTGCCGATACGCCCGAACTCGGCTGCTGACGCATTGCTGCTCCGGATGGCTGCATTGGCTGGCCTGGCTGTGACTGCGCAGCTTCGGATGGTTTGGTTGCGGAAGATCCGGCGGCAGCGCCGGTTTGCGCATAAGCACCACCGGCGGAAAAAAGCGCCGCCAGCAATCCGACAGCCCACATGCGGCTGATCAATTTTCCTTTTTGCATTGTTTTCTCCAAGTATGAACGCACGGCGTGAATCGCCGGGTAACGCGATAACGCAATCGGTGTGCCAGATGAAAAAGGGCTGGCAAACCTGTCGTACTCGACTGACGACCGGATTTCCAGGTTTCAAATACGGAAAGAATTACCGGCAGCCTGCGTCAGCCGTGCAATGCGCTGCCCGATTGGCCCGCAGGAGTTCCGCCGGGAATTACCGGTCATGGGACCGACCGCCGCATTTTTCTGTTTCCCGTGCAGCCGAACTTAGAAATCCGGCTGCTGTCCTATTACCAATGCGTTGTTTGCGGTGAGGAAAATGCGCGATCTCGTGAACCAGCCCCGGCCACAAGGCACGCCATCGATTGCGCCGGATTCTGGCCGCCCATTGCGCCCCACCGACGAGGAGACAGCTGCCGCCGCCGACCTGCTGCGCCTGGCGGCTTTCGCCGCCAATATAGGGCTATGGGATTTCGATGCGCACAGCGGTGTGCTGACCGCCAACGGCGTTTTCAGAAGCCTGCATGGACTTGCTGCCGATCAGAAATTCGAGGAAGAGGAGTTCAGGAAATGCATCCATCCGGAGGATCGCGCCCGGGTAGAGGCAGCGCTGGTCGCGCTTGGGACCAATGAAACGACCGATCGCCTGGACATTGAATTCCGTGTGGTACGGCGCGATGATGGCGCCGTGCGCACGCTGCGTTCAAGTGGTGCGCGCATTCCGGGTGGCGCTGCCGAAAGCCAGCGTTTCGTCGGCATTACGCTGGATGTCACCAGCAGCAAGCTGGCGGAACAGCACCTGCGCGAGGCTTCCCAGCATGATGCACTGACCGGCCTGCCGGGCCGCGGCCTGCTGTTCGAATATTGCAGCCATTTGCTGGCAATGGCGCAGCGCACCCGCAGTAGCGGTGCGATGCTGTTCATCGACCTCGACCGCTTCAAGCCGATCAATGACAGCCACGGCCACGGCGTCGGCGACCAGGTGCTCCAGCAGGTTGCCAAGCGGCTGCTGAGCTGTTTGCGGCAGGAAGACATCGTCGGACGCCTCGGCGGCGACGAGTTTGTCGTCGCGATTCCCCATCCGGATGACCGATACGGTCCGGCCACGGTGGCCAAGCACGTCATTGCCGCACTTGAACAGCCCTTTTACGTCGATAACCTGCAATTGCACCTGTCGGCATCGATTGGCATCAGCCTGTATCCGCGTCATGGCAATGATCTCGACAGCCTGCTCAAGGCGGCCGACCATGCCATGTACCTGGCCAAGGAAGGTGGGCGCAGTCGCTATCAATTTTTCAATTCGCAAGACGAGGGTAATGGCGCCGCCGAAATGCAAATCGAATCCTTGTTGCGCGAGGCGCTGGACCTGGAATCGCTGCAACTGGTCTATCAACCGGTGGTGGATCTGCAGTCCGGCATGACGGTGGGCGCCGAAGCGCTGCTGAGGCTGCCGTTGAAGGGCGGCGATGTGATGACGCCCGATGTGTTCCTGCCGGTTGCCGAGTCGACTGGCTTGATCAACCGCCTCGGTGAGTGGGTATTGGCTGAAGTGGGGCGCCAGCATGCGCGCTGGTGCCAGGCCGGGTTGCCTGGCATGTCGGTCAGCGTCAATGTCGCACCACAGCAGTTTCGCCAACGCAAATTCGTGGCGCAGCTCGCCGACAGCCTGAAAAAATCGGGCATGGATCCCTGTTGCCTACAGATTGAAATCAGGGAAAGCACCGTGCTGGAGGACGTACCGCAAGCATTGGTCGCGCTGGAACAGATACGCCAGCTTGGCGTGCAGGTGGCGCTGGATGACTTTGGCACCGGGTTCTCCAGTATCGGCCTGCTCAGTTCGCTACCGGTCGACAAGCTCAAGATAGACCGCGTGTTTGTCCAGTCTATCGGTCACGATGCGCATTCCCAGACGATTGCCGACAGTGTGCTGGCGCTTGGCCGCACGCTGAACCTGAAAGTGGTCGGCGAAGGCATTGAGTCCGAATCGGTATATTCCTACCTGCTTGAGCACGGCTGCAACCAGGCGCAAGGCTATTATTTCAGCAAGCCCATATCAGCTGGCGAATTCGAACGATGGTGCAAGCAGGAACAGAGCCATGCGCAATCTGTCCATTGACAATGATTATTCATATCCAACAAGGGGTTTCATGGCGATTGTCCGCATAGCAACAACCGAAGTGCAGGTGGGTGATTCGGTTTATTTGTTCAACAGTGCGATGGATGCCGACCGCTTTGAAGCCTGCGCGGCAACTGTTGACGTTGCTCATTGCGAGCAGGTCCATCCGCCGTTTGCGAAACGTTCGGCGATGGGTAGCACTGCTGTGCAATTCACCGACGAGGCAACGCCGGCGGAAGATGGCGGCGTTTATTTCAAGGTCGTTGTCGAAGGCCGGCCGGTACGATGCCAGGTCAGCCTGGATGCCTTGCAAACACATTTCGAGGGCGGCACGGGGGCGCGCCCGGTGGACGCCTATTACCTTGGCCGCGCGCAGATTCATGCGGCCGCGGAAAAGATGCTGCGCAAGCAGCCGGGCCAGACCGTGGTCATCCGGTCTTCGGATATTCAGATCATTTAAACCTTGTCCCGCGCCTGATGCCGGAAGCAGTCCGCCGGGCCAGTCGCTTCTTGTCGGCCGCTTTTATCAGCTGACTGTTTCGCCAATGCTTGTGCGGGCCTGGGTTTCCGGCTGTTTTCCGCGCCAGCGTGGAAATCGTACCGATACCACGGTTCCAGCGCCATACTCGCCGGTATTGATTTCGATCGTGGCCTCATGTGCGGCTGCGATGTCGCGCACGATTGCCAGCCCCAGTCCGGTCCCCGCCACTTTGTCGTCCAGCCGGTAGAAACGGTCGAATACCTTGCCGCGATCATGCTCGGCAATGCCGGGGCCGTTGTCTTCCACGACCAGTACGCCAAAGCCATCGGATGCATGGCTGCGCACCGTCACGGTCGCCCGCGGTGGCGAATAGCGGATCGCATTGTCGATCAGGTTATCGATCAGGTCGCGCAACAGGAAATGGTCGCCGGCGACATTGGCCGGGCGCAGGTCGAAGCCGAGGTCGATCTGCTTCTTGTCTGCTTCCTGGACGAAATGCTGGATTGAATCTTCAACCAGTTTGTCGAGCTCTACCAGTCCCAGGCCATGCTTTTCGAATTGGGTCGGCTCCGCGCGTGCCAGCGCCAGCAGCTGGTTGGTCTGCCGGATCATGCGCTCCACCGAGGACGTCATCAGGCTGGACGAGCGCGCTGCTTCCTGGTCGTTGTCATAGCGCTGCCGCATCCATGCCAGTTGCGTCTTCAGTCCTGACAAAGGCGTGCGCAACTGGTGGGCGACGTTGGCCAGGAAATCCTGTTGCGCCCGCTTGCCTTTCGCGGTGCGTTGCAGCAGGCCATTGAGGGCATCGGCCAGCGGTCGCAATTCGACCGGCAAGTCGTCCGTTTGCACTTGCGACAGGTTGTCATGATTGCGCGCATTGAGTTGTGCACGCATTTGCTGCAGCGGCCTCATCCCGACGCCGACACCAACCCAGGCAATCGCGACGAACAAAATTGCCAGCAGCACCTGCTGGGTGATCAGCAGGGACAGTATCTCGTTGCGCACCTTGTTGCGCGTTTCAAGCGTCTCGGCCACGCCGATCAGGAGTTGTTCCTGCCCCATGGGCACGCGCATTGTCACCACACGGACCGGGACGCCGCGCATCACATTATTGTGGGCGACCGGTTCTCGCAGCGTGTCAGGTACGGGCAGGGGCGGAAAATCCCGGTCCCCCGCCAACGGCCTGCCGTCCAGGTGCCGGATCGTGAAAAAGATCATGTCGAACTGGTCCATGCGCAGGAACTGCTCGGTCTGCTTGGACAGGTTGGCGGCCAGGTCGCCGTCGCGATCGGTGACGTTGGGCTCCAGTGACCAGGCGGCGTCGGCCAGGCTCTGGTCGAACGCCGCCTGGGTCGGCCGCCATGCTGTCCAGTACGCCATTCCCGAGGCCATCAGGTTGATGGCCAACAAAGGCAGGATCAACCACTTCAGCAGGGACAGGCGAATGCTTTTCATGGGCTGCGCTTTTCCAGCATGTAGCCAAAGCCGCGAATGGTGCGGATCGACAGGTCCGCCGCAGCTGTCTTGATGCGCACCCGTGAAACGTATACCTCGACCGCATTCTCACTGAGTTCTTCGCCCCAGTGCAGGATCGCATCCATGATCTGCTGCTTGGAAACGACACGTTCGGCCTGGCGCATCAGGTATTCGAGCACGGCCCATTCCCGCGCAGACAATTCGAGTGCGTCGTCGCCTATGCGGGCACGCTTGGCGAGCAGGTCCAGCACCAGGCCTCCGGCTTCGAGGGCGCTGGTCTTGGGGGTGGCGCGTCGGTCGAGCGCGCGCAGGCGCGCAACCAGTTCGCTGGTATCGAAAGGCTTGACCAGGTAGTCGTCGGCGCCGAGTTCGAGGCCGTGCACGCGGTCATGCACCGCATCGCGTGCAGTCAGCAACAGGACGGGCATCGTGCTGCCGCGACTACGCAGGCGGCGCAGCAGCGCAAAACCGTCGATCCCCGGCAAGCCGATGTCCAGTACCAGGATCGTGAATGAGCTGCGCAGCAGGATGTTGTCCGCATCGGTTCCCGAGTGCGTCATCTCTACCGCCATGCCATTGTCTTTCAGTATCCGGGAGATGCCGTCGGCGAGGACCAGATCATCTTCAACGAGGAGCACGCGCATGGTGATGGAACGAGTAACGAAAAGGAAAAATGGGCGGCGGATAATCGGGCAACGGCTTTCGCCGTGCGGCGATTTTCCACACCAAGCATGTGCTCAACTGGCAGTGTAGCGCCCGGGCCGGCGCAATTGCCGCCCGGCTGCCAGCACAGCATACAGTGCAAACCGAGAGAGGATATCAGCAGGACTGGGTCCGGCACGAGCGCTTTGTAGCAGTTCGGATGCTGCTTGCCTGGACGGGGGCGGGGCAGGGCGCTGGCCGGCGCGGACTTTGTTGCTGTTTATTTATCGGCCGGGGATTGCATTTCCGTCGCGTAGCGGGCGTGCACATTCAGCCCCATCGGTCCCTTTGCTGTGCCTGGCAGTGCGCAGCGATCGCCTAGACCGCCAGCCCGGTGCGCGGGTTGAACGGCAGTTCCTGCGCCATCTGCTGATAGAGCTGTTTTGCCTTTGCCGTATCGGCCGCGGGCAGCACCACTTCCAGCACCAGGTAAAGATCGCCGGCGCCATGCGAGGGGCCAGGTATGCCGCGACCTTTCAGGCGCAGCTTGCGCCCGTGCTGGGTATGCGCCGGCACCCGCACCTCGACGTTGCCGTCGGGCACCGGTGCTTCGACGGTGGCGCCGAGCATGGCTTCCCAGGGCGTGACCGGCAGGCTTGCATAAACATCGCGGCCATCGGCACGGTAACGCGGGTGGGGCTTGAACCGGACTTCCAGGTACAGGTCGCCGGCAGCGCCGCCACCGGCGCCGGCGTTGCCCTGGCCAGCCAGGCGGATCAGTTGTCCTTCCTGCACGCCGCGCGGAATCGTGACGTCGAGGGTCTTTTGACGATAGCGAACCCGGCCGTGCGCATCGACTTGCGGCACGCGCAGGCCGATGCTGCGGGTGCTTCCCTGATAAGTGTCCTTGAGCTCCAGTTCGACCACGGCGCGATGATCCTCGCCACGCGCGGCCGTGCCGAAACCACCGCGTCCACCACCGGCCTGCGGGCCGCCGGCGCCACTGCGCATGCGGCCGAATATCTCAGAAAAGAAATCGCTGTACTCCGTGCCGCCAGGGCCACCGCCAGCACCAAATGGATGGCGCCCCAAGTCGCTGTCCGCACCGCCTTCCCAGCCCGGCGGCGGATGGAATTCCTGGCCGGCATGCATGCCCTGGGCTACGCGGTCATAGGTCGTGCGCTTGGCTGGCTCGGACAGCACGGCGAATGCCTCATTGAGCTCTTTCATGCGCGCTTCGGCATCCGGTTCTTTCGACACGTCCGGGTGGAATTTGCGCGCCAGCTTGCGGTAGGCCTTCTTGATCTGGTCTGCCGGCGCGTCGTGCGCCACACCCAGGATTTCGTAGTAGTCCTTGAATTGCACAGCGCTCTCCTCAACATGCCTTGCCTGGAAAAATGGTGGTCGACCGACTGCAAATCAAGCGCTTGAAAATCCTGGCGAGCATACCTATGTTAGCAATGAAACAGGATTTTCCTGCGCGTCAGAGGGGCGCGATTGATCAATGAAAGGAGAGAAAAATGCTGTACCAAACCATGTTTCCCCGTGATCTGTTTGCCGATTTCGAACGCCTGCAGCGCGAATTGATGGATGCCGTCGAAGGGCCCAGCATCCGCGGTGCGCGCGGCGGATTTCCTGCAATTAATATCGGCAGCACGCCGCAGTCGGTGGAACTGTACGCATTCGTACCCGGCCTGGATCCGGCCAGTGTTGAAGTGAACCTGGAGAAGGGCGTCCTGACTATTTCGGGTGAACGCGCCAACGACCTGGCGACGCCGGAGAAGAACGCCACGGTACATGTCAATGAGCGCTTTTCGGGGCGCTTCCGGCGCGTCGTCAGCCTGCCCGACGATATCGATCCGGACGCGGTAACGGCGGCTTATCGCGACGGCGTGCTGCATATCAGCGCCAAGCGGCGCGAATCGGTCCAGCCGCGCCGCATCACGATCCAGTAAAAACCACACCAAGGAAAAACGTCATGAGCAAATCCGAACTGCAACGCGGTCCAGAGAGCCCGACTGAACAAGCCGGAGAGCAGGCGCATGAGCCTCCTGCACAGGCGCTGTTGCCGCCGGTCGATGTGATCGAAGACGCAACAGGCATCACGCTGGTGGCTGACTTGCCCGGTGTGCCGCGCGACAAGTTGACCCTGCAACTCGATACCGACAGCCTGACCATCGAAGGCGAAGTGACGCTGGATGTGCCGCAAGGCATGGAGTCCAGCCACGCCGAGCTGCGCGTGCCGCGCTATCGGCGCACATTCAAGCTGTCCAGAGAGCTCGACGGCGAAAAAGCCAGCGCCGAGCTCAAGAATGGCGTATTGCGCTTGCGCATTCCGAAGGCTTCGCATGCGCAGCCACGCAAGATCGAGGTGCGGGTGACCTGAGTCGCGGCCCGGCCCGGCCCGGCCTTATCCGGCTGTTGGCCAGGCAGAAAAGCGAAAGGACGCAGCGCTTCGGCGCTGCGTCCTTTTTCATTGGCTGTGGCGGGCACGCCCGGCGCAAAGGCTCAGCGCTGGATAGCGTGGCGCGCGCGCCATTCAAGGACGGCGGCTTCGATTGCGCCTAGTTGTCGCAGCGTACGCACCTTGGACAATGCGCGCCGCGACAGCGCAGGGCAACTGCCGCCGGCCCATATCTCGATGGCGGGATCCAGGTGGGATCGCAGCGTCAACAGGCCATCCACCACCTGCGCACTGTTCATCACGGGCGAAAAAGACAGCGCGACGATGTCGACCTGATGTGCCGTGGCCGCCGTGACGATATCCGACACCGGGGTCTGTACACCCAGGGACATGCAATCGCAACCGCCAAGCGCCATCAGCGTTTCGGCCATCAACAGGCCCAGGCTATGCGGCTCCTGCGGGAAGGTGGTCAGTAGCACCCGGGGACGCACCGGGCCGGTGGGCGCCGCGGCATGCCGGCGCGCAATATTATTGATCGCGCTGCGCAGCAGATGGGTCAGCTGCTCCGTGAACAGATGTTCTTCGTGGATTTGCAGGTCGCCGCGGGCCCAGGCCTCGCCAGTGAGTGTCGACATGGGCGCCGCCACCCGGATCACGAACTGTTCGATTCCCATGCGCATGAGCTGGCCTGTCAGGGTTTCCCGCAGCGCGTCTGCCTGATGGGTGCGCAGCAATTCGACCAGATGGGCCAGCTCTTCATCGAGTGCACTGTCCACGGCTTTGGCCTCGGCCTGGTTGCTGCCCTGTTCGGCCGCCAGCGCACTGAGCTCGGCAACTGACTTGGCGACGATCTTGCCTGGCCGATGGCCACCGTCCATCAGGCGCCGCAACAGGCGCAATTTTTCGACCTGGCTGGTGGGATAGACGCGTTCATCGTTGGCGTCGCGCAATGGCACCGGAAATCCGTAACGTCGCTCCCAGACGCGCAGCGTGTCCTTGGACAGGCCCGTGTCGCGCTCTACGGCGGCAATTCCAAACAGGTCAGGCGGGTTGCTGGAGGCGGGATTCATGCATTTTTTTGTGGTGAGCAAAGATTCCAGTTCGCGGGTAATATCTAGTTTGTCTAGGTCAAACTGTTTGAATCCGCGAATATGGCTCGCCATTATAGGATTGCAGCCCGTTTTTGACTAGGACAAAGGAAAACCTTGTCAGGTTCGCCGCTTATGGCGAGCAGTTTCCATAGCCGATAGCAGGGCAGGCCATAACCAATATCCAGGACATGCGCGATGAACGCTCCCGAAAAAATCTTCCTAGCCGACGTACAGTCTTTCGCCGATGTGCGCAACATCGTGATCCAACGCGTTGGCGTCAAATCCATTGTCCATCCGGTATTGGTGCAAACCGCAAACGGGACACAGCCGTCAGTCGCCACCATTGACATGTATGTCCGGCTGCCGGCGGATGTCAAAGGCACGCACATGTCGCGCTTTCTTGAAGTGCTGCAGTCGCATCACGATGCGCTGTCGCTGGACAGCCTGCGCGCGATGATGGCCAGCATGTTGCAGAGGCTGGAAGCAAACAGCGGCATGATAGAAATGCGCATGCCGTATTTCGTCCGCAAGACCGCGCCGGTTTCCGGCGTTGAAAGCTTGCTGGATTACCAGCTCACGCTGCGTGCTGAACAGAAAGACGGAAAACTCGCGCTGACCCAGCAAGTGCTGGTACCGGTGACCAGCCTGTGCCCTTGCTCCAAGAAAATTTCTGCCTACGGCGCTCACAACCAGCGCTCGCACATCATCATCGCGGCGACCCTGGTGGACGGTGAGCAGATGGCGGTGGAGGAGCTGATCAGCCTGGCCGAGCGTAGCGCTTCGTGCGAACTGTGGGGGCTGCTCAAGCGGCCAGACGAGAAATATGTCACCGAACGCGCCTACGAAAATCCCAAATTCGTGGAAGACCTGGTGCGCGACATTGCCGTGGCGCTGAATGCGGATATGCGCATCGGTCGCTACGAAGTGTCCTCCGAAAATTTCGAGTCGATTCACAACCACTCGGCTTATGCCTGGATCGAAGGGCCGCAACGTGCATGAACCGGACCACAATTTCCCCTTTGTCGCCATGTCCTGCCTTGCGCCTGGCATGCGCAGTGGCGAGCACTGGGCCGTCGAAGAGCCAGCGCCAGACACTGACGAGGTGCGCCGATGATTGAGTCTCCCGCGCCGCGCCCCCTTGACTTTTCCGCTGCGGGCGATGCCCGTGGCAGCCAGCCGCACAATCCGCCTCTGGACGCGCGCCACTTGCCGGCACGCGCCCGGGTTGCGTTGCGCTTGCTGGAACGGCTGCAGAGCGGATCGCTGTCGGTCACCCTGCCAGATGGCCAGCACATCAGCTTTGGCCCGGGCCACGGCTTGCATGCCGATATCGTGATGCACGACTGGCGCTGCTGTGATGCCGCATTGAAATCCGGCGACATCGGCTTTGCGGAAAGCTATATCGATGGCGGCTGGACCACCAGCGACCTGACTGCGCTGTTGAAGCTGTTCATCCTCAACCGCAATGCGATCGAAGGCTTTGTGTATGGCACTTGGTGGGGCCGGCTGTTGTATCGGATCAGGCATCTGCTAAACGGCAATAGCCGCGCCGGCAGCCGCCGCAATATCCATGCGCATTACGATATCGGCAATGCGTTTTACCAGCTCTGGCTGGACCCGACGATGACCTATTCGAGTGCGCTGTTTGGCGACGCCAACGCGCACGACGAGCATGCTGACGCGGCGCAGCTGCCGCGCGCACAAAAGGCAAAATACCAGCGCATGCTGGATGCCTTGCAGTTGCAGCCCGGCGCTTCGGTGCTGGAAATCGGTTGTGGCTGGGGCGGCTTTGCCGAAGCGGGATTGCGTGCCGGCATGCAGGTAACCGGACTGACGCTATCGACCGAGCAACTGGCCTGGGCGCAACAGCGCTGCGCCGGCCTCGCAACGCAAGAACCCACAGCGGCAATGGCCGACCTGCGCCTGCAG
>NZ_JAUSNH010000146.1 GCF_030645335.1 Lacisediminimonas sp. | reverse complement strand
GGCGGCGCGCCCGGCCAGCGCCGCATCCGCGCCCAACTGGTCGGCAATGGCCAGCGCGAGTGCATGCACCCTTTGCGTGCGCTGCTCCTGGCTGCCGAGCTTGTTGTGATAGACCACGCTGGCCAGCCCCGGCAGGCGCTCGGCCAGTTTTTTCTTCTGGTCCTGCTCAAAGAAGAATTTCGCATCCGACAGGCGCGGACGAATCACGCGCTCGTTGCCGCCGACGATATGGGCGGGCGTGGCCGTCTCGATATTGGACACCACCAAAAAGCGTGATCGCAGGCGACCGTTGGCGTCGGTCAGCGCGAAATATTTCTGGTTGGTCTGCATGGTCAGGATCAGGCATTCCTGTGGCACGCTCAGGAATTCCTGGTCGAAATTGCAGGCGTAGACCACTGGCCATTCGACCAGGGCCGTGACTTCATCAAGCAGCGCATCGGGCATCAGGATCTGGTCTGCCCCGGCCTGCGCCAGCAGCGCCTGGCGAATCTGTTCGCGGCGCTCGGCAAAGCCGGCCACGACCTTGCCCTGTGCTTGCAGCGTGGCCGCATAGGCACTGCTGTTGGCCAGCGCGATGTCGCCGTGGGACAGGAAGCGATGGCCTTGCGTCACACGCCCGGCTTGCAGCCCGAGCAGGGTCAGCGGCACGACCTGTTCGCCATGCAGCGCAAGCAGCTTGTGCACGGGGCGCACGAACTGCACCGTCGTGCCATCCGGGCGCTGGTAACTCATCAGCTTGGGGATGGGCAGCTTGGCGACGGCTTCTTCCAGCGCCGCCTGCAGGCCCGCCAGCAAGGGCACGCCGGGGGCCGTGTAGGAATAAAACAGGCTTTCGGACTTGCCATCCGGTGCGCGCTCAAGCTGTTGCAGCGTGATGGCGCCAGCACCGGTGGCCGTGGCCAGGGCCAGCAGCTTCTTTTGCAGCGGCGCAGTGGCGTGGCCATCGGCGTCGAGCGCGACCGATACCGGCAGCACCTTGTCGCGCATGTTCTTGTCCGGCGACGCGCTGCGCACGCCGGTGATGCTTACCGCCAGTCGGCGCGGCGTGGCGAACGAGGTGGTCAGCGCGCCGTCTTCCAGGAAGGCGCGGGACTTCAGGCCATTGGCAATGCCGGCAGCGAAGGCTTCACCGAGTCGGGACAAGGCCTTGGGCGGCAGTTCCTCGGTCAACAGTTCAACGAGCAGTGTCTGGTTCATTTTCTTGTGCCGCGTCGGCGCTTGGCCGCTTGGCTGTTGTTCGTGATGGTCGGTAACGGTGTGGGCATCAGGCCGCCTGGCGGGGGTCGCCGCACATCGGGAAGCCCAGCTTTTCACGCGATTCGTAATACGCCTGCGCCACCGCGCGCGACAGGTTGCGGATGCGGCCAATGTAGGCGGCGCGCTCGGTGACCGAGATGGCGCCGCGGGCGTCGAGCAAATTGAAGGTATGCGCCGCCTTCAGGATCATTTCATACGCCGGCAGCGTGACCGGCACGGCCAGCAGGCGCTTGGCTTCGGACTCGTAGTTCGAAAACAGCGAGAACAGGAAATCGGCGTTGGAATGTTCGAAGTTGTAGGCCGACTGCTCGACTTCGTTCTGGTGGAACACGTCACCGTAGGTCAACCGGCGCGTGACGCCATGATCGTCCCACTCGGTCCATACCAGGTCGAACACGTTTTCCGCGCCCTGCAGGTACATGGCCAGCCGTTCGATGCCGTAGGTGATTTCGCCCAGCACCGGCTTGCAGTCGAGGCCGCCGACTTGCTGGAAGTACGTGAACTGCGTGACTTCCATGCCGTTCAGCCAGACTTCCCAGCCCAGGCCCCAGGCGCCCAGCGTCGGATTTTCCCAGTCGTCTTCGACAAAGCGCACGTCGTTCTGCTGCAAGTCCAGCCCCAGCGCCTGCAAGGAGCCGAGATACAGTTCGAGGATATTTTCCGGCGCCGGCTTCAAGACCACCTGGTACTGGTAGTAGTGCTGCATGCGGTTCGGATTTTCGCCATAGCGGCCATCCTTGGGACGGCGGGAAGGCTGCACATAGGCAGCGCGCCACGGCTCCGGGCCGATTGCGCGCAGGAAAGTCGCAGTGTGCGACGTGCCGGCACCGACTTCCATGTCGTAAGGTTGCAGCAGGGCGCAACCCTGGCGATCCCAGTACTCTTGCAGTGTGAGGATGACCTGTTGAAATGTGAGCATGTTGGAGTGGCGCCGGGTCGAGCGGGCAGAAAGCGTGGAAAACCCTGAATTCTAGCGGGTTTTGCCAGCGCCAGACGTGCTTGTGCGGCGCAGTGCGCGCCAAGTGAGCAACAGCAGCGCCGCCGCCAGCGCCAGTATTGGCAGGTTGCCGCCCAGCATGTAGGGTGTCCAGCCTTGCATTCCCTGCACTTGCGCCGCCAGCGTGGCGCGCTGGTTGTCAGGCAATCGGGCTGCCACCGCGCCGCGGTGATCGATCACGGCCGTGACGCCGGTATTGGTCGAGCGCAGCATCGGCCGCCCGGTTTCCAGGCTGCGCATGCGCGAAATCTGCAGGTGCTGCGGCAGCGCGATGGTGTCGCCGAACCAGGCGATGTTGGAGAGATTGAGCAAGATGGTGGCCGGCAGTTCGCCGGCAAACCAGCGATCGGCAAGCTGCTCGGCGATTTCTTCGCCAAACAAGTCTTCGTAGCAGATATTGGGCAGTACCCGCTGGTCCTTGACGGTGAACGGCGCCTGCAACAGCCGGCCGCGGGTGAAGTCGCCCAGCGGAATATTCATCATCCGCACGAACCATAGTGATCCGGGCGGGATGAATTCACCGAACGGCACCAGGTGGTGCTTGTCGTAACGATACGCAGCAGCAGGTCCGGGCGCGGGCGCCGCCTGTGGTGCGTTCGCAGCGAGTGCCGGGCTTGGTGCGAAGCCCAATACGCTATTGGCGTAATTGTCCGGCCCGTCGCTGACCGGAATGCCAAGCAGCACATGGCTGCCGGTACGGGTGGCGAACTGCTGCAGCATGGGCAGGTAGTCGGCCGGCAAACGGTGGGCCAGCATGGGCAGGGCGGTTTCCGGCGTGGCGACCAGGTCGGCCGCTTGTTCGGTCATCATTTGCCGGTACATGTCCAGCGCCGCTTGTACTTGTCCGTGCGCGAATTTCATTTCCTGCGGCACATTGCCTTGCAGCAGCCGCACGCTGATGGGCTTGCCGTGCGGCTGGGTCCAGCTCACCTGGGCAAGGCCCAATCCGGCGGCAATGACCAGGATCGCCATGGCCAGCGCGCGCCGGTCGCGCAAGACGATGCAGCCCGCCAGCAAGGCCGCCAGCCAGCCGATGCCGTAGACGCCCACCAGCGGCGCAAAGCCGGCCAGTACGCCGTCGGTATGCGCATAGCCGGAGACGATCCACGGAAAGCCGGTGAACAGCCAGCCGCGCACCCATTCGGACAACATCCACAGCACCGGCAGCGCCACCAGCAGCAGCACGGCGCGCGAGGCGCCGCGTTGCTGCAGCCAGCGGCCCGCACCCATCGAGGCGGCGGCGTACAGGCCCATCACGGTGGCCAGCAGCAGCACGGCGGCAACCGCGATCCAGGCCGGCAGGCCGCCGTAGCGGTGCAAGCTGATGAACAACCACCAGATGCCGCCGGCCATCCAGCCGAATGAAAATGCCCAGCCAAGCAGGGCTGCCTGGCGTACCGTGGCAGCGCGCTCGACCAGCGCAAACAAGGCTGCCAGCGTGATGAATTGCAGCCCCCACCAGCCCAATGGCGCGAATGACAGCGTCGAGAGTGCGCCGGCAAGTGCTGCCAGCAGCAGCGCGGGGGAGGGAGCCAGCCGGGGTCGGATCGCGGGGATCACGGCAGCATCCGGCTCAGCGCTTTTCGCTGCCAGCCAGGCCCGGCGGCAGCTTGTCGACCAGCAGCACCTGAACCTTGCGGCCGTCGGCGCGCAGTACTTCAAAGCGCACATTGTCCATGTCGAAGATCTCGCCCTTGTCCGGCACGCGCCCGAGATGGGTCGCGACCAGGCCGCCGACGGTATCGACCTCGGCATCCGAGAACGTGAGTCCGAGCGTGTCGTTGAACTGGCTGATGGGCGCATGCGCCTTCACGCGCCAGCGCGCTCCGTAGTTGCCCGGGCGGGCGGGAAGGATATTGTCCTGCTCCTCGTCGAAGTCGTACTCGTCCTCGATGTCGCCGACGATCTGTTCCAGCACGTCTTCAATCGTCAGCAAACCGGATACCCCGCCGTATTCGTCGACGACGATGGCAATGTGGTTGCGGTTGGCGCGAAAGTCGCGCAGCAGCACGTTCAGGCGCTTCGATTCGGGGATGAACACAGCCGGGCGCAACATGCCGCGCACATCGAAAGCCTGGTCGGCGAAGTAGCGCAACAAGTCCTTGGCCAGCAGGATGCCGGCCACGCGATCACGGTCGCCATCAATGACGGGAAAGCGCGAATGACCGGAGCGCAGCACCAGCGGCAGCCATTCTTCGATCGGCTGGCTGATGTCGATCGTATCCATCTGCGCGCGCGGCACCATGATGTCGCGGGCGGAGAGGTCGGAAACCTGGAACACGCCTTCGATCATCGACAATGCGTCTTCATCGATCAGGCCGTGCGCATGCGCGTCATGCAATATCTCGAGCAGTTCTGCCCGGTTTTCCGGCTCGGGGGAAATCAGCGCGGTCAGTCGCTCGAACAGCGACCGATGGGCTTTGTGGTCGGGATTTTTCTCCCGACTGGGAGGTTCTTGCATAGGTCCGTCAGGGGTTTACAGGTTTCGCATAGCATACAGCAATCGATTGGCTGGCCGACCGGGTTGCGGGGCGTCAGCGCTCGCGATAGGGGTCCGCCACGCCAAGCCGGGCCAGGATTTCGGTTTCCCGTCGCTCCATGACGGCGGCCTCGCCTTCCTCTTCATGATCATGGCCCTGTGCATGCAGCACACC
>NZ_JAUSNH010000135.1 GCF_030645335.1 Lacisediminimonas sp. | reverse complement strand
TCCACTGAGAGAACACACGCGTTGCCGCATCCCAGCGTGAAATGGCAGCCCGGATTGTTCGAGAGCCCGAATCGAGTTGCCTTTCGCGGCGCGGTTAGCCAAATGGGTTTTAGCGCCTTTTTCTTTGGTGACTTTCTTTTTGGCGCTGCCAAAAAGAGAGTTACGCGCCCGCGGGGGCGCACACCCCGCTTAACAACAGAGATAATAAAACACGATTAACCAACCAGAAGAATGTAGCCAATAAACCCCATCAATTTAAAACCGAGGGGCCCCCGCAGCAAGCAAGCAGCCCCCACCGCGCCCGGCCAACATCCTCCCCCGCCCCATGCGCTATACTCCCCCCATGACACGCTGGCCCCGCACCCTATTGCTCTGGCTCCTCATGCTAGCCCTCCCGCTGCAAAGCCTCGCCGCGTCCGCCCAATTCTCGTGCTCCCCATCCGACCACGCCGCCATGCGCGGGCAGCCGGCCATGACGCATCACCAGAACGCGGCGCCGGCCTCAGCCGCCCGCGACGCACCATCCCAGCATCCGCACGCTGCCCAGCACACAGACCATTCCCAACACGCCCACCACCATCAAAGCGCCGCCAACACCGACACTGACGCAATGGCGATGGAAATGGCAGGTGCGCACGCTTCAGCAGCAACACCACAAGACGCAAGCGCCAACCAATCCGCCTCCACCTGCAGCGCCTGCGCACTGTGCTGCGTCGGCGCCACCGCACCCCCTTCGGTTGCAGTCGACCTCGCCATCCCCAGCCCATCGCGCGCAATCGTGATTGCCCCCCCAGGCCACGTGGCAAGCCACGTCCTGGCCGGCCTCGAAAGACCTCCCAGAACCATTTCCACCTGATCGCTGACCCGCCGGGCGCATCATTTGCGCCCATGCGGCCCGCAGTGCGTGCCTTTGCACGCCTGCCAAAACGATATCGAGGAAATGATGTCTCCCAATTCGCGGCGTATCGCCATCCTGTTGGCCATGTGGCCAATGGCCGTCATGGCCCAGCAACAACCTGATCCGGCCAACCCCGCTGCCAGCGGCCGGCCGGTCGCCTACGTTTCCGTATTTGCCAGCGACCAGACCGCGCCGGAAACTGCACAAGCATCCCCCGACAAATCCTGGATCTTGCACAACCGCCAGATGATGCCCGTACCAAAAGCCACGGCCACCGCACCAGCACCAGCGGCAGCACCGCCGCCACCGGCACACCAGCACGGAAACCGGGGGCAGGGATCATGAACTTCGCACCCAAGCCCCTGGCCGCTGCCCTGTCCCTGGTATTCCTGTCCGGCTGCGCCAGCTTTTCTGCAGACGGCGGCATCTCGGGCGTATCCGACCTGACCCAGGCCCGCACCGGCCAGAAGCTCGTCCGACAGGACGGTGCGACAGCGACAGAGGCCAGCGCCACCACCGACGCGCTATTGGCCAAGCCGCTGACGGCCGACGGCGCCGTCGCGGTGGCCTTGCTGAACAACCGCGCATTGCAGGGCGCACTGGCCGAACTCGGTGTTGCCGAAGCTGACCTGGTGCAGGCTGGCCGCATGCGCAATCCCGGCTTTTCGTTTGGCCGATCGCACAATGGCAGCGATGTGGAAATCGAGCGCAGCATCTTTTTTGACCTGGCCGGCCTGCTGACGATACCGATGCGCTCCGGCATCGAACGCCGCCGCTTTGAATCAGCCCAGTTGATCACCGCCGGCAATGCAGTGAACCTGGCGGCCGACGTGCGTCGTGCTTACTTCAATGCCATTGCCGCGCGCCAGGTGGCGCACTATTTCGAGCAAGTGGTGGAAGCCGCAGCAGCCGGTGCTGAACTGGGCAAACGCCTGGCGCGGGTCGGTAACTGGAGCAAGCTCGACGAAGCACGCGAGCAAGTGTTCCATGCTGAGGCGCTAGCCCAGTTTGCGCGGGCGCGCCAGAACGACGTCGCCGCGCGCGAGCAACTGACACGCTTGATGGGCCTGTGGGGCGAGCGGGTCGCGTTCACCCTGCCCGAACGCCTGCCGGACCTGCCCAAAGCGCCGGCCCAGGGCGACAATGCCGAAGCGCAGGCCATGACGCAGCGGCTTGACATACAAGTGGCAAAGAAGGAGTCCGAAGCAACTGCCGCCGCGCTTGGCCTGACCCGCGCCACGGCCTTCGTCAACGTGCTCGATTTCGGCTACAAGAACAAGAGTGAAACCGGCAAGAGCCGATCCAATGGTTACGAGGTCGAATTGGTGTTGCCGATATTCGACTGGGGCACCGCGCGCAAGGCCAAGGCCGAAGCGCTCTACATGCAAGCCTTGCACCGTACCGCCGACACCGCCATACGCGCCCGTTCGCAAGTACGTGAATCCTACGCGGCTTACCGTACGACTTACGATGTCGCTCGCCATTACCGGGACCAGGTCGTGCCGCTGCGCAAGCGCATTTCCGACGAGGTGCTGCTGCGCTACAACGGCATGCTGTCGAGCACCTTCGAGTTGCTGGCTGACGCCCGCGACCAGGTCAATGCGGTAAGCGCCGCGATCGAGGCGCAACGCGATTTCTGGATTGCAGAGATCGACTTGCAAGCCGCCATTAACGGATCCGGCAGCACCGGCACAGCGATGCGCACGCGCACTGCGGCGGCCAGTGCCAGCGCCGCCGGCGGCCATTGAACGGCCGGCATGTGGATACGGAAAAAAGGAAACGAACGATGGACAAGCTGATTTCGCGCAGGAATTTTTTCAAGGGAGCCGGCGCCGTTGCCGTCAGCGCCAGCCTGGTGAGTCGGGTCGGCGCGGCGTCGCTGCCGGAGGCGGTGGTTGCAAACGGACCGGCAACCCAGCCGCCGCCGATGCCGCAGACAGGGCGCCCGTTCAGCCCGGTGGTGACGCTCAATGGCTGGTCGCTGCCCTGGCGCATGAACAATAACGTCAAGGAGTTCCACCTGGTTGCGGAGCCGGTGGTGCGTGAAATGGCGCCCGGCATGAAAGCCAACCTGTGGGGCTATAACGGCCAGTCACCGGGCCCGACCATCGAGGTGGTGGAGGGGGACCGCGTGCGCATCTTCGTCACCAACAAGTTGCCCGAGCACACCAGCGTGCACTGGCATGGGCAACGGCTGCCAAACGGCATGGATGGCGTCACCGGCCTGACGCAGCCGGGAATCCCGGCCGGCAAGACTTTTGTCTATGAATTCGAGGCCAAGCGGCCCGGCACTTTTATGTACCACCCGCATGCGGATGAGATGGTGCAGATGGCAATGGGCATGATGGGCTTCTGGATCACCCATCCTAAAAACCCGAACTTCATGAAGGTCGACCGTGATTTCGTGTTCCTGCTGGGCAGTTACGACATCACCCCCGGCAGCTACACCCCGCGCGTCAACACCATGCTGGACTTCAACCTGTTCACCTTCAACAGCCGGGTGTTCCCGGGCATTGACACCATGAATGTGCGGCAGGGCGACCGCGTGCGCATCCGGGTCGGCAACCTGACCATGACCAACCATCCGATCCACCTGCACGGCCATGAATTTACCGTCACCGGCACCGATGGGGGCTGGACCAATCCGGCCTCGCGCTGGCCGGAAGTCACGGCCGATATTGCAGTGGGGCAGATGCGCGCCATTGAATTCGACGCCACCGACCTCGGCGACTGGGCATTCCATTGCCACAAGTCGCACCACACCATGAACGCCATGGGGCACAACCTGCCGACCCTGATCGGCGTCGACCACAAGGGCGTTGCCGAAAAAATCAACAAGCTGGTGCCGGACTACATGGTGATGGGCGAGCGCGGCATGGCCGACATGGAGAGCATGGAAATGCCGCTACCGGACAACACCTTGCCGATGATGACTGGCAAAGGTCCGTTTGGCGGCGTCGGCATGGGCGGCATGTTCACCATCGTCAAAGTGCGCAAGGAGCAAAAGCCGGGCGACTACAGCGACCACGGCTGGTACCGCCATCCGGCCGGCACCGTCGCTTATGAATGGACCGGCGCGCTGCCGGCAGCCAGCCGCAACAGTTCGGCCGGCGGGCAGTCGATGCCGCTGGCCAGCAAGACCAAACCGGTGGAGGTCACGGTGCGCAAGCCGCTTGGCCACGCAGGACATTGAAAACAGTAAAGGAGCATGGAATGAAACGACAATTTGCAGCAATCCCGATGGCGGGCCTGGCCCTGTTGCTCGCCGCCGGTGCGGCGCTGGCCCACGGCGACGGCGCCGCCGCCAAGCACCCTGCCGCCCGTGTGATCGACAAGGAGCAACATAGTTTTGGTCGGGAAGGCGACCCGAAGGCCGTCGTGCGGACCATACGCGTGGACATGGGCGACAACATGCGCTACTCGCCGGCGTCGCTGGAAATCAGGCAGGGCGACACGGTGAAATTCGTCGTCACCAACAAGGGCAAGATCATGCACGAGATGGTGCTGGGCACGATGGCGCAGCTCAAGGCGCATGGCGAGCTGATGAAAAAACATCCTGGCATGGAACATGAGGACCCTTACATGGCCCATGTCGCCCCCGGCAAGACGGAACAGATGGTCTGGCAGTTCAACCAGGCCGGCACTTTTCATTTTGGCTGCTTGCTGCCGGGACATTTTGAATCTGGCATGGTCGGAACAATCATCGTAAAGGGACGTCAATCATGAAGACTGCACAATATCCAAATCTCTTGAAGGCGGCGTTGGCGCTGTGCCTGGCTGCGCCCTTGTCGGCGGTGCAGGCAAACGATGCGCATCATCCGGCGACAGCCGCGACGCCGGCAAGCAACAGTGGGGCTGGCGTGGTCAGCGACGGCGGCAACGCCAGCAACGCCGACGCTGCGCTGTCCGATGGCGAAATCCGCAAGGTCGACAAGGAGCAGGGCAAACTCACGATCAGGCACGGTCCATTGGCGAACCTGGACATGCCGCCGATGACGATGGTGTTCCGGGTCAAGGATCCCGCCCTGCTGGATCAAGTTGCGGCGGGCGAAAAAATTCGCTTCCGCGCAGAGAAAATAGAAGGCCAGTACGTCGTCACCATTATTCGCAAGCTAACCAACGGAGGAACATGATGTCAAATAAATCCCAGCGATACATCGCCCTGGCTGCTGTGTCAGGCGCATTGCTTGTTGCCGGCTGCACGACTGCCACGACCGCAAATAGCGGCCATGACCATGCAGCCCACCAAGCCCAGGCCAGGGCGGCCGGCGCGCCGCAAGCAGGACACGGCGCGATGGGCAAGGGAATGATGGCCGGTGCGGGGGGCATGGAAATGTGCCCGATGCACGGGGAGATGCACGGGAAAATGCAAGGGGAGATGCACGGAAAAATGCATGGCCAGATGCATGAAAAAATGCATGGCCAGATGCATGGCGCCAAGCCCGATGGCAAGGCGCCTGTCGATCGCCGGGCCATGATCGAGCAGCACATGATGTCAAAGTCGCCCGAGCAGCGCGCGCAAATGGTCAGGATGATGGAAAACCGCATGACCATGATGCAGCAAGACTTGCAGATCATGCGCGAGCAGATGGGCAAGCCGGCTCCGGCCAAATAGCAAGCGGCCGGCGGCTGGCAGTCCGGGCCGGCCGCATCGACGCCGGGCAGTGCAGGCAGTGTGGAATAATAGGCCGCCTTTGCCTGCACAATGTGTGCACTGCCTGTCGTATTTCGGAATTTATGAAGAATTTGCCCCCGCGCACAGTATCCGTCGCGCCCATGATGGACTGGACCGACCGCCACTGCCGCATGTTCCACCGCCAGGTCACGCGGCATACCTGGCTGTACACCGAGATGGTGACCACCGGCGCCTTGCTGCATGGGGACGTTGCGCGCCACCTCGATTTCTCCGACGGCGAACATCCGCTTGCGCTGCAGCTTGGCGGCAGCGAGCCGCAGGACATGGCGCTATGCGCCAGGCTGTGCCAGCAATGGGGCTATGACGAGTTCAACCTGAATTGCGGTTGCACGTCAGAGCGCGTTCAAAAGGGCGCTTTCGGCGCCTGCCTGATGGCAGAGCCGCAACTTGTGGCGGACTGCGTGAAAGCCATGCGCGATGCCGTCTCGATCGACGTGACGGTCAAGCACCGGATCGGCATCGACCGCAATGAAGATTACGATTTCGTGCGCGATTTCGTCGGCACCATCGCCGACGCCGGTTGCCGCACTTTTATCGTGCACGCCCGCAACGCCATCCTGAAGGGCCTCTCGCCCAAGGAAAACCGTGAGATTCCACCGCTGAAGTATGAGGTGGCCTACCAGCTCAAGCGCGAGTTTCCTGACCTGGAGATCATCATCAACGGCGGCATCAAGTCCGACGACGAGATCGCCGGGCACCTGGCGCACGTGGACGGGGTGATGCTGGGGCGCGAGGCTTATCATAATCCCTACGCCATGGCCACTTACGACGCCCGCTTCTACGGCGACGCCACGCCCGTGAAAACGCGCGAGGAAGTGCTGGCCGCCATGATCCCTTATATACAGTCGCAGCTGGACCAGTTCGGGTCGCGCGGACTCAAGCTCAACAGCATCACGCGCCATATGCTGGGCCTGATGGCCGGGCTGCCCGGCGCCCGGGCCTTCCGCCAAGTCCTTTCCGATTCCAAAAAGCTGGCCGGCGCCGACCCGGCACTGCTGTTGGAAGCGTTTGCCGGCATGCGCGGCCCTGGCCAAACCGATTAAAGCTTGCTTTGCGGAAAAAAAAGACCCTATAATTCGGTATGCCTTATGGATTAAAGCATTGATTTTCCTCCTAAAGTGTTGTTCTGGTGAAACAATTCATCTGAGAACCTATATATTTGCATCCGCAGTCATTTTTTGATTTATCCTGAGTGAAATTACGCAGATTCTCACTGAGATGAGAGTCAGGACCTGGCGGCGCCGGGGCCAGGACGATCCCCGAACCTGCTTACTAGTTAATTGAAAAGACACGAAATGAATTTATCCAATATGAAGGTCGGTACCCGACTCGGTCTTGGTTTTTCCCTGGTTCTGTTTTTCCTGGTGGCTGTGACAGTGGTCGGGATCATGAACATGAAGCAGATCCAGGACCGCCTGGACAATGTCGTGACCGTCAACAACGTGGTGAACCGTCTCGTGATCGAGATGCGCGCCAACGTCGCCGACCGCATCACGTCGCTGCGCATCCTGACGCTGCTGGTGGAGCCGGACGATATGGAACCGGAGATGAAGCGCGTCAACGAACTGGCCGCGAGCTATGCCGACGCGCAAAAGAAGCTCTCGGACAAGTTTGCCGGCGAGTCATCGACCACGCCGCAGGAAAAGGCCTTGCTGGCCCAGGCCAAGGAATCGGAAGCGGCTGCCATGCCGGCGATCGCCAAGGCCTCTGAACTGTGGATGAGTGGCAAGGCGGAAGATGCGACCAAGGTCCTGATCCGCGAAATTCGCCCGAACCAGAAAAAATGGATGGCCGCGCTGGAGCAGCTCGCTGCACTGGAAGACAAGCTGACCAAGCAGGCAGCCTCCGAAGCCGAAGCCGCGTACAGCACCGCGCGCAACACCATGCTGATCCTGGGCGGCGTTGCCGTGTTCCTGGGCCTGCTGGCCGGCGTGACGATTACCCGCGGCCTGATCAAGCAGCTCGGCGGCGAGCCCGACTACACGGCGCGCATTGCCAGCAGCATCGCCCACGGCGACCTGTCGATCTCGATCGACACCAGCAGCGCAACCCAGGGCAGCCTGCTGATGGAAGTGCGCGAAATGCGCAACAGCCTG
>NZ_JAUSNH010000124.1 GCF_030645335.1 Lacisediminimonas sp. | reverse complement strand
GTGATGACGGTGACCGACAAGCAGGCCGACATTGCGATCTTGCGCACGCTGGGTTCCTCGCCCGCATCCATCATGAAAATCTTCATGGTGCAGGGGGCGTTGGTCGGGCTGTTCGGCACCGCCATCGGGGTCGGCATGGGGGTGCTGATTGCATCGAATGTCGATGTCATCGTGCCCTTCATCGAGGGCTTGCTTGGCGTGCAGTTCCTGCCGCGCGACATTTACCTGATCAGCGCGCTGCCGTCCGACCTGCGCTGGCGCGATGTGACGACCATCGGCGGTGTCGCCGTCGTACTGGCCTTCCTGGCCACCCTTTATCCCAGCTGGTCCGCCGCGCGCGTGCGGCCGGCAGAAGCCTTGCGCTACGAATGATGACGACCGAACAATCCATACTTTCCTGCCGCGGCCTGGGCAAGACCTTCAGCCAGGGCAAGCATGCCGTCCAGGTGTTCCACGGCGTCGATTTCGACATCCAGGCCGGCGAGCGGGTGGCCATTGTCGGCGCATCGGGTTCCGGCAAGTCGACCTTGCTGCACCTGTTGGGCGGGCTCGATACGCCCAGCGAAGGCAGCGTCATGCTCAACGGACGCGACTTCGGCACGCTGGACGAGTCCAGTCGCGGCGCACTGCGCAACACCTCGCTGGGCTTCGTCTACCAGTTCCATCACCTGCTGCCCGAATTCAGTGCGCTGGACAACGTGGCCATGCCCTTGTTCATCCGCCGCCAGCCGCGCGCCCAGGCGCGTGAAGCCGCCGCGGCAATGCTGGACCGCGTCGGGCTGGCCAACCGCGTCACCCACGTGCCGGGCGAGCTGTCCGGCGGCGAGCGCCAGCGGGTGGCGTTAGCGCGTGCGCTGGTCACGCAGCCGGCCTGCGTGCTGGCTGACGAGCCGACCGGCAACCTCGACCGCCACACCGCGCAAAAAACCTTCGACCTGATGCTGGAGTTGTCCGGCACCTTGCGCACCGCCTTCATCATCGTCACCCACGACACCGAACTGGCGCAGCAGTGCGATCGCGTGCTGCGGCTGTCGGACCTCGGCTTGCTGCCCATCGAGTAAGGCCAGCCGATGTGGGTCGACACGCACTGTCACCTTGATGCGGCCGAGTTTGGCGGCGAGTCGCTCGCGATTGCCGGGCGGGCCCACCAGGCCGGTGTCGAACGCATCGTGATCCCGGCGGTGAATGCCGCCAACTTCGCCACGGTGGCCGCGCTGTCGCGTGCGGCTGCGGGATGCCGTTACGCGCTGGGCATCCATCCGATCTGCGTGCCGGCGGCCAGCCAGGACGATCTCGACCTGTTGCGCAGCGCGGTGCATGCCGCATTGGCCGATCCGTTGCTGGTGGCGATCGGCGAGATCGGCCTGGATTTCTTCCTTCCCGCCTTGCTGGAACCCGGCATGCGCGAGAAGCAGGAATATTTCTACAGTGAACAATTAAAACTGGCGCGCGAGGTCGGCCTGCCGGTGCTGCTGCACGTGCGCCGCTCGCAGGACATCGTGCTCAAATACCTGCGCCGTATCGAGACGCCCGGCGGCATTGCGCATGCGTTCAATGGCAGCTTCCAGCAAGCTGAGGCTTTCCTCGGCTGCGGCATGAAGCTGGGCTTTGGCGGCGCCATGACCTTTCCGCGGGCCTTGCAGATTCGCCGGCTGGCGACCCAGCTGCCGCTGTCGGCGATCGTGCTGGAAACCGATGCGCCCGATATCTCGCCGGCCTGGCTGCATCCGGCACGCAATTCGCCGGAGCAGTTGCCGGCCATTGGCGCGCTGCTGGCGCAATTGCGCGGCATGGATCTGGCGGACGTGGCCTTGCACACCACGGCAAACGCCCATGCCGTGCTGGATCGGCTGCGGCTGCCGCTGGACCAGGGCGGCTGACGGGCATGCGCGCGGCGGTGCTCGGCTTGCTGGTCGGCACTTGCTGGTTACAGACGCGCGCCACCCTGCCCGACACGGCGACGGCGTTGCTCCTGCTGGCGGGCGCTGCCGGCTTGTTTTGGCTGTCATGGTGTGCGCGTCGCGCAGCGCGCTTTGCCATCCTGTGCTCGCTCGTGGCCGGCGCGGCCCTGGGCGCCGGGGCGGCGGCCTTGCAGGCGCAGCAGCGTCTGGCGCCGGAATTGCCGCTTGCCCTTGAAGGACGCGATATCGACATCGTCGGCGTGGTCGATAGCTTGCCGCAAACTTTTGAACGCGGCGTGCGCTTTAATTTCCGGGTTGAAAAAACGCCGGCCGGGATCGCGATTCCGCCGCGCATTGCGCTGTCCTGGTATGCGCAGGACAGTGGCGCCGCGCCGCTGGCGGTGGCGCCGGGCGAGCGCTGGCAATTGCGCGTGCGCTTGCGCCGGCCGCATGGCAACGCCAACCCGGGCGGTTTCGATTACGAAGCATGGCTGCTGGAGCAGGGAGTGCGGGCCACTGGCAGTGTGCGCCCGGCTGGCGCGAGCGTTGCTGCCGCCAGCGACGACGCCGCCAGCAACGCCAGCAACCGACGCCTGACCGAATTCGTTCCCGGCTTTTCCAGCATCATCGAGCGCACCCGCGCGCGCCTGCGCGATCGCATGCAGGCAGCACTGGCAGGCAGGCCGTATGCCGGTGTGATCGTCGCACTCGTCATCGGCGACCAGCGCGACATCAGCGCGGCCGACTGGAAGATATTCAATGCGACCGGCGTCGGTCACCTGGTGTCGATCTCCGGTCTGCACATCACGATGATCGCCGGCCTGTTTGCCGGCGCCGTGTCTTTCCTGTGGCGGCGCTCGTTCTTTACCCGCGCCCAATTGCCCTTATTCCTGGCGGCACCGAAGGCAGCGGCGCTGGCGGGCGCTTTGTGCGCGCTGCTGTACGTAT
The DNA here is from genome assembly GCF_030645335.1 of Lacisediminimonas sp. Classification (GTDB taxonomy): domain Bacteria; phylum Pseudomonadota; class Gammaproteobacteria; order Burkholderiales; family Burkholderiaceae_D; genus Lacisediminimonas. The sequence continues at coordinate 10,249 of NZ_JAUSNH010000124.1, read as the reverse complement.
TGCTGTCCGGTTTCGGCGTGCCGGCGCAGCGCACGCTGCTGATGCTGGCAGTCGTTGCGCTGGCCATGTGGTTTGGCCGCGCCACCCGGGTGTCGCATGTGCTGTGCCTGGCGCTGGCGGTGGTCGTGCTGCTGGACCCGTGGGCGGTATTGTGGCCGGGCTTCTGGCTGTCGTTCGGCGCGGTCGCCGTGATTCTCTACGCTGGCGCGGGGGATCTCCGTCACTTGCGCCCACGCCAGGCCTGGCGCGATTCCTTGCGCAGCGCGGTGCGCACGCAGTATGCGATCAGCATCGGCCTGGCGCCGCTGACCTTGCTGCTGTTTAGCCAGGTGTCGCTGGTGAGCCCGGTGGCCAATGCGCTGGCGATTCCGGTCATCAGTTTCATCGTGACGCCCTTGTCGCTGGTGGGCAGCGTGCTGCCGCAGCCCCTGGGCGGCATGGTGCTGGTGGCGGCGCACCAGGTCACCGCCTGGCTGGCGGTTTTCCTGCAATGGCTGGCCGCCATGCCACTGGCCATGATGAGCGCGCCTGCACCGGCATGGTGGATGTTCGCGCTGGCGCTGGCCGGCATGCTGTGGATGCTGGCGCCGCGTGGCTGGCCGGTGCGCAGCGCCGGCCTGTTGCTGTGGCTGCCGCTGCTGTTGAACCAGCCCAGCGCACCGACACAAGGCGTCACGATGACGGCGCTCGACGTCGGCCAGGGCACGGCGGTGCTGATCGAGACTGCCAGCCATCGCCTGTTGTATGACACCGGCCCCTGGTACACGCCGGAGGCCGATGGCGGCAACCGGGTGATCCTGCCCTACCTGCGCGCCCGCGGGATTGGCGCGCTGGACATGTTGATCGTGTCGCATAACGACAATGACCATTCCGGCGGGGCGGTGTCGATCCTGACGCAGATGCAAGTTGGCCGGACGCTGTCGTCGCTGGAAGAAGGCAGTCCGGTGGTGCGCGCTGCGACCAATCATTTCCGTTGCCGCGCCGGTCAGCGCTGGGAGTGGGATGACGCGCGCTTTGAGATCCTGCATCCGGACGATGGCGAGTACCTGCGTGGCCGCAAGCCGAACGCCCGCAGCTGTACGCTGAAGATCAGCGTGGGCACCCGTTCGATCTTGCTGCCCGGGGATATCGAAGCGGCGCAGGAAGCACGGCTGCTGGCCGAGGCGCCGCGCAAGCTGCGCGCAGATGTACTGCTGGCGCCGCATCATGGCAGCGGTACTTCATCGACCGTCAAATTCCTGGATGCGGTGCAACCCGGGCTGGCAATTTTCCAGGTCGGATACCGCAATCGCTACCGGCACCCGAAGGCCGATGTGGTGGCGCGCTACGATGCGCGCGGGATTGCGACCTGGCGTACCGACCAGTCCGGTGCGGTGCGGATCGAGGTGGGGGATCGGCTAAACAGCTCGGCCTGGCGCAGGGAGCAGCCGCGCTACTGGCACGGACGGTAAAGCCGGGCGCCCGGGCATGGACCTGGCCGATGACGCCGACGTAGCATCACTTGTCACTTGATCGCATGCACGATTGTGTAAATCCCCAACGCCACCATCGCGATGAAGAAAATGCGCCGGAAGGCGACCGGATTGACCTTGTCGCGCAGCTTTTGTCCGAGCAGCATGCCCAGCATTGCCGGTACCAGCGCCATCAATGAGGTGCCTGCCACCGCAGGCTCGAACCTGCCGGCGTAGGCCAATGCCAGCACCATGGCGACCGACATCATCGAAAAAATCAGGCCCATGGCCTGGATCAGCTCGTCCTTGGACAGTCCCAATGCCGACACGAAGGGGACGGCGGTCATGCCCAGGCCGGTCGATCCGTACAGCACGCCAGTCACCAGGCCAGTGACCGGCGATAGCCGGGACTCCCAGCGCGGCGAGACAGTGAATTCAAACCGGGTCAGCCCGAGCAATCCATAGCCCGCCAGCACGCAGCCCATCAGGATGGTCGCAAATTCGCCGTCGATCAGTAGCTTCACGCCGACGAATGCGCCAATGAACATGCCGATCAGCATGGGGGTGAAGCGCCGGATCAGGTGCACGAAGCGCGGGCCGGCAATCAATTGCCACAGGTTGGTGATGATGGTCGGCATCACCAGCAGCGCGACGGCCTCCGGCATGCCGAGGCGGAATGTGAGCAGGCCAATCGCCACCGAAGGCAGGCCCAGGCCGATGAATCCCTTGACCGAGCCGGCGAGGACAAAGATCAGTGTGATGAAGACGAGCGTGCCAGCCGAATAATCCATTGCGTGTTGTTCGTGGTGAGGAAAATCGCCATCCTGCGCGCGGGGGGGCAGGGGCCGCCCGCGCCGGCAAAGGCGGTATTGTACGGGAGTGCCTAGACCTTCTTCGGCACCCAGGTCCGCGGTTCCCAGGAGACGCTGACATTGCCCTTGACGATGAAGGTCTGGCAAGCCATCCGGTAGCCATTCTCCAGTTCGGCGTCGGTCAGGTGCCGCCGTTCCTTGTCCTTGACGGCGTCCAGGTTGTCGCGCCCTTGTTCGATCTTGCAGCGGCAGGTGCCGCACAGGCCGCCGCCGCACTTGAACGGGATGCCGCCCTTTTCGCGCAGCGATACGCGCAGCAGGTTGCTGTTTTCGGGCGCGGTCGCGACCCGGCCTTCGTTGGTGATGAACGTGACTTCTATCATTGGGGTATCCGGTGATGTCGTGCCTGCCGCTGCTCCTGCATTGGCTGGCTTTGCTGCAGTATTCATGCGCGCACCAGTGCGGTGTCGAGCTTGCCGAAACTGGTCAGGCTGCGCAGTTCTGCGCGCGCTTGCTCCAGCGAGGCGAAGCGGGGCAGGAATTTGGAGGGTACGTAGTTGATGGTCGCCGATTCGGTTTCATCGGTCACTTTCACTTTGACTTCGTGATCGAGTTCGGCAATCACGAAGTGCGCCTTGGTCTTGCCGGAAAAAACATAGTCCCATGCTTCGATCGTTTTCAGGTCGGCGCTCTGGGCTGCTTCAGTACGGAACTGGCCGCTCTTGCTGATCAAAATGACGTACATGCTGGTTTTTTCCTGATGGGACGGGAGACCTGCGACGGGCAGGGGGCAGGCTCCGGGCGGGTTGCAGTTTACTTGTTATCGCCGCTGCTCGCTGCGACTGGTCATTTCACGGTCCCGGGCGTCATGACGCTCAAGGCCGGGTCGATGCCATCCTGGCTGAGTTCGAGGTCATGCGACAGCCATAGCTGGCAAGCCAGGCGGTAACCTTGCGCCAGGTGATCGCCCAGCTTCCTTTCTTCTTTCCAGTTCGGGGCCCCCAGGTGTTCGGCGCCGTTGATGATGATGCTGGCGCATTTGCCGCACCTGCCCATGCCGCAGCCGTACGACAGGTGCGGGAACGGGAATGTCTTGATGCCGGCGCACACCACCAGGTTGCCGTTCTCCTTGATCTCGCCTACGTGCGCCTGGCCGTTCTTGTGCAGGATGACTTTGGGCATCGTTACTTCTTGATGTCGGCGGTGACCGTGACTTCGTAGCCGGCCGGCGCCAGCAAGTCCTGCAATGCCTGCAGTGCCGCCACGCCGCAGGCCGTGTCCTGCTCGCCGTTGCCGCCGGACAGGCCGACACCGCCGACCACTTCGCCATTGACGACGATCGGGTAGCCGCCAACGAAGACGGCGAACTTGCCGTCGAAGCTCCACTGGATGCCGAAGGCTTCATTGCCGGGCAGGGCAGGGCCGTTGGGCGGCGTGTTGAACAGGTGGGTCGAGCGCTTGTGGCCGGCTGCGGTGAAGGCCTTGTTCCAGGCAATCTGCGGTCCGGTGATGCGCGCGCCGTCCATGCGTTCCAGCACCAGCGGATAGCCGCCGTCGTCGACCACGCAGATCGATTCCAGCACGCCGATGTCGGTGGCCTTGGCGATTGCCGCGGCGACCATCAGGCGCGCTTCTTTCAGTTCCAGCTTCAGGCTTTGTTTCATGTGCTTGTTCCTTTTGATTCCGGGTGGCGGGCGTCGGCGGCTCAGCAGCCGCGATACACCGTCTTGATTTGCGAATAGAACTCCAGGCCGGTGCGGCCCGATTCGCGGAAGGTCGAGGTGCTCGATGACTTCAGGCCGCCGAACGGCGCATTGATCAGGTTGCCGGTGGTGGTGCGGTTGATTTTTACGGTGCCGGACTCGATCTCCTGCGCAAAGCGATGCGCGTAACGCGCATTGCCGGTGGCAATCGCCGCCGACAGCCCGTACCGGGTGTCGTTGGCCTTGGCCAGCGCATCGTCGAAGCTGCTGGCTTCGATGATGGCCAGTACCGGGCCGAATATCTCTTCCTGGGCGATGCGCATTTTCTGGGTGACGTCGGTGAACACGGCAGGTGACACATAGTAGCCGCGCTCATGGTCGCCGTCGCGCAGGCGCTCGCCGCCGACCAGGTGGCGCGCTTCCTGTTTGCCGATGGCGATGTAAGACAGCACTGTGTCGAGCTGCTTTTGCGTCGCCAGCGGGCCGATGTCCATGCCGGGCGTCATGCCGTTGCCGATCTTGAGTGTGCTGATCTTTGCCAGCAGCTTGTCAGTGAAGGCCGCCTTGACCTGCGACATCACGATGATGCGGCTGGTGCCGGTACACGCCTGTCCGCTGAGCGAGAGCCCACCCTTGATGGCGAGGTCGACCGCCTGGTCGAGGTCGGCGTCTTCCATCACGATCAGCGGGTTCTTGCCGCCCAATTCCATCTGCGTGCGGGTGGTCAGCGACACCGAACGATGGATGTGTTCGCCGGCGGCGGTTGAGCCGGTAAACGAAATTGCGCGCACCTGCGGCGCTTCGGTCACGGCCGCGCCAATGTCGGCAGCACGGCCTGTGACCAGGTTCAGCACGCCCTTGGGCAAGCCGGCCTGGATCAATGCCTCTGCCAGTCGGTAGCCGCTGAGCGGCGCATCCGAAGACGGCTTGAAAACCACCGTATTGCCCATCACCAGGGCCGGTGCAATCTTGCGCGCCGGGATCGAGATCGGGAAATTCCAGGGCGAGATGACCGTCACCACACCCAGCGGCTCGCGCTGGGTGTAGACCAGCATGTCGGGGTCGTCCTGCGGGAAGGTTTCGCCAGTGAACGACTGTCCCTCGACCGCGTAGAAGCGCAATGTCTGCGCCGAACGCAGCACTTCATCCCTGGCCAGCGCGACCGACTTGCCTTCTTCGCGCGTGAGTTCCTGCGCGATTTGCGGGGCGTTTGCTTCCAGCCAGTCGGCGGCGCTGTTGAGGATTTTTGCGCGTTTGGAAACCGGGGTCTTTTTCCAGCCTTCAAAGGCGGCTGCGGCAGCATCGACCGCACGTTGCGCGTCTTGCGCTTGCGAGGCCTGGAACAGCCCGACCAGATCGTCGCTGTCGGCCGGATTACGGTTTTCGAAGGTATGGCCGGCGCTGCTGGCGCACCACTCACCGTCGATGTAATTTTTGAATACCATTGGGCTGCTCATGCTGCTCACTGCGCGAGGTTGGGTTGGGGCAGCCCGGGTCGGGCCGGGATCAGGAGACCCGGGCCCGGCGCAGTGCTGCATCGGCTGGCAAACTGCGTGGTGCGCTCAGGCAGCCCGCGGCATTTCCGGACGGCCTTCTACATAGTCGTAGTAGAGCGCGGTGGTGTACAGCAGGCGCATCTGGGCGCCGATTTCGCAAATCTTCAGGCAGCGTTGCTGCAGTTCCGGTGTGGTCGCATGCTCCAGCACGATCTGGTAGCCGCGTTCGCCGTGGATTTCGTCGGACACGATGTGCAGGTCGAAGAATTCGACTTCCTCATCGGTGAAGCCGTACTTTTCGCGCAGCGTCGGCGTTTGCTTGCGATAGATCGACGGTACCTGCGATTCCAGGCCGACCACCAGCGCCGCGACGGCGACGATCGGGTCTTCGCGCATGGCCACCGCATAGCACCAGCTTTGCAGGCCGCGTGTGGTGGGCGACATATTGTCCGGATCCTGCACCCGCTCACGCGTGGTGCCGCAGGACTCGGCAAAACGGATCAGCAGGTCGGTATGGCGGTCGCCGCCGATTTCTTCTTCATACATGTTCGCCAGTAGGAAATCCTTGGCATCGACGTACTGCGCCGGCATGCGCGCATACAGGTAGCCCAGGTAGTCGGCGAACGGGCCGACATAGTGGTAATGGTTTTCTGCCCAGCGCGCCAGGTGGTCGCGCGACAGTGTGCCGCCGGCCCATGCCAGGCTGAACGGCGATTTGTTGGCGCTCTTGCCCTGGATGGCTTGCTCCAGGGCGGTCCGGAATTCATCACGAGACATCAATTGAGTCATTGTTCGCTCCATCGGTGGTGGAAGGGGTTGTTGGTGTTCGGTGCGACCTTGCGTATATTGTATACATAAATTTGTGATTCGGGTCAGCTTGTTTTGCGATTGAGTCGCCATATAAGTAGCGAAGCGCAGCGTCGCTGCGACGCGTCAATTGTTTGGCTTGAGCGGAACAACGTATACAATCTAAAAAGCCTATCCTGGAATTCTGGAATGCAACGATGAATAACGATCCCCCTGTCGCGGCCGATGCCGCTTCGCACGCTGCGGCTGCGGCGCCGGTCAATCCGAAGGTCGGCCAGCAGCATTTGCCCCTGTTCGCGCTGATCCGCGACACCTTGCGCCAACGTATCCTGTCGGGCAGCCTGGCCAATGGCGAGCGGCTGGTAGAGACCCGGCTGTCGGAAGAAATGGGTGCGTCGCGCATTCCCGTGCGGGAGGCTTTGCGCGCGCTGGCTGCGGAAGGCCTGGTCACGATCGAGCCGCGCCGCGGTGCATGTGTCGCATTCTATTCAGACGAAGTGGCGCGCGACCTGGTCGAGGTACGCGCGACGCTGGAGGGGCTCAACGCCAAGCTGGCCGCACAGCGCCGTACCGAAAAGTCGATGGCCGACCTGAAACAGGTGCTTGAAGAGGGCATCAAGGCGGCCCAGGGCAATGACGCCAACTTGCTGTCGGAACTCAACACGCGCTTCCACGAGTTGCTGGCAACGGCTGCCTGCAATGATGTGCTGACCGACGTGATGCGCTCGCTGCGCGGCCGCACGGCGATGCTGTTTACCTCCAGCCACACTGCGCGCGCGCGCCAGAACTGGGAAGAGCATGCGCAGGTGCTGCAGGCCGTCATTTCAGGCAATGCGGAACTGGCGTCCCTGCTCGCCGCCCAGCATGTGCACAACGTGGGCCGTGACTCGTTGAAGCGTTCCGCAGCCGCCTGATCCATCAGGCCGGTTTGCAGCGCCAGGAATGGCGGGTGGATGCGGTCCATATCGAGTCGCTGCACGAGACGCGGGTTCAGGCCGCCGCTGCCGATGCTGCCACGGCGCCGCCGCCCTTGCCGAGCGCCGCTTGCGCCTGGTCCACGCTTTGCACATCGCCAAAAAATAGTATCCAGTTGGTCAGCGACTGCAGCTGTTCTTCCGGCGTGACGGCGGCAAGCGCGTCGTCGATCATGATGGTGCGGAAGTCCATCGCCATCGCATCGCGCGCTGTCGATTCGCAGCACACATTGGTGACGGTGCCGCCGATCAGCACGGTGTCGATGCCGCGCCCGCGCAGCAACGTGGCCAGGCTGGATGAGCCTTCAGTGAGGGCGCTGTAACAGCGTTTCACGACATGCTGGTCGCCCGGCCTGACATCGAGCTCCGGATGCAGGGCAAAGCCGGGCGTGCCGCTGGCCAGTTCGCGCAGCCGGCGCTGGCTGCGCTCCGGTGTGAGCATTTGCGCATGATGATGCGACCAGAACTGGTCGGCGCCGTCGGCCGAAGTCTGGATCCAGACTACCGTGCCGCCGGCTGCGCGCATGATCGACGCCAGCCGGTTGACGGCTGGAATGATGGCACGCGCCGGCGCGCATTCACCCTGGTAGCCCGGCATCATGTAATAGTTTTGCAGGTCGACCACGACAAACGCCGCACGCTGCGGATTGATGCGCTCGAACGCATGCAGCCGGCCCTGCCGCGCCACTACCCGGTCCACCACCCATTGCGGAAATTCGATTGCCATGTCGGTCCTTACAGGTAACGCCGGTTGACCGCCGCTTCGAGATAGTAGATCGCCATGTACATCACGCTGGAGAGCAGCGCCAGCACCGTGATCGAGGTCATGACGATGTTCATCTTGAACATCTGGCTGCCGTTGATGATCAGGAATCCGAGTCCGGAATTGGAGGACTGGAATTCGCCGACCACCACGCCCACCAGCGCCAGGCCGACGTTCATCTTGAGGGCGGCGATCAGGGTCGGCACGCTGCCTGGCAATACGACTTTATGCAGCACTTGCCAGCGTGTTGCGCCAAAGGTCAGCGCCAGCTTGATCTTGTTGGCGTCGATTGCGCGGAAGCCGGCAAACATGATCATGATCGTCACGAACACGGCGATGGCCACGGCAATCCCGTAGATCGAATATTCCGAACCGAGCCACAGATAGAAGATCGGCACGAAGGCAATCTTCGGCATGGCATTGCCCACCACCAGGAATGGATCGGCCACCTTGTAGACGAACTCGGACCACCACAGGCCGGCGGCGATGATGATGCCCAGCACCATGCTCAATGCAAAACCGATGATGGTGGCGTACAGCGTCGACCAGGCATGGTGCAGCAGCTTGCCGTTGACCAGCAGTTCAATGAAGGTCGGCCACAAGGCGCTGGGATAGCTGGTCAGCATCGGGTTGATCAGCTTGAGCCGCGGCAGCAGCTCCCACAGGCCGAAGAAGAGCAGCAGCAAGGCAAGCTGGGTCGCAATGATCAGCTGGCTGTTGCGCCGGGTATTGCGCAGGTAGCGCAGGTATTGCGTGCTGGGTGCTGCGACAACCCGCAAGGGGACGGAGTTTGGCATGGCGCTCATTGCTTATCCTTCGACATGGACATCGAGTTCTTTCCACAGCAAATTGAAGTACTCGTTGAATTCGGGCAGGCCGCGCGCGACGAAAGGCGCCGGCCGTTTCCCGTCCTGGGTACTGAACGCGATCTTGTGCTCGGAGCGGACCCGGCCCGGACGGCGCGACAGCACGATCACGCGGTCGGTCATGGCAATCGCTTCGCCAATGTCGTGCGTGACGAGTATGACTGTCTTGCCTTCTGCCCGCAGCACGTCGACCACTTCGTCGGCAATGGCCAGCCGGGTCTGGGAGTCGAGCGCGGAAAACGGCTCGTCCAGCAGCACCACGTCCGGCTCGGTGACCAGGGTGCGCACCAGCGCCACCCGTTGCCGCATGCCGCCGGACAATTGCCTCGGGTAGTGGTGCAGGAAATCGCCGAGTGCGCATTTCTGCAGCAGTTGCACCGCGCGCGCCCGTGCGCGGTCGAGATCGAGGCCCTGGATTTCCGCGCCGAGTATGCAGTTGTCCAGGATGCTGCGCCATTCATACAGATAGTCTTGCTGCAGCATGTAGCCCACCCGCGGCGAAGGTCCGGTAATGGGCTTGCCGTCGATCAGGATGGCGCCGTCGGTCGCCGGCATGATGCCGGCGATCAGGGACAGCAAGGTGCTCTTGCCGCAGCCGGACTGGCCAATGATGCTGACAAACTCCCCGGGGGCGAGGTCCAGGGAAATGTTGGACAGCGCCTCGGTTTCAGCCTCGCGCGTGAAATAGCGCAGGCCGACGCCTTGCAACGCAATCTTTGCAGTTCCGGTTGCCGGCGTCGGCACGGCTGACAGTCGTGCGCCGCTGGTCATTTTGCGCGCTTGGCAAAGTCAGGGACAACGATGTCCTGGTACTTCACCCGCTTGCTGCTATCCAGCACGCCGCTGGTGACCAGCATGTCCTGCAGCTTGTTGATTGCTTCCGGCTCGATCACGGGCGTGACTTTCCAGATGTTGTATTGCTTGTAGCGGTCGATGGCGGCGGCGATTTGCGGCTGCGGCACGGCGGGGAAGAATTCCGCCACTTGTTTGGCCAGGTCGGCAGAAGATGCGGCCTGCACATGTTTCATTGCCCGGGCAATCGCATTGGTCCATGCCTGCACCACTTGCGGTTGCTTGCTGATGAAGGCGTCCGTGGTGGTGAATACGGTGTAGTCGACTTGTCCGACTTCAGCACCGATCGAAGCGAGCATGTGCGCCTTGCCATCGCGTTCCAGCGTACTGGCTTCAGGCTCCAGGAAAATCGCATAGTCGGCGCGGCCAGACATCCAGGCGCCGGCGCGGGCTGGCGGTCCCAGGTTGTTCATGATCGTCAGGTCTTTTTTCGGATCGATGCCATGCTTGCGCAGCGCCGCTTCCAGGTAGACGTCCGGATTGGAGCCAGGCCGGAAACCCATGATGGTCTTGCCCTTGAGCTTG
>NZ_JAUSNH010000120.1 GCF_030645335.1 Lacisediminimonas sp. | reverse complement strand
GGAAGGTTCGCGCCCCGACATCCGGGTTCCGATGCGTGCAGTCAGCCAGAGCGATACGCCCGCGTCCATGGGCGCCGAGCCCAACCCGCCGATCTATGTCTACGACACCTCGGGCCCCTATACCGACCCGGACGTCAGGATCGACATCCGTTCTGGCCTGGCGCCGCTGCGCGGCGCGTGGATTGCCGAGCGTGGCGATACGGAGGAACTGACCGGCCCGACTTCTGCCTATGGCGTCGAGCGCCTGAACGACCCCAAGCTGGCCGAACTGCGCTTCAACCTGCATCGCAAGCCGCGCCGCGCCATCGCCGGCAAGAACGTCACGCAGATGCACTATGCGCGCCAGGGCATCATCACGCCGGATATGGAATACGTCGCCATCCGCGAAAACCTGCGTCGTGAAGAGTACATGGAGAGCCTGCGCAACGCCGGCCCGACCGGCCTGAAAATGGCTGAGCTGATGGGACGCCAGCATCCCGGCCAATCCTTCGGTGCGTCGATCCCGGCGGTGATCACGCCCGAGTTCGTGCGCAGTGAAGTCGCGCGCGGCCGCGCCATCATTCCGATGAACATCAACCATCCTGAAATCGAGCCGATGATCATCGGCCGCAATTTCCTGGTCAAGATCAATGCCAATATCGGCAACTCGGCCGTCACTTCATCGATTGGCGAAGAAGTCGAAAAAATGACCTGGTCGATCCGCTGGGGCGGCGACACCGTGATGGATCTGTCCACCGGCAAGCACATCCACGAAACCCGCGAATGGATCATCCGCAATTCGCCGGTGCCGATCGGCACCGTGCCGATCTACCAGGCGCTGGAGAAGGTCAACGGCAAGGCAGAAGACCTGACCTGGGAAATTTTCCGCGACACCCTGATCGAGCAGGCAGAGCAGGGCGTGGATTACTTCACGATCCACGCCGGCGTGCTGCTGCGCTATGTGCCGATGACGGCCAAGCGCATGACCGGCATTGTGTCGCGCGGCGGCTCGATCATGGCCAAGTGGTGCCTGGCGCATCACAAGGAATCATTCCTGTACGAGCATTTCGAAGACATTTGCCAGATCATGAAGGCTTATGACGTGTCGTTTTCGCTGGGTGACGGCTTGCGTCCCGGCTCCATCTACGACGCCAACGACGAAGCACAACTGGGCGAATTGAAAACCCTGGGCGAGCTGACCCAGGTCGCCTGGAAGCATGACGTGCAAGTCATGATCGAAGGCCCCGGCCATGTGCCGATGCAGCTGATCAAGGAAAACATGGACCTGCAACTGGAGCAGTGCCATGAAGCGCCGTTCTACACGCTCGGCCCCCTGACCACCGACATCGCCCCTGGCTACGACCACATCACCTCCGGCATTGGCGCCGCGCAGATCGGCTGGTACGGCACGGCCATGCTGTGCTACGTAACGCCGAAAGAGCATCTCGGCTTGCCCAACAAGGTCGACGTCAAGGACGGCATCATCACCTACAAGATCGCCGCCCATGCTGCCGACCTGGCCAAGGGACACCCCGGCGCGCAGATCCGCGACAATGCCTTGTCGAAGGCGCGTTTCGAGTTCCGCTGGGAAGACCAGTTCAACATCGGCCTGGACCCGGACAAGGCGCGCGAATTCCATGACGAGACCCTGCCCAAGGACTCGGCAAAAGTTGCCCATTTCTGCTCGATGTGCGGGCCGCATTTCTGCTCGATGAAAATCACGCAGGACGTGCGCGACTACGCCGCCAAGCAGGGCATCAGCGAGATCGACGCCTTGAAGAAAGGCATGGAAGTCAAGGCGGTCGAATTCGTCAAGATGGGCGCCGAGATCTATCGCAAGCAGTAGGCAAGCCATGATCGAGATCGAACTCAATGGTGAGCCGCGCTCGGTAGAGGAAAGCCGCACGGTGCAGGACCTGGTGTCAGAACTGGCGCTGGCTGGCAAGGCTTGCGCTGTCGCCATCAACCGCGAGGTGGTGCCGCGCCAGCAATGGCCGCAGCGCCACCTGCAAGCGCAAGACCGGATAGATATCGTGCGGGCGATCGGGGGCGGCTGATTGACCTCGCCCCAATGCGTTGAACAACAAGGAGCATCAGCATGACCATGCAAGACAGCGGCCGCGACGCCGCAGTGTCCGCGTCCGAAGGGCTGACCATCGCCGGCAAGACCTACCGCTCGCGCCTGTTGGTGGGCAGCGGCAAGTACAAGGACCTGGAAGAAACCCGGCTGGCGACCGAAGCCAGCGGCGCCGACATCATCACTGTTGCGATCCGCCGCGTCAATATTGGCCAGGACCCGAACGCGCCCAGCCTGCTGGATGTGGTGCCGCCGTCCCGGTTCACCATCCTGCCCAATACCGCCGGCTGCTACAACGCCAAAGACGCGGTCTACACGCTGCAACTAGCGCGTGAACTGCTCAATGGCCACAAGCTGGTCAAGCTGGAAGTGTTGGGCGACGAAAAGACGCTGTTCCCCAACATGCCGGAAACGCTGAAAGCCGCCGAGACCCTGGTCAAGGATGGATTCGACGTCATGGTGTATTGCAGCGACGACCCGATCCAGGCCCGCATGCTTGAAGAGATCGGCTGCGTCGCCGTGATGCCGCTGGCCTCGCTGATCGGATCCGGCATGGGCATCCTGAACCCCTGGAACCTATCGCTGATCATTGAACAGGCCAGGGTGCCGGTATTGGTCGACGCCGGCGTCGGCACCGCGTCCGACGCCGCCATTGCGATGGAGCTCGGTTGCGACGGCGTACTGATGAATACGGCGATTGCCGGTGCCAGGGATCCGGTGCGCATGGCGCGCGCCATGAAGCTGGCGGTCGAAGCCGGACGAGATGCGTATCTTGCCGGCCGCATACCGCGCAAGTTCGCCGCGTCGCCTTCCTCCCCGATGGCCGGACGCATCGCATGAACAAGGCCTGCGTCCTGGTGTTCGCCGGGCTCGACCCCAGCGGGGGCGCGGGCATACAGGCTGACATCATGGCGATTGCCGCGCACGGCGCACATGCCTTGCCGATCATCACCACGCTGACGGTGCAGGACAATGACCGCGTGTTCGCCATTCATCCGGTCGACGCCGCCTTGATCCGCGAGCAGGCCCGCGTACTGACTGCGAAGATCGCGATATCGGCCGTCAAGATCGGCATCGTCGGCAATCGCGCCAACGCCGAGGCGATTGCCGGCATCATCAGGCAATTGCGGATCGACAATCCGGGCTTGCCGGTCGTGCTCGATCCGGTGCTGGCCAGCGGACATGGCGACATGTTGACGCGCGACGACGCCGTGGCCGCGCTGGCGCCGCTGCGCAGCCTGGCCAGCCTGGTCACACCGAACCTGCCCGAAGCCACCGTGCTTTGCGGCGGTGTCAGCAATGTGCAGCAGCAGGGCGCGATGTTGCTGAAAGAATGTCCGAACGTCTTGATCAAAGGCGGCCATGGTGAGGGCGAGATCGTCATCAATCACTGGTTCACGCAGGGGGGCGAGCGCTGCTGGAGCGTGCCGCGCCTGCCCGGAAGTTTTCATGGCACCGGCTGCACGCTGGCGTCGGCAATCGCCGCCCTGATCGCAAGCGGCAGTTCGATGGAGCAGGCCATCGCACGGGCACAGGTCTGGTGCCACAGTGCGCTGGAGCGCGCGTATGCGATAGCAGAGGGACAGCGCATTCCCGAACGAATCAACGCAATAGAGGAATTGGCATGAAGGGTTTGTACATTGTCACGCCGGATTGGGATGACACGGCAGCCTTGTTGCGGGTGACCGAGCAGGCACTGCAAGGCGGCGCCGCGCTGGTCCAATACCGGCACAAGACGGCCACACCGACACTGCGCCGCGAGCAAGCGGCAGCTCTATTGGCGCTGTGTCGCCGGGCCCAGCGGCCGTTCATCATCAACGATCATCTCGACCTGTGCCTGGAGCTTGATGCCGATGGCCTGCATGTGGGTGGAACGGACGCGCCGGTGGCGCAAATACGCCAGGCGCTGGGAGAGGGCAAGATTGTCGGCGCTTCGTGTTATGGCGACCTCGAACTTGCAAAAAGGGCGCATCGCGAAGGGGCCAGTTATGTGGCCTTTGGCGGCTTTTATCCGTCAAGGGTGAAGAAGTATCCGGTGACGACTGCGGTGGACATCATTGCGCAGTCGCATGCCGAAGTGCCATTGCCAATCGTGGTGATCGGCGGCATGACCGTGCAGAATTCAGCCCCGCTGGTGGCTGCCGGAGCGGACATGGTTGCCGCCATCAGCAGTGTCTATGGCGCGCAGCAGCCCAAAGAAGCGGCCCGCGATTTCGCCGGCTTGTGGGCTTAACTGCAAACAGGCGCGCAGCAAGAGCGCGCGCAGGCGATTCGGAGCGCTTTGTGCTTCAGCGCTTCGGTCGTGCTTCCGAATTCAAACCCGCTTGCTTGGCAGCTTGTTCGAAAAAATCGGCTGCGCCAGCGATGTCCACTGAGGGTGGTTGGTAATCAGTGTAAGCCATCTCAGCTTGTTCGATCTTGCTGCCGTCTGGTTCGGTCCGCATGTTCGTCAGCAGGATCCTCAGCCTTGACTCTTCGCCCGTCATCATCAAGATGCCGCGGTCTGGCGCAGTCAGGATCAGTTCTTTTTTCATGAACTCCGGCTGTTCCGAATCACCACTTGAATTGACGATACTGGTATGGGTGATCGATGTTCCGGTCGGCCCCGGCTCGTCCGACTCGTTGCCGGCGCTTGGCGACGACATCTCTGGTTGGGACTCTTCTGCAGCCTGCCGGCTTTTTCGCGCCAGTTGCCGCTGGACGTCCATCTGTGCCGCCAGTGCATCGAGCTCGTCATTCTGCGTGAAGCCCATGTTCGGGGTTTCAGAGGGTGGCAACGGGATGTAAGTTGGTGGTGGCGGTCCTTCGTCCGTGCCAAGCTGCGTTTTATTGGCAGCATCCTCAAAAAGGAACGCGAACGCTGTGCCCTCGTCATAGGCAGCCCCTGCATGTGCCGATTTTCCTGCCGCCACTGCATCGCGCGGTGGCGGCGAAGGTACATATTTAGGTGCTGGTGGCCCCAGGTCGATTGACGCCAGGCGTGCCCGGGCGCTTTGTTTGCTCACCGACTGTTTCGCAAAGATCGCGCGGGCGGCGCCCAGAAAGCCGGATTTCTTTTTGGCCTTATTTTCGTAGATGACGCGACAACCCAGGCCACCATCCGGTGCCGATGGTTTTTTCTCGGGCGCGCCGATCTTGCGCTGGCTGCGCGTGCCCTTCATTGCTGAAGTTGATTTGTCCATACTCTTTCCCCGTAATCCGACCGCTAAATTCAAGATGCCTCAAGTTGGAGGTCTGCTGTCATTGCCCGTAGCGCAGCGCTATTCTTCGCGGTAGAGCGAATTGGATATACGCAAGTGAGGCTGGTGCGAAGTCACTTTTCCGAAATCGCCCTTGGTGAAATTCACGGCGTCGTAGCAGATTTTGTCTTCTGGCTGAATGTGTGTCGAGCTGGTCTGGGGCGGGTAGAGCGGCGCGTGATTGGCCGGTCGTATTGTTGATGCAACAAGATGCTGGTTGCTGTTCGTTCGCGCGGCCACTGTACATCCCCCCGGTGCAATTTACGATCTCCATTCCGGTTTCATGAAGGAGCGACGTCTAAGTAACAATTTGGTCTCATTTGTTCCATAAACGAACATAAAATCTTTTTTTCGCCCGAGATGGCGCTAGCTCGATGCCCAAGGGCTTGCCCCCTGCTCGCCGGTATAATCTCGCGATGCAAACCCTTCTCCTCGGCCTGAATCCTGAACAGCTCGCCGCCGTCACCCTTCCGGCCCAGCCGGCACTGATCCTGGCCGGCGCCGGCTCCGGCAAGACGCGTGTCCTCACGACCCGGATCGCGTGGCTGATCCAGACCCAGCAGGTATCGCCCGGCGGTGTGCTGGCGGTAACCTTCACCAACAAGGCGGCCAAGGAAATGATGTCGCGGCTGTCGGCCATGCTGCCGATTAATACCCGCGGCATGTGGATCGGCACCTTCCATGGCATTTGCAACCGGCTATTGCGCGCGCATTTCCGCGACGCAGCCCTGCCGCAGTCATTCCAGATCCTCGATAGCCAGGACCAGCTTTCCACCATCAAGCGACTGCTCAAAAGCCTCAACGTCGATGATGAAAAGTACCCGGCACGCAACCTGATGTACTTCATCAACAGCGCCAAGGACCAGGGCTTGCGCGCCAAGGATGTCGAAGCCAATGATGAATACAACCGGCGCTTCGTCGAGCTGTACGCCGCCTATGACGAGCAGTGCCAGCGCGAAGGCGTGGTCGATTTCGCCGTACTGCTATTGCGTACCTATGAACTGCTGCTGCGCAACCAGCCGCTGCGCGAGCATTACCAGGCGCGCTTTCGCCATATCCTGGTCGATGAATTCCAGGACACCAACGACTTGCAATACAAATGGCTGAAGTTGATGGCCGGCCAGCATGGCGTCGTATTTGCGGTGGGCGATGATGACCAGAGCATCTATGCCTTCCGCGGCGCCAATGTCGGCAACATGGCTGCCTTCGAGCGCGAGTTCCGGGTCGAAAACCTGATCAAGCTTGAGCAGAATTACCGGTCGCACGGCCATATCCTCGATTCGGCCAATCTGCTGATCGCCAATAACAGCAAACGCCTGGGCAAGAACCTGCGCACCGAGGCCGGTCATGGCGAGCCATTGCGTGTGTTCGAAGCGACCAGCGACCTGCAAGAGGCGCAATGGGTGGTCGAGCAAGCCAAGAGCCTGATCGCCGACGGTGCGGCGCGCAGCGAGATCGCCGTGCTGTACCGCTCAAATGCGCAATCGCGCGTGCTCGAACATGCCTTGTTCAGCGCCGGCATGCCGTATCGCGTCTATGGCGGGCAGCGCTTCTTCGAGCGCGCCGAGATCAAGCATGCGATCGCCTACCTGCAACTGATGGACAATCCGGGCAACGATTCGGCTTTCCTGCGGGTGGTCAATTTCCCGGCGCGCGGCATCGGCGCCAAGTCGATCGAGCAGTTGCAGGATGCGGCGCGTCAATACGGCATCTCGCTGTATGCCGCCGTTCCCTATGTCGCCGGCAAGGCCGGCACCATGCTGGGCAATTTCATCAAGCTGATCGAGGGCGCGCGTTTCGAGACCGAGCGGCTGCCATTGCCGGAAACGGTCAGGATCGTGCTGGAAAGAAGCGGCCTGCTGACGCACTACCAGGCCGAGCGGGAAGGCGCTGACCGCATCGAGAACCTGGAGCAACTGGTCAGTGCCGCTACCTTGTTCCTGTCCGAGGAAGGGTTCCGGATGGACGCGCCGGCGCTGCTCGGCCCGGCCATGCCGGCCGGCCTTGACCCAGGCGCTACGCCAGTGCTGGTGCAGGGCGATGGGACTGAAGTGCTGGATGCGGACGCGCCATTGGCCACCATCCTGTCGCCGCTGTCGGCCTTCCTGTCGCATGCGTCGCTGGAGGCGGGCGACAACCAGGCGCAGGCCGGCCAGGATGCGCTGCAACTGATGACGGTGCACTCGTCCAAGGGCCTGGAATTCGATGCCGTGTTCATTACCGGACTGGAAGAGGGCCTGTTCCCGCATGAGAATAGCGAACAGGCGCAGGACGGCGTGGAAGAGGAGCGCCGCCTGATGTATGTCGCCATCACGCGCGCCCGCCGCCGCCTGTTTCTCAGCTTCGCCCAGACGCGCATGCTGCATGGCCAGACCCGCTACAAGGTCAAGTCACGCTTCCTGGCCGAATTGCCCGAAGCGGCGCTCAAGTGGCTGTCGCCACGGGTACAGCAACAGCCCCATTGGTTTGCCCGGCCAGGCGCCAGCGCCTGGGCTGACGAGCCGCAAAATGGCGCCAATGCCATTGCCCAGAACATCAGCAAGCGCGATATCGGCTGGCGGGCCGGCGAAACGGTCTATCACGCCAAGTTTGGCGAAGGCGTGATCATCCAGGTTGAGGGTGGCGGGACCAATGCGCGCGCCAATATCAACTTCGGGCGGCACGGCATGAAGCTGCTGGACCTGTCGATCGCCAAGCTGGACAAGCATCCGCCAGCATGACCTGTTGCGGCCGTGCCACCCTGGCAGGCGGCCGCGCTCAGGTGCTGGCGGCTGGCGTCGGGATATGCTCCCGGCCGAATACGTGCGTATAGGTCGGATAGAACGAGCAGTACATCACCACGGTCAGCAAGATCGACAGCGGCAGCAGCACCACAACGGTCACCAGCGGTTGGCCGATCAAAAGCGCCAGCAGGGAACTGACCAGCACCGGCAGTACCACGCCCACCAATATCCAGGCCAGTCCGTACACCGCGAAAGCGCGTCCGGCCCGCAAGACTGCAAAGAAGCTGTAGAACACGGCCTTGCCCACGCCCATGTCGTGCCACGCGACCAGCGGCGCTGCATACCAGAATGCCATTGCCGGCGGGGTGTACAGCAAGGCGGCAACCAGCATGCCCGACATCATGTCGGACTCCTGTATGGCCTTGGAGTCGGCGGCCGTGCGGCCCGCCATCACGCTGAGGAAGTCACCGCCATCGACCAGGCTCGACGCCGCCACGGCCAGCGCTGCCATGACCAGGTACAACAGGCCCAGCATCAGCAAGCGGCGCAGCGCCGGTGAACGAAAGCCGGTGGCCAGCAGCCTCGGGTGGACACGGATGCCCGATTCCACATTGGCGCAGCCTTGCATGAACGCGATAGAGAACACGGGAATCAGTACCAGCGGCAGGATCTGTCCGAGCAAGGGCACCACGCCAATCAGCAGCATCAACATCATGTAGCTGAGGAAGAGCGTGGACATCTCGGCGGGCTGGCGGCGAAACAGCGCGAAGCCCTCCTTGATCCAGAGCCAGCCGGCGCGTGCGGGAATTTTTTCCATTTGCCTGTCGATTAAAGGGGGAGGCGAATCAGTCAGTAGAGTGGCGCAGCAACATGTGCAATACGCTCACGCAGGATTCGTTCGAAATGGGCGGGATCATGCGGCGTCAGCATTTCTGCATCGCGCGGCAGGTGCAGGTCGTACAGGCGCGATAGCCAGAAGCGCAGCGCCGCCGCCCGCAGCATCGGTTGCCAAGCCGCATGTTCATCAGCGGTAAAGGGCCGCACCGCATGGTACGCGTCGAGCATGGCGCGCACGCGGGCCGGGTCGAGCTGGCCATTGTCCTGGTCGATGCACCAGTCGTTGACGGTCACGGCGACATCGAACAGCCAACTGTCGCAGCCGGCGAAATAAAAGTCGAAGAAGCCAGTCAGGCGCTCGCCGTCGAACATGACATTGTTGCGGAACAGGTCCGCATGGATTGGCCCGCGCGGCAAGCGATGGTAAGCCGGCGTTGCCGCGAAGCTTTCCTGGAAATGCATTTCCGAGCGCAGCAGGTGCTGGTCGCGGTCGTCCAGGAAGGGCAGCACGATGGGCGTCGTCTCATTCCACCAGTCCAGGCCGCGCAAGTTCGGTTGCTGCATCGCAAAGTCGCGGGCGGCCAGGTGCATGCGCGCCAGCATCGCGCCCACCGCGCTGCAATGCGCCGGCGCTGGCGACATCTGGTGGCTGCCTTCGAGCTTGGTCACCAGCGCCGCCGGCTTGCCGTGCAAAGGCGTAACCAGGCCGCCATCGCGGTTGGCGATCGGCGCCGGAACCAGGATGCCGCGCTCGGCCAGGTGGCGCATCAGGTTCAGGTAGAACGGCAATTCCTCGAAGCTCAGCTTTTCGAAGATGGTCAGCACGTATTCGCCGGTGCTGGTGGCGACGAAGAAATTGCTGTTTTCTATGCCGGAAGAAATGCCCTTGATGCCCAGCGCATCCCCGATCGGGAATTGCGCCGCCCAGGAACGTAAATCATCGAGTGAGACGGGAGTAAATACAGCCATTGGCGGACGCGGCGAATTTCAGTGAGTCGGGATGGGGGATCGGTATGCAGGCCCGCTATTCAGCGAGACTGGTTTGCCGGTGGCGAGGGCGTTGCGGCAGGAGCGTCATTGCGCTGGTCTTTCTTCGGATCGGTGCTGAATTCCAACACTTTCCATTGCGGCGGACGGTTGCTGGTGCTTTGCACGTCGCCGGGAAGCGCGCTGCCTTTGGGGGTATTGGGCGTCACGGTATAAGTGCTGCCGCCGGTCCTGACCGTGGTCGACGTGATCCGGCCATTCTCGCGCTTGTCCTCGATTTTTTGCTCGGTCGAGCGGCCCGGGATTGTGACCGCCGGCGCCTGGCCCTCTTCCAGCCGTTCCAGGCGTGGCGGCGGCGGCGCGTCGGCGCGGGGCTGGGCCACGGCGGTCGCAGCCGCCAGCATGGTGCAGCCGGAAATCAGGGTGAGGGCAATGGATCTGGCGCGCTGGATAGGCATGATTGGTCTGCTGGAAACGGACGCGCGTCAGCGGCGCTGCGCATCGTCCTGGGGTCATTGTGACAGGGACGATTGTAACGCAGCACGCCACCGGCTCCTTGCGCCCGGGAGCAAAAACACTACAAAAAACTGCTGCTCGGCCGTTCTGTTTCGGAAGGCACGATATCGCGCTCCTCATAATAGGCATAGATCGCATTGACCACATTGGCCGGCTCGTCGATCAACTGGATCAGTTCGAGGTCGGAGAGGTCGATGGTCCCGGTGGCGACCATCTGCCCCTTCATCCAGTCCAGCAAGCCTTGCCAGAACCGGGTCCCGACCAGGATGACCGGAATGCGGCGCGACTTGCCGGTCTGGATCAGGGCGATCACCTCGGCGAATTCATCCAGCGTACCGAATCCGCCCGGCAGGATCACATAGGCGTCGGCATACTTGACGAAGGCCACCTTGCGCGCAAAGAAGTGGCGGAAATTGATCGAAAGGTTCTGCCATGCATTGTTGTGCTGTTCGCGCGGCAGTTCGATATTGAGCCCTACCGATGGCGAACGGCCTTCAAAGGCGCCCTTGTTGGCCGCCTCCATGATGCCCGGGCCGCCACCGGAAATGACGGCGAAGCCATCGTCGGAAAGGCGGCGGGCAATTTCCAGCGCGGTCTGGTAGTAGGGCGAATCCGGCCCCAGGCGCGCCGAGCCGAATATCGAGACCGCCGGCCGCAGCTCGGAAAGCCGTTCAGCGGCCTCGATAAACTCTGCCATAATCGTGAACATTTGCCACGACTCATTGGCCTTCTTTGCAGTGGCCTTTTCGGGGTTGTTCAGGTGCCGCAGCTGCGGCACATTCTTTCTGCTGATTTCCATGAATAAAACCCTGTTGCTGGTCGACGGCTCAAGCTATCTTTACCGCGCCTTCCATGCGCTGCCGGACCTGCGCAATGCGGAAGGCGCGCCCACTGGCGCCATCTACGGAATGATCAACATGCTGCGCAAGCTGCGCAGCGACTATCCGGCAGCATACATTGGCTGTGTATTCGACGCAAAAGGCAAGACCTTCCGCGACGACCTCTATCCGCAGTACAAGGCCAACCGCGCCTCCATGCCGGAAGACCTGGCGCGCCAGATCGCCCCGATCCATGAAGCGGTGCGCGCAATGGGCTGGCCCATCATCGAGGTGGAAGGGATCGAGGCCGATGACGTGATCGGCACGCTGGCGGTGGACGCCGTCAGGCATGGCATGAACACCGTGGTGTCGACCGGCGACAAGGACCTGGCACAGCTGGTCAACGAGCACGTCACGTTGGTCAATACCATGAGCAACGAGCGCTTCGACCGCGCGGGCGTGATCGCCAAGTTCGGCGTGCCGCCCGAGCGCATCGTCGACTATTTGTCCCTGGTCGGCGACACCGTCGACAACGTGCCGGGCGTGGACAAGGTCGGCCCGAAAACCGCAGCCAAATGGCTGGCCCAGTACGGATCGCTGGACGGCGTCATTGAAAATGCCGCCAATATCGGTGGCGCAGTCGGCGAGAACCTGCGGCGCGCGCTGGACTGGCTGCCGCAAGCCCGGGTGCTGGTAACGGTAAAGACCGACTGCAACCTGGCAAGCCACATGGCGTCGATACCGGAATCGCTGGCCCAGAAGCCGGAAGACCGGCCAGCGCTGCGCGACTTCTTTGCCCGCAATGGCTTCAAGAGCTGGCTGCGCGAATTGAATGCGGAGCTTGGCGTCGGCACGCCGGCGCCGCCAGCGGCGCCGGCCCCGGAACCAGGCGCCCAGGGCGGCCTGATCGACCAGCCCGCAGCAGCTTC
>NZ_JAUSNH010000112.1 GCF_030645335.1 Lacisediminimonas sp. | reverse complement strand
GCTGGATCGCCTGGCGCTCGCAGCGTTATGCGCATTTCCGCGGCTGCGGCTGGTCGGCGTCCATTCGCCGCCGTTCCGCCCCCTGAGCGAACAGGAGCAAGAACAGGAACTGGCGCTGATCCGCCGCTCCGGCGCGCAGGTCGTGTTCGTTGGCCTGGGCTGCCCCAAGCAGGAGCAATGGATGGCACAGCGGCGCGGCCGGCTCAATGCCGTGATGATCGGCGTCGGCGCCGCATTCGACTATCATGCCGGCACAGTGCGCCGGGCGCCGGCCTGGGCCCAGCGCCACGGGCTGGAATGGCTGTTCCGGCTATGCTCGGACCCGCGCCGCCTGTTCAGGCGCTACCTGGTGACCAATACGCTCTTCATGCTGGGCATGGGCCGGCAACTGCTGGCCGGGCTGTTGTCCGGAAAAAAACAGCCGACGCTCACGGATTGATTTTTTCCAGCGACGATCCTGCCGCCCACTTGCGCTGGCGCTCGCGCCCCGCCTGCACATTGCTTTCCTGTTTCGACCGCGCATCCTGGCCAATTTTTGCGCGCCAGGCGCTCCAGCCGACCAGCCCGCTTCCCTGCAGCTCGGCAAAGCCGGCCGCGGGACCCACGTAGATGTTGTCGTTGAATTCGCCGAACCCGGCGGTCGTGCTGCCGCCGCGAACGCTCCATAGCCGGTAGGTTGGCTCGCGCTTGCCGGTAATGAACAGATTGCGTTCAATGCGGTTGCGCAGCACCCGCTCGTCGCCGGTTTCGTTGAACAGGATGTGCTCGAAGCGGGAGTCGGCGATCACGTTCTCGGAAATCAGGTTGTTGAAGCCATTGTGGATCTCGATCCCGCCCGGATTGTCCACCAGCAGGTTGCGCACCACGGCAACGTCATTGGCGCTGTCATCGAGATACACGCCATAGGCATAGCGGCCCGCCAGCTTGCGCACAGTATTGCCCTCGATGCGGGTCTCCAGCGGCTGGCGGTCGCGCGCGAAGGTATAGATGCCACCGCAATCGGACAACACCTGGCAGGCACGCTCGACGAGGTTGTTGCTGACAACGGCCTTGCGGTGCACGCGGATGCCTATGTAGGAGGCTTCCACGATCCGGTTATTGAGTATCTTGACGCCACTGGACTGCTCCAGCGCAATGGCGCCCTTGGAGCGCTTGGGCATGCCGGTCGTGCCGGTCGCCTCGATGCTGGAGTTGATCACCGCCACATCGCTAATGCCGTAGTAGCCGAGGATGCCGTTCTGGACCGAATTGACAATCCGCACGCCATCGACCAGCACACCGCGGCCACCGACAAAAATGCCATCCCGCGCGCTGTTGACGATCTCCACCCGGCTCACATGCAGGTTGCTCGAATCGGCGGCGCTGATTCCGGTCATGGCCGTGTGCACGCGTACGTTTTCGATGGTGATGTTGCGCGAGTGCGCGGCGTCAATGCCGCTGGCATCGGGCCCGGCCCATATTTTCCCTTCCGGCGATTGCCCGTCCGGCGGCCAGACGAACAGCCAGCCGTCGTGGTAAGCCCATTCGCCGGGTGAATCCAGCATCCACAGCTTGCCTTCCACATAGAACTCGGTTTCCGGCGTCGGGTCGATTGCATCGCCGACCTTCGGACCGAGGACGATGGCGCCGTTGTCGTATTCACGTATCGCACGGGTCTCGATCATCCATTCGGCCGGCCGGTAAACCAGGGTCGCGCCGGCCAGGTCCTCGTTGGACATGCGGGCCTGCAAGCGGTCAGGGCCACTGCTGCTGGCTTTTGCCCAGGGCTGGTTGGGATGGTGCGCCAGCGACAGCGGCTTGTGGTTCCAGGTCAGCTGCACCGGCTGGAACCGGACCGGCGCAATCCAGATATTGCCGCGCTGGCGGCTCCAGCCGCGCACTGCCTGCGCCGGGCTGATGCTGGCCTTGCCGCAATCGCCCTTGGTGCGCACGGTGACGTTGGATCGGCGCACGAGGTCCAGCGTGCCGTAATAATGACGGCCGCAATGCAGGGTGACGGTGCTGTTGCTGGCAACCGATTGCGGCAGCGGATGCAGTTGGGGAGCCAGCGCCGCGCGACTGTCGGCACGACTGCTGGCACCAGCAGCGGCAGGCTGATGGGCATGCACCGCGCGCGGCATGATAGCCAGCGCTGCCAGCGCCAGCAGCATGGCGAGATGATTGTTCATTGTTTTCCTCCCTCGGGACGCTTCCGGTCCGAACGACATGCCGACTGCTACGAGGATGCCGCAGCGAGGAATCGCGGACTTGGCGGGAATCAATGAACCGGGCAGGCGCGCCGATGCCGCACGCATGCGCCCTCGCCGATCCAGGCCATCAGGGAGGCACAGGCGATCAAGCGGACAATCAACTGAACGTATAAAACACCAGCCGCGCCAGCGCTGAATCGAAATACATTGCGTGCCAGGGAATCGCCACAGTCGCCGAACCCGGGCTCCTGCCCATCAGCACATACCGCAACTGGCGCGTCCTGACATCGATCAGGATCGACTTCACCCGCCCCAGGTGTTCGCCGCCGGCTGTCACTATCTGGCAGCCGTGCAACAACGCCGTCGCTGTCGAATCGCGTGCGACGATACAGGCGAAACGCTTGTCACCCGGGCCTGGCCGACCTGCGGCCTGGCCGCCCTCGAAGCTCTTTAACATGCTGTCTCGCCGCCTTCATCCAGAATCGTTTCGCCTGTTCAATATGATCAACAGGTCCAACAAGTTCAACAGGCTCAGACCGGATCCCGATTCAAGGGGTCGCGCCCGCCGGGTTCCCGTGAAGTCGTCGTCACGCTCGGTCCCGGCCTGGTCGTGGTGCTGGCTGGCCGCGCCGTGCTTGCCATCGCCAGCGGGCCGATTTCGTCGTTCCATGTGGTGCGGCGCG
Organism: Lacisediminimonas sp.; assembly: GCF_030645335.1. Taxonomy (GTDB): domain Bacteria; phylum Pseudomonadota; class Gammaproteobacteria; order Burkholderiales; family Burkholderiaceae_D; genus Lacisediminimonas. The sequence goes on along the minus strand of NZ_JAUSNH010000112.1, from coordinate 7,969 downwards.
AGCCCAGCGATCCGAGCAAGCCGCCGATGATGGCCAATACCAGCGACAAGGCCACCGCACCAAACACCGTCCATGCGGCCAGCCCGGCACGGTCCAGCGCCTGGTTCGCCTGCGCCTGGCCGCGCGATGACGCCTGCCCCGGCGAGCCGCTGACGATCAGGCCCTGGTCCACAATGGTGGCTGCCCGGCCTGGTTCAATGCCCATTGCGCTGACCATGTATTGCACCGCCTGGTCGCGCTGTCCGGCGGCGATGGCTTGCTGCAGGATCCGCAGGTTGTCGGCCGTGACGTTGACACCGGACTGGCTGCGGATCAGATCAGCCATCCTGCCGGCCGCAGCGCCGGCATCGCCACTCGCTACGCGGCTGACAACCGCGCCCGGGTCGATGCTGCTGAACATGGTGCCCAGCATGTTGCCTGTGGCCGTCGTGGCCAGGGTCGCAAACAGCAAGGTGGTGACGGACCAGGACACCACGCCATGCAGCACGCCATCGGCCTTGCGCTTGAGGCCGCTCATGCGGGCCGCGACATAGCCGCCCGTCAAGGCCGCTATCAGCATGCTCACACCAGCCCACATCAATGCGCCGCGGCCGAGCGCCGCACCCTCCATCGTCGACACGTCAGTCGCCGACAAGCCGGTTGCCACGCCCAGCAAGCTCAGCGCGAGCTGGACGGAAATGCCGACCACCACCCCTGCCAGCACCGCGCCCCAGCGAATTGCCGCTATCAAGGGTCGGCGCGCCAGCGTCTGATCGCCGTAAGCAGGCTCTATTTGGACCGATGCCATGTTTTTCTCCTTGCCGAAGTTGAGACCTGGATACCAGACCAGTCGTGCTGCTTTACAGGCAACATCCATGCCCAGCGCACAGCGACCGGGCAGCCTGCCGATGGCGCCAATCAACGCAGCATCGACGTAAAGATTGCGGGCAGTCGCGGTAAAGATTGCCGAGCCCTTGTCCAATCATGGCGCTTGCGCGTCGTGGCACGCTAGAGCGTGCATCGACCTGGCAGCAAAGCCCGTGCAGTGCGAGAACCGATTGCCGCGCCTGTGATCCAACCGATGCCGATGGCATGGTGCTTGCACGCCGCACTTTTATTGGCGCCGCCGTTGGCATATCCGAACCGATATCACGACCTGACCTAGACCTGATTCAACTCGATGCCCAAGCTGTCCAAGGATAGAGCGATGCCAAAACACCCTAGCCCGCATGCGACCTCCGAGATCATGCGCACGCTGGACGAGGATCACGACAAAATCCTGGCGCTGTTCGACGAATTCGAGCGGATACGGCACCATGCCGACGATGAGACCTTGCAGACGCTGGTGGAAACCGCCTGCACCGAACTGATCATCCATGCCCAGGTGGAAGAAGAATTTTTCTATCCGGCACTGATGGAGGCGCTGGGGTCGACCGACCCGATCGAGGAAGCGCTGGTCGAGCACAACGTGGCGCGCCAGTTGATCGGCGAACTTGAATCGATGCAACCCGGCGACCACTGCTACAGCGCGCGCTTCCATGTACTGGGCCAGTACGTGCGGCACCATATCGACGAAGAACGGCGCCGGATCTTTCCGCAGCTGCCGGGCGCGGAGCTGGACGCAGGTGCATTGGCCGCCGACCTGCGCCACCGGCGCGATGCCTTGCGCGGCGAATTCGGCCTGCCCGACAGCGGATACGAGGAAGAATTCGGGCAGCGCAAGGGGCAGTTGAATTCCTTGCTGCGGCATTGACTGGTACTGCCACCGGCGCTGCGCCGGACGGCAGCGGCAAATGATCCGATCCGCGTCTGCCGTTCGTGCCCGGCGCGGCGCCATGCAGACCGCACATGGCGCAGCGCCAACTTGCCGCTAGTCAGCAGCGGCGGCGGTCCTCATCGGTTGCTCCTGTAGTACCGTCTCGGCTGCTTTCTTGCCTGCCAGGAAAGCATGGTCCGAGTTGTAGTATTCCCACTCGCTGTAACGCCCGGCCAGCAAGATGTCGTGTCCGGCCAGCCAGCTCTTGACCGTCTCGACATTGCGCGCGCGCTCATGGTCGTACACCACATAGGCATACGGCATGTCGACCTGGTTGGCAGTCAGCACACGGTCATCCGCGCGCATCAGCCCGACCTTGACCAAATCACTGACGACCCGGTCGATCAGGCGCTGGCCATCCAGCGGCAAGGGCTTCCACGGCGAATAGGAGATTTCAGCAGTCAGGCCGAAGCCGCCCGGCGGATTGCACTCCGGGCTGGCGTTGCCCTGCACGAAGATGCGATGGAATATGCTGTCTTCGGGATAGTAAATCCAGTGCTTGTCAGTCACGCTTTCGCGCGCAATGCCGATGTTTACACAGCGGATTGAAATGTGTTTCAAGCCCTCTGCGGCGGCACGTACCTCGTCCGGCGCTTCCTTGCCGATGCGCTTGACCAGCTCCGGCAGCGGCATGGTCGACACCAGCGTGTCGTAGCAAAAGCGGCGGCCGTCCGCCAGCGCCAGAATGTGCTGCGATGGCGAAATCTGCACCAGGTCGGCATTCAACTCGAGCTTGCCGCGGATGTGCGGCAGGAAACCTTCCATCATCGCCTGGAAGCCACCGCGCAGCGGATAGCCAAAGCGGGCGTTGGGTCCCATTGGCCGCGCCACCGGACGCAATGCACCTTCAATGATTTCGCCCAGGTCAGGCAGCGGCACCCGCCCGCCGAGCCAGGATGTTTCCATCTCCGTCAGCGGCACGGTCCAAAGTTTGCGGTTATAGGGAATCGCAAAATGCTTGCCGATGCCGCGTCCCCATACCTTGTAGATGAATTCCTCGAAATTGGCCGGAGCCACTTGGGCGCCAGGGTCACAGGCAGCGGCGTTGGCCGCCAGCTCGACCGTGCCGTCCGCACAACAGTCGGTGAGGTCCTTCCCCGGCGCTGCGCGATTGATGGCGTCGCGGGCAGATTCGGCCAGGCCCAGGTCGCCGAAGCGCGCTTCGATCGCACCCATGATGCATTCCCTGATCACCTCCGGCGGCAGACCATACAGCGCGCCCTGGAACGGATAGCGGGTATGCACGCCCTTGCTGTAGATCCAGGCTTCGCGGTCCTGCCAGTGCAGGTTCTCGCCCAACAGCGTGCGGTACAACTGCTGCACATACGGATCGTTGGAAAACATGATGTGACCGGCATGGTCGAAAGTGAAGCCCTTGTCGCGAATCGAGCGGCACCAGCCGCCGACGCTGCTGTTCTTGTCCAGCAGCAGCGTGTCCGGCCCCAGGTGGTAGGCAGCTGACAGCCCGGTCGGCCCGGCGCCGACGATCACGCAACGGACATGCGGCGCGGCATCGGTGCGATGGCGCGAATTGATCACCACCACGCTGTCGGCCGACTGCGTGTGGCCGTCGCCTTGCAGGTTGAGAACCGGCTTGTCGATACTGTGGGCGTGCTCCATCAGCACATGCATCTGGTCGGCAGTGCGGTCCCAGGAAGTCTTGGCCAGCACGGCGCGCATGCCCTTGACCTTGCGCGAACGTTCGGCCGGCGACTCCAGCAATGCGCTCTCGCAGGCTGCAATGAATTCCTCGGGCGTGGCGGCGATCTGCACGATGTGGCTGTAATGATCGACCACATCCTTTACTGGCGTGCTGACGATCGGCAGCTCGGCCGCCATATATTCCAGCGTCTTGGTCGGGCTGATGAAGCGGGTCGATTCATTCAGTGCAAACGGCAGCAGGCAAACGTCCCAGCCGGCCAGGAACTGCGGCAGATCGCTGTACGGCTGCTGCCCCAGGTAGTGAATATTGGGCCGCTGCGGCAGCGACGCCAGGGGGATCTTCGCGACCGGCCCGACCAGCACGATCTGCCATTGCGGATGGGCGTCGGCAAGGCGCGCTATCAGCCCGAGGTCCAGGCGCTCGTCAATCACGCCGTAGTAGCCGAGCCGGGGACCGGCAATGCCACGGTGCAGCGCATGGGAATTGGTGCGGTCCAGCGCCTGTTCGAAGTGCTGCACGTCGACACTGCTCGGAAAGCAATGCACATTCGGATGCCGGTCCTTCTTCGCTTCGTACAGGCTCGGGCCGCCGGTAAACACCAGGTCGGCGCTGCGCAGCAAGGCGTTCTCGCGCTGGATCAATTGCTTGGGCGCGTCCTTGAATGCAGAAAGCTGGTCCATGCAATCGTAGACGACCAGGCGCGGATGCATCTCCTGCAGTAACGGCAGCGCCATTGGCGTATACAGCCAGGCAATATGGTCGTCGTAGTCAGACACCAGGTGCCGCATCAGCTTGCGCAATTCCGGCAGATGGTCATCATGGAAACCCGGCATCTGGTTCATGGTGTGCGGGCGGCATACGGTCACGCCGGCTTGCGGATTGGAGATTTCCCAACTGTTGTCGCTGGAATTGGCAACCGGCTCCTCGACAAAAACGATCGGATAGCGCTTTGCCAGCCGCGATAGCAGGTGCTGTGGACGCTGATAGACGAAATCCCAGCGCAAATGGGACAACACGATGATTGCTGGCATGCGATCTCCTTGCCGAAGTGAGGCATTGTGTCAATTTCATGGGCCGGGACAGGACCTGTTGCAGCACGTGCTGCACAACACATGACGCATTGCGCACGATGCAACGGAACCTCTTTACGCAAAACACATGCCGTGCTCTGCGTACCCCTGGAGTTGTTTTTTCAGCGCGGGAATCAGCGGGAACTGCCTGGATCGACAGGGCCTTGAATGCGACAGGGATTCATTCTCACCTGCGCGAGTCGCCAGCTCATTGAAATGGCGCAAAGCCGGCCGCGATGAGCCAGAGGCGTAACGAATCGATGGATTGCGGCAACGAAGCACAGCAAAATAAAAGCGCGCAAAGCCGAATCCGGCCTTGCGCGCCTGGGATGGAATGCGCCGGTTCAGCGCGTCGTGGATGAACCGCCTGCCGCACCCGAACCGCTGGCAGGCTCGCTGCTGCTGCCCGATGGTGAACCCGATGCGCCCGAAGAACCTGAAGGCATTGCGCTGGAACTGCCGGGCGCAGTATCGCTGGCGCCAGCCGGCGACGAGCTGGAAGAACCAGACGAGCCGGACGAACCCGAAGTACCGGAAGGCGCAGTCGATGGCATCGTGCTGCTGCCCGAAGGCGTCGCTGAACCCGATGATGTGCCTGAGGAACTGCTGCCCGGCGCAGCATCGCTGGATCCGGATGACGGCGTGCTCGGCGCTGTGCTCGGCGCCGCGCTTGGCGTCTCCGGCGTGGTTGCGCTCGGTGTCGACGGGCTCGGCAATGTGCTGCTGGAAGTGGCGCCCGATGTGCTGCCTGGCGTGCCGGAGGCGCCGCTGGTCTCAGACTGTTTCTTGCAGCCCGCCAGCAGTGCCACCAGGATGCTGGCCGCTACCAGGGTTTTGGAGGTGCGTGTAAGTGGTTTCATTATTGAATCCTTTCCAAGTGGATGGTTGACCAGGGTTTGTCGGGCATGTTCTTGCTCTCTACGGCAAAGCATTGGAACTGCGACCGCAACGCAGATTCCATGCCATGACTTCAACCCGGCGCTGCGCTTGCCCTTTGTCCATGACGGGATGACGGGGGCGCAGCGCACGCGCAAAAGACAACAACGTAAATATTTCAATGTCCCGCACCGACTTACCAAGGCTTGATGTCCAGAGGAATTTGCCGGCCGGGAACGCAGGTCTGAATTGCATTCCTGTTCATACTGCGACTATGGCAACTTGCTAAAGTTCGAACATTTTTTTGGATGACGCCTGCGAGCGGCGGCGGGAAAGCGTCCGCTGGACGTAGCAGTCCACTGGCAAACCAGCGGCAATCGGCTGCCATTTCGATCAACAGGGAAAAAGGTCGATGGTGTGTGTTCGCTGGCAGTCAGCCGGCCGCAACAGCCGCAACCGGGCCGGTGCGGGAAAGACTGTCAAAGGCAATGCGGAGCAATGCCGGATCCTGTTCGCGCAGCAAGACAGGATCGGAAAGCAGTTGGCGAAAGCGGCGTGCGCCGGGCAGTCCGTTCACCAGGCCCAGCATATGGCGGGTGATGCCGCTGAGCCTTAACCCGTGCTCGCCATGGCGGGCAAGCTGGTCGCCGATGTAGGCCTGCATCGCCTCCAGCACTTGCAGCCGGGTCGGAAGTTCGCCCGGCGCGCCGTAATAGCGGCTGTCGAAGGCCGACATCAGCCAAGGGTTGTGATACGCCTCGCGGCCGATCATCACGCCGTCCACCTGCTGCAGATGCAGGTCGATCTGCTCCAGCGTCTTGACGCCGCCATTGAGGATGATTTCCAGGTCCGGGAAATCTTTCTTGAGCCGGTAGACGAACTCATAGCGCAGGGGCGGTATCTCGCGGTTCTCTTTCGGGCTCAGTCCCTTCAGGATGGCATTGCGCGCATGCACGATGAAGGTGGTGCAGCCGGCATCGGCAATGGTGCCGACAAAGTCGCGCACGAAATCGTAGCCCTCTTGCTGGTCGATGCCGATGCGGTGCTTGACCGTGACATCGATAGCGACCGCATCGCGCATCGCCTTGACACAGTCAGCCACCAACTTCGGCTCCGCCATCAGGCAGGCGCCGAATGCGCCCTTTTGCACACGCTCCGACGGGCAACCGCAATTCAGGTTGATCTCGTCGTAGCCCCACTGCTCTCCCAGCCTTGCGCAATGCGCCAGCTCAGTCGGCTCGCTGCCACCGAGCTGGAGCGCGACCGGATGCTCTTCCACGTTGTAGTGCAGATGACGCGCCGCGTCGCCATGCAACAGTGCCCCGGTCGTCACCATTTCCGTATACAACAGCGCGTGACGCGTGAGCAGACGATGGAAATAGCGGCAATGACGATCCGTCCAGTCCAGCATCGGCGCGACGGACAGCTTCCAGCGGTCTGGGGGAACGGGTGGAACGGTTTTCAAACTCGGCATCGGATCGATTATCCCGGCCGTGCCACAAGCAGTGGCATCAGGGTGTCACGCACCAAGGTGCGGCGTTGTGGGCAAACCCCATCCATAAAGCCCAGACCGAGCTGGCGGCAAGTGCCAGACCCGCCAAACGTACCCCCCAATCTCCAGAACCTTGTCCGCCCAGGCGCAGCCATAACCAGGCTCCCGCCGTCATGGAGACGCTGGTACCCAAAGCAAACAAGGCCATGACCATCGCGCCCTCAACTGCACTACCAGTCAAAGCAGCCACCAGCAGGGCGGAGTAAAGCAGACCACAGGGCAAGAAAGTCCAAAGGACTCCGACGACCAGCGGTGCTCCCCGGCCTCGCCCCAGGGCAAGCGAGCGCGCGCGCGACCATATTTTTCTGCCCGCCTGCTCCAACCAGACCGGTTGCTGTGCCTTCCACAGCAACAGCAGACCCAGCACAAAAGTCGCCACATGAAACAGTGTCCACACCGGGCGCAGGGCCGCCGACTGGACCGTCAACCAGCCCAAACCCTGCATCGAAGCAGCGGCCAATGCGCCCAGCGCGGAATAGCCCAGCACCCGCCCTGATTGGAAGCCCAAAATCGCTGTATTTTTTCGCGAACCGGCCGCGTGCCCAATGCCTGCACAAGCGGCACCACACATGGCGACGCAATGTGGCCCGCCAGCCAAACCCATCAGTAACGCTGTGACCGCCAGAGAAGTCTGCACGCGCCGAAGAGTCAGATGATCTTGGAAAACTTTGCGCGGGTGCGATCCGTCTGCAAATAGCGATCAAACACCATGGCTACGGCACGTACAAAAAACCAGCCCATGTCGGTCACTTGGATGCCCGCATCGTCCAACGTGACCAATCCTTGTTCAGCCAGTTTATTCAGAGCTTCCATTTCAGCGGCAAAGTATTTGCGAAATTCCACCAGATGGGCAAGCTCGATGGACTCAAACAGGACCTCGCCTTGGCACATCAGGGCCATGATGACGGCACGGCGCAGCAAGTCGTCACGCGACAAAGCCAAGCCGCGCACCACGGGGAAGCGGCCCTGATCCAGAAAATCGTAATACTCTTCCAGCGTCTTGGCGTTCTGGC
>NZ_JAUSNH010000109.1 GCF_030645335.1 Lacisediminimonas sp. | reverse complement strand
GCCAGCCGCATCAAGGGCAGCCATGCCGCAATGAAGAGCGGCATGCTGGCCGCAGAGGCTGCTTTCGACGCCCTGGCCGCAGGTCGCCAGTCCGATGAGCTGGCGGCCTACCCGGCAGCGTTCGAGTCGTCCTGGCTGCATGAAGAATTGTTCGTCGCCCGCAATTTCAAGCCGTTCATGAGCAAGGGCCTGTACACCGGCACACTGATGGTCGGCATCGACCAGGTACTGTTCCGCGGCAAGGCGCCATGGACCCTGCATCATCAGCATGCGGATCATGAAACGTTGAAGCCTGCGGCAAATTACAAGCCCATCGTTTATCCCAAGCCGGACGGCAAGCTGACCTTCGACCGGCTATCGTCGGTCTTCATTTCCAATACCAACCACGCGGAAAACCAGCCGATCCACCTGACACTGAAAAATCCGGCGATACCGGTACAGGTCAACCTGGCTGAATACGCCGGGCCCGAGCAACGGTATTGCCCTGCCGGTGTTTATGAATTCGTGAAGACCGACGACGGCGCAGATCGCTTGCAGATCAATGCGCAGAATTGCGTACACTGCAAGACTTGCGACATCAAGGATCCGACGCAAAACATCGTCTGGGTGACGCCGGTGGGCGGTGGCGGGCCGAATTACCCGAACATGTAAAAACGGCCGGTTCATCCGGCCGTGATTTGAATGCGTTATTGCAGCGATCAGCTAGCAGGATCATGCGTTACGATCATTGCTGTGCCGCCAGCCAGTCAGTGATGTGCTGCGCATCCTCATAGCCCTGCGCCGCAGCCCTCGCAAACCACTCGGCTGCCCTGGCGTCGTCCCGGGTGGCGCCGATGCCAGTGCGGCACATGACGCCAAGTCGGAACTGCGCGCGGGCATTCCCCCGCGCGGCCGCCTCGCAAATCAACCTGGTGGCCCTGGCGTCATCCCTGGCCACTCCCTTGGCCGAGGCGTGCATGACGCAAACGTTGGCGAGCGCCGCCCTATTCCCCTGCACCGCAGACTTGTACATCCATTCGAAAGCCCGGACCGCATCCTTGGGAACGCCCCTGCCAGATAAATACATGGCACCAAGATTGCACTGCGCAGGCGCATATCCCTGTGCGGCCGCCTTGCCATACCACTCGATTGCCTTGGCTTCATCCGCCGCCACGCCAACCCCAAGGTCATGCATCAGGCCGAGATTGAACTGCGAAGCGGCGTCTCCCTGCCCTGCCGCGTAGACATACTGAGCGCGGATGCTGGCGTCGATCGCGTGGAGATTGGCATTGACGGGTGCATTGATCACCCGCGCGGGTTGTGCCAGCGAATCCTGCGTCAGCTCATCTTCCGGCAATAGACGATAACGCGCAAACCCGGAAGGAAGCGGCGCTGCGGCACGACCGCTGCTTACGCGCGGCGCACTCGCCTGCGGCATTGCGCTGGCGTTCGGCATCAACGCGCTATTAACGATAGACCTGGCGGAATCGGGACCAGTGCTTGGCGCTCTTTTCATTGCGTGCTACTCCTTGCGAATTGAGATGCATTAGAAAGTAGGTGCTCGGGGCTTTGCCGGACCTGCCAAAGTCAGACGCCAGAGATCGGCCGGACGGACGGGTTTGTGGAAAGCGCCCGGAATCAGTTCCGGTGCGGATCACAGGCCGTTCGATTGAGTGAGGTATTTTCAGTTGGTATGACATCGCGCACAGCGACGGCCGGCCAAAATGCTACGGCGCTGCCAGCAAAACTTGCGGCGAGCGTCGTAAGCGCACCGTTTTCGATTACTGCCGACCGGGTGAATGCGGACCCTTCACCACGATTGGCATTGCGCCAATCTGGCTAGAAGCACGCCGCTGGCTAGGGCGCGGCGTCGCCGGCTGCGGGGAGCCAGGCGCCGGACATTATTTTTTCCAGCCAGAACGCGCCAATGACGGTCTTGACGTCGGTGATCTTCCCTTCCCTCACCCATTGCAGCATGTCATCCAGCGTGACCGCCATGGTTTCCAGGAATTCGCCATCATCGAGTTTCGCCTCGCCGGCAACCAGGCCGCGTGCCAGGTAAATCTCGAGATGTTCATCCGAGTAGGCGATGGCATTGTGAATGGTGCAGACATGCTGCCACTGGCCGGCGGTGTAGCCGGTCTCTTCCTGCAGTTCGCGCTGGGCGCACAGCAAGGGGTCTTCACCGGCATCAATTTTCCCGGCAGGAAATTCAATGAACACTCGGTGCAAGGGGTATCGGTATTGCCGTTCCAGCAGGATCCTGCCATCCGCCATCAGCGGCAGGATGACCACTGCGCCCGGATGCCGGACGTACTCGCGCTCGGCGATCTTGCCGTCGGGCAAACGAACCTTGTCCCGCGAAATTTTCAGGAAACTGCCGGTGTAGGCGGGCTCGCTTTCGACGCAGGTTTCTTCCAGGTGCTTGTCCATGTGGAATTCCGCTTCCGCTAAGTCAGGGTCAAGGGCCATCACGATCGGCTGCGTCGAACCCCGTCGCACACGCTATTCCGAGCGCTGCCGCCGCAGGTAACGATAGGTGAATCCAGGGAAAGCCAATACCAGGAACAGACAGGCTGTCACGGCATAGAATTCCCATTTTTGCGGGGCGAGATTGCCGATGCGTGACTCAAGCAGCCGCGCCACCAGCCCGACGGCAAGGTACAGCACGATCAGTTCAAGCAGACGCAGCCACAAGGATTTGCGACCGCGCTTGAGTGTGATAATTCCGAACAGCCGCTGGTTGATGAAAGGCAGGTTGGCAGCGCAAGCCGCCAACAGGATCACGAACCAGCTCGACAGGGCGACGTCCACCTCGGCCGGATCAGGAAGCGAGGGTGCGGGTGATGGCGACCACGCAAGCTGCCATCAGCGGGCCCGGAAGCAGGCCCAGCACGACGATCGCCACGCCATTGGCGGACAGCGCAAAGCGCATTTCGCCGGGCACCGTGATCGGCGCGGTATCGATGGCGTCGTCGAAATACATCGCCTTGATCACGCGCAGGTAGTAATACGCCCCCACCAGCGAGAACAGTACCGAGACCACGGCGAGCCAGACCTGGCCGGACGCCAGCACCGACTGCAGCACCGCCAGCTTGGCATAGAAGCCGACCATCGGCGGTACGCCCGCCAGCGACAGCAACAGCACCATCATGACCGCGGCAAACCACGGGCTACGCTGGTTGAGTCCCTTGAAGTCGTCAATATTGTCCGCCTCGAAGCCCGAGCGCGACAACAGCATCACGACGCCAAAGGTGCCCAATGTGGTCAGCACATACGTCAGCGAATAGAACAGCGACGCACTGTAGGCGCTGGCGGCAGAGGCGGCATTGCTGCCGCTGAACACACCGGCCAGCAGGCCCAGCAACATGAAACCAGTCTGTGCGATGGTTGAATAAGCCAGCATGCGCTTGATGTTGGTCTGCACGATGGCGGTGATATTGCCGACCACCATCGACAACACGGCCAGCACCGTCAGCATTTGCTGCCAGTCGATTGCCAGCGCCCACACGCCCTCCACCAGCAAACGGATGCAGATGGCGAATGCCGCCAGCTTGGGTGCGCCGGCAATCAGCA
>NZ_JAUSNH010000107.1 GCF_030645335.1 Lacisediminimonas sp. | reverse complement strand
CTGCCGGTTGATCTGTTCGGCCACGGGCATCATGGTAAACAGGGTCAGGAACAGCGCCAGGCTGATCAATACCTGGTTCGGTGGCGTATCCGGCATGCCGATCGCATGGCGGATCATCGACAGTACGATGATGATCCGTGTAAATGCCGTCATCGTGAACAGGATTGCCGGCGCCAGGCTGAGCACCGACAGCAGGGCCAGCAGCTTGAGCGGCGTCGCCAGCGTCGCTTCCCGGCCGGCGCTGCTGCCGCTGATGGAAATATCAAAGCCGCCAATAGCAAGGTCGGCGGCTGCTGCTTGCGCCGCGCAGGTCAGCATGACCATGCCCAGCAGCGCCTGCAGTACGAACGGCAGCGCGGCTTGCAGGGCAAGCTTCAATGGCTGGGATAATCGCGTCCTCATGTCGGCTGCACGTTGTCGGCATCATCCGTTGGTGTCGGGTCGCCGAGGGTGATCAGCGTATCGCCAGACTGTGCCAGCAGGATTTCACGGTTGCGGACATGCAGCACATAGACCGTCAGCCGGGGATTGAGCCGCAATCGCTCCTTGACCCGCAGCGACGGGCCGGCCACGGCAGCCAGCGTGAGTTTTTGCCGCAAGCGCTTGCGCATGGCCAGCAACCCGGCGCCGGTCAGCACCAGCAGGCCCAAGGTGAGCAGCACAGAATTCAGCGTCTGCTCGACGATTCCCGTGGTTTGCTGGCGATAGGCAATCGTTGCCGGTTCAGTCGGCGCGCTGGCGGCTTGGGTTGTCGGCGGCGCAGCGGGCGGGACGGGCGCGGGCTGCTCCTGTTGCACTTGCTGCTTTTGCGATTGCGTCGCCACTGGCGATGTTGACGGCAGCGCTGCCGCTGGCTGCGCCTGGGCTGCATTGGCGAGCATTGCAAGAGCCATCAATGCCGCGCAGAAAAGACTATCCGATTTCATGTTCGACCTCTATCTGTGTGATCTGGAGTCCGAAATTATCATCAACCACCACCAATGCGCCGCGTGCGATCAGCCTGTCTTCCAGATACAGGTCGATTGGCGCATTGGCAGCAACGTCGAGCTTCAATGATGCACCTTGTTTCAGTGCAAACAGTTCGGCAATGCTCAGCTCGGCTTCGCCGATGACGGCGCGTACCCGGACCCTGACGTTGCCGACCAGGCCCAGGCCGTTGCTGAACATGGCCGGGCCGCCTGCGGCCGATGGTGGCAGCGCTTGCAGCCGCACCGGCTGTACATCGACCGGTTCTGCGTCGGCCCGTGGTTCGGCAAGCGATGTCGGGCTTGTCTGGTTCATGTCGTGCTCCCTGATGGATGGTTCAGTTGAATTGCCTTGTGCTGGCCGAGTTGGCCCAGCCAGGCGTGTCCCGCCGGCCCTGGCTTGCCGGCTGCTTCGAGAATGAATGGCTGGCCCGGCTTCAAGTCCAGGCGCAGCACATGGCCTGGCGCCAGTTGCATCAGGTCGGACAGGCGCAATGTGGCGTCACCGGCGCATACCCGCAGCTTGATGCGGATGGCGCCGATGGCGGCGCGCCGGCTGGCCAGTTGCGCTGGTCCCGGGGCCGGAATGTGTTCGCCGGCAAGCCGCCATGCCAGCGCCGGTGACAGCAGCATGCGCAGTCGCTGCTCCCCGATGCCGAGGACGACCAGCACGACGCCGCTGCCGCGGGTCGCCATGAATGGGTGCTGTTCCTGGCGACCTCCCGCGGCAGGCGCTACCCGAGCGAGTTGCGTGAGCTGTCCGGCGACGTCAGGCCTTGCTGGCGATTTTGCAGCGGACGTGGCAACTGCGGCGGCGATCGAATCCGCCAGGTCGGCCAGCATGCGCTTCACCAGCGCGCGCTCGAACGCGCCCATTGGCTGTGGCGCGGGGGCATCCGGCGCTGCATCGCCGGTGGCCATTTGCAACAGGCAATGCAGCGCGGACAGCGGAGCGATCAGCCGGCAGGCAGGTGCGCCCGCCCCGGAGCCCGTAACGCAGTCAACATGGATTTCGTCGACGCTGACATGCACCGCACCGGCGCCTGCCTCATGCGCGTTGCTGACCGCGTGCACGCGAGGCGGCGTTGTGGATGCAGGCAGCCATTTGGCGTGCCACAGGGCCAGCGCCGCGTCCAGCCGGGCATGCACCGCCGCCAGGCTGCGGCCGGTGAAAATGGTATAGGCTGCGATCATGGCAGGCATCAGCGTCGCCCTTTCATGTCGAGCAACTGCTGGATCATTTCATTGGCCGTACTGATCACCTGGGATGAGGCCTGGTAGCCGCGCTGGGTCACGATCAGTTCGGAGAATTGCTGGGTCAGGTCGACGTTGGAATTTTCAATGCTGCCGCCGGCGATCCGGCCGAATCCGCGATCGAGCGCGGTGCCAATGGTCGGTTCCTGTCCGGTGTCGTTGCGAAACAAGTTGCCTCCCTCCTGCCGCAGGTCGGGCAGGAACTGGAACTGTGCCAGCGCCAGCTTGCCGGCGCGGGCGACCTGGCCGTTGCTATAGTCGAGCAGGACGGTGCCTTCCTCGTCGTAGCGGGTTTTGGCCAGTGAGCCGGCGACAATCCCATCGACCGGGACTGCACTGGCAGTGGATTCCGGGCCGGCCGAAAAATTGGTCAGGCCGGCGAATCCACCCGGACGGCCGAACTGCAGCACGATGGCCTGTGCCGCGGAGCCGGGTGGCGTGAAAGTAATTCCCAATTCTTCGAAGCCCCCCGCCGGCGAACCGTCGCCCTGGAATTGCACTTCGCCTTCGCCCAGCACCGCGCCGGCCTGGTCTTTTACCTGCACCAGCCAGCTGCGCGGCGTGACATTGTTGTTGCTGGTGAATGTCACGCTAAGCTGCGCTGTGCTGCCATTGCCGGCAACGACGCCGATGTTGCTGATGACATGTTGATTGTCGCCATCGTTGACCGACAAGTTACCTGACAGCGCGATGGCCGTGGTGGCCTTGGGCGGACTCACCAGCAGGTGGCGGATGTTCAGGTCCTGCAATTGCGATCCGCTGCCCAGCACGGCCACGCGCGCGCCCGATGCGCGCGTCGTCAGGAAACCTTGCGCATCGAATTCGAACTGGCCGGCACGGCTGTAGAAAAGCTTCCCTTCCTGCCGCAGGATGAAAAAGCCTCTGCCGTCGATGGCGGCGTCCTGTTCGTTGCCGCTCTGCCGCAACTCGCCCTGCGTGAATACGATGTTGGTGGCGCCAAGCCCGACGCCATTGCCGGTAGCCGTCCCGCCACTGCGCTCGCCGTTGCCGCCGAGCTGTTGCTGGTTATAGAGCAGATCCTGGAACGTAACCTGGGAGCGCTTGAAGCCAGGCGTATTCAGGTTGGCGACGTTGTTGCTGATGTTGCCCAGCGCCCGCGAAAAAGTCGTCAGGCCGGTCAGGCCGGCATGGAGGGATTCGAGCATGGTTTTGTTCTCCGTGTTGGGCCGGCGTTGTCAGCGCACTACCGACACGCGCGCGGGCGATACGTCGGTGACGAATGCACCTTCGGCAGTCTGGATCGTCAGCCTGGGCTGGCCGTCGACGAAGCGCAGTGTCGTCACTTCGCCAATGGCGTTGCCGGTCGCGCCGGTGATTTCGACGGTCTTGTTCAGCAAGCCCACTGCCTGCGTCACCGACTGAACCGACAGCAGGGACTCGACGCGGGCATTGAGCTGGCGGGTCTGCTCCAGCGATGTAAATTGCGCAAGCTGGGCGATGAACTCCTGGTTGTCCAGCGGCTTGAGCGGGTCCTGGTACGTCAATTGCGTGAGCAGGATCTTCATGAAATCTTCCTGCCCGAGCGCGTTTGCGCTGCCGCTCACGGGTTCGGCGGCGATGCTGCCGATCGATGCAATGGCCATGTCGTGTTCTCCTCTTCTTTACAAAATCCTGTTGCCGTTGATGGTCAGGCCCAGCAGTTGCCGGCCATCGGCCTTTAGTGTTGTTGCCAGATGCCTTGCCAGCAGTTCGCCTTGCGCGCCCGCTGCCAGGTCCGGGTCGCGGATCCACAGGCGCACGCCGTGGGCGGTGCATTCCAGATGCACATTTTTCAGCGGCCATTGCCGCCGGTAATGCGACTCCGGCAAGGCCACCGTTTGCATTGCCTGCCGCGGGCGTGCGCTGTTGGCGTCGCTGCTGGTGCAGGCCGTGGCCTGGGCGCGCAATGCAGCAGGCCATGCGCCCGGACCGGGCGCGGCAAGTCCTTGGGCCTGGCTTGCCCGGCCGGCTGGTTCGCCCATGTCGTGCCGGGCGTTCGCGGCGGCGTGCAGCGTGTCCGGGGCGGGACTTGCCCTTGCGCTGGCGCTGATGGCCAATCTGGCTGTTGCTGGCAACACAGTCGCTGTGGCTGCCGCCCGTCCGGCGCCGCCGGCAGCCACAGCGTGTGGCATGTCCGCCGCTTTCACCGAGCGTGCCGCGCCGGCGATACGGGCTTGTTCCTGCTCCATCGCCCGCCGCCAGGCATCGGCCTTGATGTTCGCCACCGCCGCTGCCTGGCGGAAGGGGGTCGCGGGCGGCGCCAATCCGATCTGGTCGGGCTTCATGGGATGTTCCTGACGGGGTGTGTCAGCAGCCACAGCTCATCCTGCTGGCGTTGGCCTGCGCTTTGCTGCATTGCGCACAAGGACTGGCTCCAATGCTGCCGGTGAATTTCCAGTGCCCGCAGCGCTTGCCGCCTGTCGAGCAGAGCAGCGCGGGCCCCGGCCAGCGCCTGGCTGGTTTGCGCGCGTTGCGCCAGCAGCGCTTGCTGCTGGCGTAAGGCATCGTCAATGTAAGGGGCGACCCGCATGCGCAAGCCAGCATCGATGGACCCGGAGCTGGCTTCTGCGCGGATGACGTTTTGCTGCGCAGTCCGGATGGCTTGCTGTTTGCCGTCGATCTGTTCGTCGATCTGGTGCAGGTGCGACGCCAGCATGCGCAGTTGATCGGCGCAGGCTGCACTTTCCATTTCGCGCAATTGCATCACGCGTTGCAGCCGGTAGTGGCATGTCGCCTGCATCGATGTCATTGCCCACCTCCGGCTGGCTGCAATAGTGCGGCCAGCGCGGCCATCGCATCGGCGCGACTGCAGGCGGTGCCGGCATCCTGCTGCAGGAACGCATTGAGCGCGGGCATCACGCCGATGGCCTGGTCCAGTGCAGGATTGGCGCCGGCCTGGTAGGCACCGATATCGAGCAGGTCGCGGCTTTTTTCAAACACGCTGAGCAGGGCGGTGGCGCGCCGCAGCAGCGCCGCCTGGTCGCTGTCGGACAAGGATGGCGCCAGTCGGCTGACGCTGCGCAACAGGTCGATTGCCGGAAAATGTCCGTGGTTCGCCAGCTCGCGCGACAGTACGATGTGTCCATCGAGGATGGCGCGCACGGCGTCGGCGACCGGGTCGTTGAAATCGTCGCCCTCGACCAGCACGGTATAGATCGCCGACAGCGAACCGCCCTGGGCCGACACGCCGCAACGTTCCAGCAACCGGGGCAAATTGGCGAACACCGACGGCGTGTAGCCGCGCGCGGTCGGCGGCTCGCCAACGGCCAGTCCGATTTCGCGCTGCGCCATCGCAAAGCGCGTCACCGAGTCCATCACCAGCAGCACGTCGCGGCCCTGGTCGCGGAAATATTCGGCAATTGCGGTCGCCGTCCAGGCCGCACAGGAGCGCACCAGCGCCGGCTGGTCCGAGGTGGAGGCCACCACCACCGAACGGCTGAGCCCTTCCGGTCCCAGGTTGCGTGCAATGAATTCCTGCACTTCGCGGCCGCGCTCGCCGATCAGCGCAATGACATTGATATCGGCGCGCATGTCTTTGGCAACCATGCCCAGCAAGCTGCTCTTGCCGACACCGCTGCCAGAGAATATGCCCATGCGCTGGCCGCGGCCCAGGGTCAGGAAGCAATCGATGGCGCGCACGCCCGTCTCCAGCACCTCGGAAATCCGGCCGCGTTGCAGCGGATTGATCGGCTCCCGCGCCAGATGGATGAAGTCGGGCAAGGCGCACATTGGCTTGCCGTCGATTGGCTTGCCGGTCGCATCCACCACGCGTCCGAGCAAGGCATCGCCCACCGCCACCCGCAAGGCGCGGCCGCTGGCCACCACTTCGCTGCCCAGTCCGATGCCGCGCAATTCGCCATAGGGCATCAGCAGTACCCGGCCCTCGCGCAGCCCGACCACTTCGGCATCGACGGTGTGGGATTGCAGGCGCGAACGGATCTGGCAAATTTCGCCGAGGAAAGCATCCGGCCCATGCGCTTCGACGATCAGGCCAAAAAATGCGCACACGTGGCCAACGCGGCGCGTCAGCGCATTGTTGCGGATGGCGGCGCTGGTGCGCTGCAGGTCAAGCATGCGGCTGGCCATGCGCGCTCCGGTCATCCAGCAGGATTTGCATCAATTGCTGCAACTGGGTTTGCAGCCGCGCATCGAGCGTGCCGGTGCTGCTTTCAACCAGGCAGCCGCCGTCCGCTACCTGTGGGTCGGCCAGAAGCTCCAGCGCGCCCGGCAGTGTCGGTGCGTCCTCCGCCGCCAGCGCGTCGCGGATGATGCCGTGCTCGCGTTCGCCAACGCGTACGATCAGGGGGCTGCGTCCGTGCTTGCGGTCGGTTACCTGGGCAATCGCCTCCATCGTGACGGCCAGTGCAAGCGACTGCTCCACGGCAGCGCGGCCAAGGATTTTCGTGACTGCCTCGAATACGGATTCCGCCGCGCTGTCCTGCATTTCCTGCAGCAGCGCGTCATGCAGCCCGGCCAGCGAACGCACGACGGCGCGGATTTCCGCCAGCGCCGCGTCGCACTCCTGCCGGCCTTGCTGGCTCCCCGCCTCCAGGCCGGCCTGGTAGCCTTGCCGGCGCGCCTGTTCGAAGGCTTCGCTGCGCGCGCGCTCATCCTCGGCTGCTTGCAAGCCAGACTGATGCCCGGCTGGCGCATCGCACGGCATGGGGCTGCGCATCTTGCTGGCGGCGACTTGCGGCGGCGGCGATGGCGTGCGCGGCTGCTGCAGGTCCAGCGCAAAGCCCTCGCGCAGCACGCGGGTGATTTTTACAATCGGGTCCATCAGGCATTGACCTGGGTGTGCTCGCCGATCGAACTGGCGGCGCCCTCAAACGTTGCCACCACCGCAAGCTGCAGCGCGGGCGCAATCGGCGCCAGCTGGCTGATTTGCGCCAGCAACACTTGCCGGGCCGGCGGCTCCAGTTGCCGCCACAGCGCAGGCGCCCACTGCCAGGCTTGCGCGTGCAGAAGGATCGCGACCAGCCGGTCCGGCATGCCGGCAATGGTCGCCGTGACGCTGGCCAGCGGTAGCCGGTTGACGGCGAGCGCCAGCGCACTGTCGATCGCATTGCCGGCCACCGCATAAGGTGGAGCGTCGGCGTCGGTGTCGGCGTCGGCAATACAGACCAGGCCCAATGCGGCCAGCTCGTCGAGCAAGGCGCGCAAGCGCTCCTGTTGCGCCGGTGTGCAGCGCGCCAGCAGCCAGGCACGGTCGCGGCGGTGCATGCCGTGCAGCTTCAGCGCGGCCTGGCGATAGGCACTGTCGGCGACTGCGCTGGTCATTTCACGCCTCGGCCTGGGCTGGTGGCGGCCGACGGCTCGTTCAGCCAGGCTTGCAACTCCTGCAGCGCGCGTTCGCGTTCGGCCGGGCCAAGCCGCTTGCTGGCACGGTGACGCGGCGTCAGCATCCACACCAGTAGCGCCAGCGACACTGCGGCCAGCGCTGCCACCGCGCTCAGCAGCCAGACCTGGCCGGGCAGGCCGAGGTTCTGGTTTGCACTCGTCCCGTGTTTCCCGGCGCGCGCCGTCGCAGTTGCTTGGGCAGCATTGGCCACGCCGGCCGGCTGCGCCATATCAGCTGGGGTAACTGTCAGTACCGCATCGGCAGCGCGCGAGACGGTTTCCTGGTCCCGTGCTGTCGCACTTGCGGCGGCGCCGCTTGCCGGGTAAGCCGGGTAAATCGCCAGCGCGTCGCCGCGTGCGCTGTTCAAGCCGGCGGACATGGCAATCACCTTGGACAGCATGTCGATCCGGTCCGCGCCGATCGGGTCGGGAATCACCACCCCGACGCTCAGGCGCTTGATCGAGCCGGGCGTGGAAACCAGTTGTTCGATCTTGCGGCCATGCTGGTATTCGATCTCGTCCGTGGCCTGCTCATCGTCACCGGCGCGGGCAGCAGCCACGCCTGCGGCTGCCGGCTTGTCCTGTGCCGCGCTGGCTGGCGTGCCGGCCCGGCGCGAGGAATTCTTGCGGCGCACGATGGCGCCGTCGGCGTCGCCGTTGGCGGTGGCCGCCGGCAACACGTCCTCGCGCGTGATTTTCAGGCTGTCGTGATCCAGTGTGACGTCCACGCTGACCGTGCTCCTGCCAGCGCCGAAGGTCTGGTCGAGGATGGCCGTGATCTTGCTGCCCAGGTAGGCTTCGGTCTGTTGCTTGATGGCCAGTCGGGCGTCGCCACTGCCGTCCTGCGCCGCGTCAGCCGGGCGGCTCAGCGTTACACCGCGGCTGTTGAGCACGGTAATGGCATGCGCGTCGATTTCAGGCACTGCGGCGGCCACCAGCCGCTGAATGCCGAGCACCTGCTGTGGCGAGAGCTGTTGCCCGGGTCGCGTGGTGACGGTGACCGAGGCCTTGGCTTGCTTGTCGGTTTTCTTCAGGAATCCGGATTCCGGCACCACCAGATGGACCCGTGCCGACTGCACTTCCTCCAGGCCCATGATGGTGCGCGCCAACTCACCTTGCAGGGCGCGCTGGAACTTGATGCGCTGGGCGAAATCGGTCATGCCGAAATCGGATTCATTGAAAATCTCGAAGCCGACCGTGCCCTTCAGGTTGACGCCTCGCCCCATCAGTTGCAGCCGGGTCTTGTATACCTTGTCCTGTTCAACCAGCACGGTCTTGCCGTCATCCGCAAAGCGGTACGGTATCTTGAGGCGGTCGAGTTCGGCCACGATGGCGCTGCCGTCCTGGTTGTCCAGGTCGGAGAACAGCACCTGGTAATCCGGCGACAGCGCCCAGAGCGCAAGCGCGATGAAGCCGGCGACAATTGCGCAGGCAGCAAGCGCCAGGCTGGCGCGTGCTGCGCGCGACAGGCTGGATAACCAGGCGATGGGATGATTGGACACGACTTTCCTCTTTTCTCTTTCGTCTTAAACCTGCATGCGCAGGACTTCCTGGTAGGCTTCCAGGACGCGGTTGCGGACCTGCACCGCCAGCTGGAAAGCCAGCTTCGTTTCTTCCATGCCGATCATGACCTGGTGCAGGTTGCTGGCCTGGCCACTGGCCAGGTCCAGCGCTTGGATATCGCTGTTGGCAATGCTTGTATTGAGCTCGGCGACCTGGGTCTTTAACCAGGCGCCAAAGTCGATGCCGGCGGCAGCCGGTGAGCCGCCGGCGAGCTGCGCAATGCCGGTTCCGGGGGCGATGAAATCGACAGGGGAAATCGACATCAGCGGCCTCCGATTTCGAGCGCTTTCTGCGCCATGGATCGGGTCGCATTGAGCGCGGCGACGTTGGCTTCATAGGCGCGCGTGGCCGTCATCAATCCCACCATCTCGGTGACCGGGTTGATGTTGGGGTAGGCGACGAATCCTCTTTCGTTGGCATCCGGATGGCCGGGTTCGTGTACCAGGCGTGGCGCCAGTACGCTTTCCACCACCACCGGCTTGCGCAATGCGCTGGTGTGGGCCGCCAGCGTCATCTGGCTTTCAAATGCAGACGGACCGGGCGCAGAGGCCGCCAGCGCCTGCAGCGGGCGATAGGGGCCACCGCTGGCAGTGCGCGTGGTGTGGGCATTGGCGATATTGGCCGCGGCGACGTTCACCCGAAGGCGTTCGAAACTCATCCCGGCTGCGCTGATCTCAAATGCTGCGAGGTAATTCATTGTCATCTTCTCCCGTCGTTGATGGCCATGCCGGTCAATTCCAGCTTGCTGTTGAGGACCTTCAGCAGGGCCTGGTAATGGATTGCGTTGCGCGACAGATTGGCCATTTCGCGATCGATCGCCACGCTGCTTGTCGTGGGATCGGCCTCGATCCTGGGCGCAATGCGCGTTGCCAGGTCCGCGCGCTGCCCATGCGCCGGCATGCGCATGCCGGGCGCTGCCGCCAGGCTCATTTCGCGCCGCAGCTGCTGTTCGAAATTCACCCGCAAGGGCTGGTAATTCAGGGTTCCGCTGTTGGCAATATTGGCGCTGGTGACCTGGTGGCGCAGGCTTGCTGCGTCCAGCGCCAGCTTCAGCAACTGGGTGCCCGGCGTGCCGGAAAGCGGATCGATCGGCATGGCTTATGGCTCCTGGTTCATTGGATGATGAGTTCGGCGCGCAGTGCGCCGGCCGCCTTGATCGCCTGCAGGATGGAAATCATGTCGCGCGGGCTGACCTTCATCTTGCCCAGCGCCTGCACCAGCTCTGAAACCGTGTTCGACCCCTGCGTCTGCAAGATTCCCACCGCGTCTTCCTGCACATCGATGCGGGTGCGCGGCACCAGCTCGGTGCGCACGCCCGGTCCCGGCTGGACCAGCAACAAGGGTTGCGACACCAGGGTGTCGGTCACGATCGTCACTTTCAGTTCGCCATGCGTGACCGTAATCTGGTCGATGCGCACATCGCCGCCGGCCGCCACCACGCCGGTGCGTTCGTTGATCACGATGCGGGCGCGGCGGTCTGGCAGTACGGTCAGCGATTCCAGTCGGGTCAGGAAGGGCACGATGCGCTGTGGCGGATAATCCGCTGGCAGCGTGATCGCTACCGTGCCGCCATCGGTGGCGATGGCAAGCGGCTGGCCGAAGTTGTGGTTGATCGCCTCTGCCACCCGGTTGGCGGTGGTGTAGTCGGGGTCGCTCAGCACATAGCGCACGCTGCGGTCGTCGCGCATTGCGCGCGCGGCGACGGCTGCTTCCACGTTCGCACCGCCAGTAATCATGCCCACCGTAGGATGGTTCTTTTGCACCACGTTGCCATTGAGGTCGACCTTGTAGCCGCCGACTGACAGTGCACCCTGCGCCAGCGCATAGACGCGACCGTCGGGGCCCTTGAGCGGCGTCATCAGCAGCACGCCGCCGAGCAGGCTGCGCGCCTCGCCCACAGAGGTCACGGCAACGTCGAGCCGGTCGCCGACGTTGGCAACCGGCGGCAGTGCAGCGGTGACCATCACGGCGGCGACGTTGCGGCTTTGCACCTGGTCCGATGAAATCGTCATGTCGAAGCGCGACAGCAAGTTCGCCAGCGACTGCCGGGTGGTCTTGTTGCGCAGCGAGTCGCCCGTGCCTGCCAGGCCGGTGACCAGGCCATAGCCGACCAGCTGGTTGCTGCGCCAGCCATCGATGCGTCCGATATCCTTGAGCCGGCCTTCGCCCCCCGCCAGCGCCGCGCCGGACAGCAGCAGGGACAGCAGTGGGGCCAGCAGCCCACTCCGTGTAGCAAGGCGCAGCGTCATATCAGCCCCAGCCAGTGCATCAGGCGCGTCACCAGGCCGGGGCGCTGACGATCTGCCAGCACGCCTTCGCCGATATAGCTGATGCGGGCGTCGGCCAGACGCGACGAGATCACGGTGTTGTTCTCGCCAATATCATTGGGCCGGATGCGGCCTTCCAGCTTGATCTCCTGCTTTTCATCGTTGACCTCGATCAGTTGCTGGCCCTTGACCAATAGCGACCCGGACGCATCGACCGATTGCACCGTGACCGTGATTTGCGCCAGCAGCTTGCCCGAGCGTTGTATCCGTCCGCTGCCCTCGTAGCTATCGTTGGCGTCGACGCCAACGCTGGACTGGCTGTTCTTGCCCTGTACACCCAGGCGGGTGCTGGAAGTTTTGTCTGCGCTGGTGCCGGCGCTGGTGGTCGCACTGGCGTTTTCGTAGACCAGCACCGTCAGCATGTCGCCCGCTGCCACCGCCCGCCGGTCGGCAAACAGCGAGCGAAACTGTTGCGCCTGGTACAGGTTGTCGGCCCACGCGCTTGCCGGCCAGGCCAGCGCTGCCAGCCAGATCAACGCTGCCCGCCGCCAGGCCATGCCGGCGTAGCTGATTGTCCTTGTCATGCTATTTGAGCTCCACGCGCTGCTGCGCGACCACGGTTGCCTGATGGATGAATGCGGATTGCAGGTCGATCACCCGCACCGACTGGCCCGGCCGGCCTTCCGAGCGCGCCACCATCGGCTTTTCCACCAGGATCGCGCCGATCCGAGACTGCGCCATCACGCGCTGGTTGCGCACCACACCGGAAGGAGGCTCACTGGCCAGCACCACCGAAACACTGGCCGCACCGGTCATGGCGAAGCGCCCGGCCAGCGCCGGCTGCTGCCGCTCGATCATCTGCACAATGCGTGCGGCATCGATGCGCACCGGTTGGCCCGGCCGCGACAAGGTGGCCACCAGTACAAGGCCCAGCACCTGGCTGCTGCCGCCGTGCACGGTGGCGATGTCCGACAGCCGCACCTGGCGCGAGGGCGCCTGCACCATGTCATGCAAATGGATGCTGGCCTGTGCGGGTGCCGCCAGCGGCGTGCAGTTCCCGGTCAGTGCCACCAGCGCCATCAGCGCCACCAGCAAGGAGAAGACAGTCCGTTTGCGCATGCCGGACCTAGCGGCGCAAGTTGTTGCTCATGCCCAGCATCTCGTCGGATGCTTGCACGACCTTGGTGCTGACTTCATAGGCCCTTTGCGCCAGCACCAGGTTGACCAGCTCTTCGACCAGCTTGACGTTGGAGGCTTCCAGGTAGCCTTGCGAGATGCGGCCCAGCGAGTCGGTGCCAGGCATGCCGGTGGTCGGCTCGCCGGCCGCTGCCGTGGCCAGGTACAGGTTGTCGCCGATCGGCGCCAGCCCGGCCGGATTGATGAAGTCGACCAGTTCGATCTGGCCGGCCTCGACCCGTTGCTTTTCGCCGGACACGGCAAAGCTGACCATGCCGCTGGCGTCGATCAGCAGGTCGCGCGCATCGGCCGGGATCTGGATTGCCGGGCGCAGCGGGCTGCCGTCGGCGGCCGCCAGCAAGCCTTCGGCGCTGATGCGCAGCGTGCCGTGGCGGGTATAGGCGCTGTTGCCATCGGCTAGCGTCACTTCCAGGAATCCCTTGCCGCTGATGGCGATATCCATGGGCGAATCGGTTTTTTTCAGCTCGCCGTCCTGGAATAATTTGGCGATTTGCATGACCCCGACGCCAGCGCCGGACTGCTTCACCGCGCCGGCCTCGCCCGACATGCCATCGACAGCAATGCCGCGATTGGCCAGTTCGCGCACCATCAGGTCCTGGAAGCTGACCCGGCTTTTTTTGTAGCCTGCGGTATTGACGTTGGCCAGGTTGCCGGAAATGGTGTCGACGTTCAATTGCTGGGCATGCATGCCCGTGGCGCCGATATAGAGGGATTCGTTCATGGTCCGTTCCTTGTTTATTCAGACACTCAAAATTCGCCCAGCTTCGAAATCGCACGTTCATTCATTGCGTCGATCATCTGGATCACTTTCTGTCCGGCCTCGAAGTGGCGCATGGTTTCAATCAGCCGCACCATCTCCGCAGCGGTGTTCACGTTCGACACTTCCAGGTGCGACTGACGTACGCGGCTGACGCCCTCGGGTTCGATGGCAGCGCCGCCTTGCAGGAACAGGCCGTCCCCGCTGCGCTGCAAAAGCGATGGATTGCTAAAGCGCACCAGCTTGAGTTGCGCCACCGGCTTGCCGTTCTCGACAATATTTCCCTGCGCATCGATGACCGGTTTTGGCGTGCTCAGGAGAATGTCGCCGCTGCTGCCGGCAACCGCATGTCCGGCCTGCGTCACCAGCCGGCCGGTGGCGTCGATGGCGAAGTTTCCTTGTCGCGTATAAAAGGTCTGGCCCTCGTGCCGCACTTCGAAAAATCCGGCGCTCTCAATGGCGACATCCAGCGCATTGCCGGTAAAGCGCAAGGTGGCCGGCTTCAGGTCGGGCAGGACGGCGCTCGCCGGCACCGGCGCGCTGAACAGCCCATTGCCCATCACCAGCGCAGAAAAAGACGTGCCGACCGCTATGTCGCGCTTGAAGCCCGGCGTGGCTGCATTGACCAGGTTCTGGCTGATCGTCGCCAGGCGCTGCATGTCGCCCTTCATGCCGATGGCGGCAATCGAAAGTCCTTCAGGCATCGTGTGTTCCCCTCATTTTGATTCCGATGAAATTCAACGCGACGACCGCGTGAACGCGGCTCATATCGTCACCACGCCGAAGGCCCGCAAGTTGATCGATGGCGCAATCTCGGACATCGAAATGACATTGAGCTGCGGTATCAGGCGCTCGGTCAGGCGGCGCATGTGGCGCCGGACTTCCGGCGCCACCAGCAGCACCGGCAGGGCGTTGCTTTTGGCCATGCGCTGCGCCTGTGCGGCCAGCCGCGACAATAGTTGTTCGGCAAACTGCGGTTCCAGCACCGGCGCGCCCTGGGCATTGGCGGCGCGTACGCCAGCTGCAATGGTCTGTTCGATCGCAGGATCGAGCGTGAGTACCGTCAGTTCGCCACGATCGCCGGCCAGGCTGTGGCAAATCACGGCGCCGAGTTTCTGCCGTACCAGTTCGACCAGGTAATCCGGGTCCTTGCTTTGCCGACCATGGTCGACCAGCGCTTCCAGGATCCGCTCCAGCTGGCGCACCGGCACGCGCTCCCGCAGCAGGCCTTGCAATACTTTCTGGATTTCGCTCAGGCTCAGTACCGTGGGGACCAGTTCCTCAACCAGTCCCGGATTGGTCTTGCGGAAGTTGTCGAGAAGCCGCTCGGTTTCCATCCGGCTCAGCAGCGCCGCCGCGTTCTGCCGGATTGCCTCGTTCAGGTGGGTGATGAACACCAGCGGCGGATCAACCAGCGTGTAGCCGGCCTGGCGGGCTTCGGCGCGCAACGCCTTGTCGATCCATAGCGCGGTCAAGCCGAAGGACGGGTCGCGGGTGAGCGTGCCGGGGACGGTGCGCACGTCGCCATCCGGATGGATCGCCAGCAAGCGGTCGGTGAATATCTCGCCTTGCGCCAGCGCGACGCCGCTGGCGTGGATCTCGTAGGTATTGGCAGCGAGTTTTTCATCGGTGCGGATGCGCATGCGCGGCAGGACGAATCCGGATTCGAGCGCGGTCGACTTGCGCAGTGCGGCCAGGCGCTCCTTCAGCATTGCATTGTCGTCGTTGACCGCCAGCGACAGGGCGGCGCCGACCTTGACTTCCAGCGCCTCCACGCCCAGCAGTTGATACAGGTCTTCGCTGGCGCTGGCGGCGTCATCGTGGTCGCCCGTGCGGGCGTCGGCGCTGGCCGCAGCCGCCCTGGTCCGGCCGGTCAGCCATGCCACTGCGCCGAATGCGACCATCAGGATCGCCACCGGCCCGGCCGGCATGCCCGGCAGCAGCATCGCCACTGCCAGCGCGGCGACCACCATGTACAGCAGCTTCGGCAAGGCAGTGAGCTGGCTCGTCACTTCCGTACTGAGCCGCTCGTCGGAGGCCGAACGGGTGACGATGATGCCGGTGCCCAGCGCGATCACCAGCGCCGGCACCTGGGTCACGATGCCGTCGCCGATTGTCAGCAGCGTGAAGGTGCGCAGCGCCTCGTCCCACTTCATGCCCAGTTGCATGATGCCGATGGCCCAGCCGCCCAGCATGTTGACCAGGAGGATGATGATGCCGGCAATCGCATCGCCCTTGACGAACTTGCTGGCGCCATCCATCGCGCCGTAAAAGTTGGCTTCCTTTTCCAGGTTGCGGCGCCGCTTCTGCGCTTCGGCCTGGTCGATGAAGCCCATGTTGAGGTCGGCGTCGATGCTCATTTGCTGGCCCGGCATGCTGTCGAGCGTGAAGCGGGCCGCGACCTCGGCAACCCGCTGCGCACCGCTGGTGACGACCACATACTGGATGATGACCAGGATCAGGAACACGATCAGGCCGATCACGTAATTGCCCCCCACCACGAAGTCGCCGATGGTGCCGATCACCCGGCCGCCATCTGCGCTTGACAGGATCAGCCGCGTGGCGGCGATATTGAGCGACAGCCGGAACAGCGTCGTGATCAGCAACAGCGACGGGAAGGTGGAGAACTGCACCGGTTTGTCGACATAAAAGGTCAGCAATAGTGTCAATAGCGCCAGGCACAGGTTCAGCAGCAACAGCAAATCGAGCAGCCGCGGCGGGATCGGCGTGAACAGCACGACCAGGATGCCCAGCGTGAGCACCACCAGCGCGGCGTCGGCGTTGCGGCCCAGTACGCTGCGAAATGAAGCCAGCATCAGCATGGCAAGGTCCCTGTCTGTGGCCCTGCTGCAGCAGTGCCCTGGCGCTGCGCATGGACCCACATCAGCAGCCGCGCCACTGCCGGATAGAACGCCTGCGCAATCGGCGAGTCGATGCCGGTTTCGCGAAACAGCGCGCGTGCCAGTTTGCGGTTTTCAATCACCGGAACCTGATGACGGAAGGCCATCTCGCGCATCATCCGCGCCAGTTGCCCGGCGCCCTTGGCCACTACCATCGGCGCGGCCATCGCATTGCTGTCATAGCGCAGCGCCACCGCCAATCGGGTCGGATTGGTGATCAGCACGTCGGCCTGGCGGACATTGCGCAAGGACTGGCTGCGCTGGCGTGCTTCGCGCTGCAGCGCACGCAGCTTGGCGCGAATGCGCGGGTCGCCTTCGCGTTGCTTGTGCTCGTCAGTGACTTCGCGGCGGCTCATCATCATCTTTTTCAGGAAGTCGCGGCGCACCCAGGCCAGGTCCAGCAGGGCCAGCGGCAGCAGGGACAGCACGCACCACTTGACCAGGTCGCCCGTCACCGCCAGTGCCACCGCCGGCAAGCGGCGAATGTCGGACTGGCCCAGTCCCAGCAGCATGGGCAGCGACGACTTGATCAGCAGCCAGGTCACCAGCGCCATGGCGCCTGCCTTGAACACGCACTTGAGGCCGTCGAACACCATGCGCATCGTGAACGCGCGCTTGAATCCGGCCAGCGGGCTCACGCGCGACCAGTCCGGCTTGAGCGGGAAAAAGCTGAACACCGGGCCGGCTTGCAGCAAGCCGGACAGGATTGCCGCCGCAATCACCAGCAGCAGCAGCGGCAGGC
The DNA here is from genome assembly GCF_030645335.1 of Lacisediminimonas sp. Classification (GTDB taxonomy): domain Bacteria; phylum Pseudomonadota; class Gammaproteobacteria; order Burkholderiales; family Burkholderiaceae_D; genus Lacisediminimonas. The sequence continues at coordinate 12,474 of NZ_JAUSNH010000107.1, read as the reverse complement.
ATGTCAGCAAGGCTTGCAGCAGCAGGCCGGGCGCCCATTGCACGAATTGCGCCGGCGCCTGGCTGAACATGGCGGCCTGCGAGAGCAGGGCGCGCGTCAATCCGAGCAGGCCGACCAGCATGTCGCGGCCCCAGGCAGCCAGGCCGATGGCCAGCATCAGCAGGATCGCAAACGAATTGATGTCCATGCTGCGCGCCACCGAGCCGCGCTCGCGTGCTTGCCGCAACTTGAATTCGGTCGCCTGTTCACCCTTGTGTTGATCGTCGTTGGCCATGTTCAGCGCGCCATCACCGAATGCCAGAAGTCGAATGTTGCGTCGAAGATCTTGCGCATGCCAGGCTGCATCGTCTGCACCGTGACGGCCAGCATGGACAGCCCGGCCATGATCTTGACGCCGGTCGACAGCAGGAATACGTTGGCCTGCGGCAGCATGCGCACGGTGATGCTCATGGCGATATCGATCAGCAGCAGCACCAGCGCGATCGGCCCGACCAGGACCAGTCCGAGCGTGAACATCAAGCCGAAGTGACCGAGGATTGCGTCAGCCGGTATCGCGGTGACTGGCGCTCCCAGCGGAATCACCGTCAGCGAGTGAGCCAGCGCGCGCAGCACCGCATGGTGCAGGCCGGACGCCAGGAACCAGGCGGTCGCAAACAGGTTCAGCACGACACCCAGCAAAGGCGCATTGCTGCGGGTTGCCGGATCGAGCAAGCTGGCCAGGCCAAAGCCGATCTGCAGGTCCAGCAAGCGCCCCGCAGTCATGAATGCGGCGAAGGCCGCCAGCAATCCAAACGCCAGCATGCCGCCCCACACCACTTCATTGCAGGCGGCCAGCAACAGCGACAAGGGGTCGGCCGGCAGGCTTGCACTCGCCATGCCGGGCAGGCCTGCCAGCAGCGCCGAAAACGACAGTACCATCAGCACCCGCACCTGCACCGGTATGCGCAGGCTTCCCAATGCCGGCGTCATCACCAGCACCATGCCCAGCCGGATGGCGAGCAGGACGGCAGAGACCAGCCAGGCGCCTGCGACATGGATGTTCAGGTGATCCATGCCGCGCTCAGAATTGGCTGGGCATGTTGGTGATCAGTCCGGATGCAAACGCGGAAATGCGCTTGATCATCCACGGACCGAGCACGACCAGTACGAGCACCACGGCGCCCAGCTTGGGCACGAAAGTCAGCGACATTTCCTGCACCTGCGTGACAACCTGCAGGATGCTCACCAGCACGCCGACGATGAGCGCGATGCCGAGTACGGGCGCGGCCACCAGCACGGCGGTCCACAGCATGTGCGAGATCAGTTGGGAGGCAAGGTCGGCGGACATTTTTGTTCAGTCAGGGTGTTGGTGCAGAACGGCTCAGGGTGTTGGCGCAGAGCGGCGGATCGCTGGGTCCGGGAGCTCGTTTTCAAGGACGGCCGGATTCTGCCTACTAACTTTCGGGCTGACCATATTTGTTTTCTGCTCGCGCAATTTTTTCAGCGTGGCGGTTTGTCGCTGGTCAAATGAAATGGAAAAAGAAGGGCGTCTGTGTGCGATAGGCGGCACGTTCGTCGATCTTATGGATCAGCGAGGTATCCGAAAATCGGAGGACCAAGGGGAGAGGGAAACGCGGGGTGATCAGCCAGGTGCGGTGCAGATCGTCTCAAACGGTATCGATAAACGCACTGATTTGCGTTATTCGACTATTGCTTCATGCCGGCGTGGTCGCTGTGCGGTAGTCGTCCCATTGCTTGCGCGATTGCAAGCAATGGTGGAGGGCCGGCCATCATGCCATTACAGGACAAGATGGCCGGCCATCGATTTATCAAGCCATTCGACAGATGCTTGGCTGGCAGGGTAAAAAATGGCGTTAATTGTTAAAGCCAGCAACAGGCCAAGCCTGGTTGATCCTGTGCTGGCATCGCCATTCATTAACCGTCAGGCCAGTCCGTGTGCGTGCTTCAACTTCAGGCGCCAGTCGTGCAACAGCGGCTCGGTATAGCCGTTCGGCTGCTCCAGTCCCTTGAACACCAGGTCGCGTGCGGCACGGAATGCAAACGATGCCTCGAATCCGGGCGCCATCGCTTGATAGAGCGGATCGCCGCTGTTCTGGCCATCCACCACTTTTGCCATGCGTTGCAGGGTCTCGTTGACTTGCGCTTCGGTGACAATGCCGTGCAGCAGCCAGTTGGCGATGTGCTGGCTGGAGATGCGCAAGGTTGCGCGGTCTTCCATCAGCCCGATGTTGTGGATGTCGGGCACCTTGGAGCAGCCCACGCCCTGGTCGATCCAGCGCACCACATAGCCCAGGATGCCCTGGCAGTTATTGTCGAGCTCCTGCGTGATCTCGGCAGCGGACCATGTCGCTTGCGGCACGACCGGAATCTCCAGCAGCTTGTCGAGCAGGCTTTCGATTTCCGCATCGAGGTCGAGCTTTTCCAGTTCGCGCTGGATTTGCGCAACGTTGACCTGGTGGTAGTGCAGCGCATGCAGCGTGGCCGCAGTTGGCGATGGCACCCAGGCCGTGTTGGCGCCCGCCTTCGGATGTACGATCTTTTGCTCCAGCATGGCTGCCATCAGGTCCGGCATGGCCCACATGCCCTTGCCGATCTGCGCCTTGCCGCGCAAGCCGCAGGCCAGCCCGGTGAGCACATTGCTGCGCTCGTAGGCAGTCAGCCAGGCGCTGGTCTTCATGTCGCCCTTGCGGAACATGGGGCCAGCATGCATGGCGGTATGCATCTCGTCGCCGGTGCGGTCGAGGAAGCCGGTATTGATGAAGGCAACCCGTGGCAAGGCTTCGGCGATACAGGCTTTCAGGTTGACGCTGGTACGGCGCTCTTCATCCATGATGCCGAGCTTGACCGTGTTTTCCGGCAGGCCAAGCAGCGCTTCGACGCGGCCGAACAGCTCGCTGGCAAACGCCACTTCGGCCGGGCCGTGCATCTTCGGCTTGACGATGTACACCGAGCCGGTGCGCGAATTGCCGATCTCCTGGCCCGGACGACGTTTCAGGTCGTGCACGGCGATGGCGACCGTGACGATCGCGTCGAGGATGCCTTCCGGGATTTCCGCGCCGTTTTCGAGCAGCACGGTCGGATTGTTCATCAGGTGGCCGACGTTGCGCAGGAACAGCAGCGAGCGGCCATGCAGCGTGACGATGCCATTCACCGCATCGGTAGCGCCCACGCCAGCCGTGTACTTGCGGTCGGGGTTGAGGCTGCGGGTGAAGGTCTTGCCGCCCTTGCTGACGCTTTCGGTCAGCGTCGCTTGCAGGATGCCGAGCCAGTTCTCATAGGCCTGTACCTTGTCGTTGGCATCGACGGCGGCAATCGAATCTTCCAGGTCGAGGATGGTCGAAAGAGCGGCTTCCATTTCCACATCGGCCACGCCGGCCGCATCCTGCTTGCCGATCGTCGTGCTGCGGTCGATCCGCACATCGATGTGCAGGCCGTTATTGGCCAGCAGCACCGATGTCGGGGCGCTTGCGTCGCCGGCGTAGCCGACGAATTTTGCTTCATCGGCCAGGCCCGTGCTGCTGCCAGTCTTGAGCGTTACCACCAGCTTGCCCGCAACGACGGTGTAGCTGCTTGCATCGGCATGCGAACCCTGGGCAAGCGCGGCGGCCTGGTCCAGGAACTTGCGCGCATAGGCGATTACTTTTGCGCCGCGCACCGGATTGTAGCTTTCGCCATTTGGGCCCTGGCGCGTTGCGCCGTCGGTCTCCGGCAGCGCATCGGTGCCATACAGCGCGTCGTACAGGGAGCCCCAACGGGAGTTGGCGGCATTGAGCGCATAGCGGGCATTCAGGATCGGCACCACCAGCTGCGGGCCGGCCTGCAAGGCCAGTTCGGCGTCGACATTGGCGGTCGTGATGCGGGCTTGCGCGGGGGCGGGCACGAGGTAGCCGATCGCGTCGAGGAAGGTCCGGTAAGCCGCCATGTCGCGGATCGGTCCGGGGTTGGCAGCATGCCATTTGTCGAGTTCGGCCTGCAGGCGGTCGCGTTCGGCGAGCAGTGCAGCATTTTTTGGCGACAAGTCATGTGCAATGGCGTCAAAGCCCTGCCAGAAGGCGGCGCTGGAGACGCCGGTCCCGGGCAATACACGGGCTTCGATGAACTGGTGCAGATTGGTCGCCACACGAAGGCGATGGCATTGGGTACGCGGGGTCTGGTCAGTCATCTCGGCTCCTCTATTTTTAATTGCAGAATGTGGCAGCAACTATATACGATGCAGCGCACAAAAAAGAGGGGCAATAAGTGAAAAGACTTGTGCGTTTTTATTATCTAATCGAGCTGCCAAGGTCAGATTAGGCTACTTTTCTGTTCATTTTACAGTCAGCGAAAACCCCAAATCCGTGTGAGAATTGCACCACAACAGATTAACTTTACGCCCATTTCCCCTTCCTTCAGAGAGCCCACAATGAAAAAAGACATCCGCGTCCCGCTTTCTTCGCGCCACCTGTTCGGTGCGCTCGCCATTGCTGTTGCCTCCCTGGCCGCCCCGCAGGCCCAGGCCGCTTATCCTGATCGTCCGATCACGATGATCCTGTCGTTCCCGCCGGCCGGCGCCACCGATATCCTGGCGCGCGCCATCGGCAACAAGATGAGCGAGACGATGGGCCAGACCGTGGTCATCGAGAACCGTCCGGGTGCGGGCGGCAATATCGGCCTGAACCTGGCCGCCAAGGCAGCGCCGGACGGCTACACCATCTATATGGCAGCCGTCACCAATGCCGCCATTGCAGCGGCCGCCTATTCGCCGCAGCCGGGCCACCTGACGCGCAGCTTCACGCCGGTAGCGGGCGTTGGCACGGTGCCGCACATCCTGGTGGTGCCGAATTCGACGCCGGCCACGACCGTGCCGCAACTCATCAGCTACCTGAAGGCATCGCCTGGCAAATACAATTTCGCCTCGCAAGGTCCGGGCACGCTGTCGCACCTGGAATCCGAACTGTTCAAGACCAAAACCGGTGTCGATATGGTGCACGTGCCTTACAAGGGCAGCTCGCAAGCCTTGCCGGAACTGATTTCGGGCAGCTCGGCAATGATGTTCGACTCGATCCCCGGCTCGATGCCGCTGGTTCGTGCCGGCAAGCTCAAGGTGCTGGCAGTGGCATCGAGCAAGCGCGTGGGCAGCCTGCCCAATGTGCCGACCGTGCAAGAGAGCGGCGTCCCCGGATTTGCAGCTGAAAACCTGTTCGGCATCGTCGCCCCCAAGGGCACGCCGCCGGCCATCGTGAACGCCTTGGCCAAAGCAATTGAAGCGGCCATTGCCAATCCATCGGTGCGCCAGGCACTGGAAGCACAGGGCGCGGAACTGCGCTACACGCCGCCGGCCGAATTCGGCAAGCTGCTCGACGGCGAGATGAGCACATGGGCCAAGGTAGTGGAATCGGCAAAAGTGAAATTCGACTGATGCCGGCCGCAACGCCGACCCGTCGGATACACAAACAATGACAAAACAATAGAACACAAGGAACGCAAGGAACATGATGCAACCTGATCAAGCCGAATCGCTGCTGGACTACCCCTACCCGTCGCAGCGTTTTCCGCTGATGGCGGGCAATGTGGTCAGCACTTCGCAGCCGCTGGCGTCGGCTGCCGGCCTGCTGATGTTCGCCCGCGGCGGCAACGCGGTCGATGCGGCGCTGGCGACGGCAATCACGCTGTCGGTGGTCGAGCCCTGCATGAACGGGATTGGCGGCGACGCCTTTGCCATCATCTGGGACGGCCGCGAGATGCACGGACTCAATGCCTCCGGCCGCGCACCGCGCAAATGGACGCCCGAGTATTTCGCCGGTCGCGACGCCGTTCCGCTGCGCGGTTGGGATTCGGTCACCGTGCCGGGAACGGTGTCGGCGTGGCGGGCGCTGTCGGACCGCTTTGGCAAACTGCCGTTCGCCGACTTGTTCGAGCCGGCGCTGCGTTATGCCCGCGACGGTTACATGGTCTCGCCGACCGTGCACCGGCAATGGCAGGCGCAGATTGCCGACCTGATCGACCAGCCCGGTTATCGTGACGCATTTGCACCTGGTGGGCGCGCACCGCTGCCCGGCGAGCGCTTCATTTGTCCCGGCCAGGCGCGCACGCTGGAACGCATCGCCCAGAGCGGTGGAGACGATTTTTACCACGGCGAACTGGCCAAGGCGATTGCCGACCATGCGCGCAATACCGGCGGCGCAATCGATGAACAGGACCTGGCCGCGCACAAGGCCGACTGGGTCACGCCGATCGCCATGCAATACCGCGACGTCACGCTGCATGAAATCGGGCCGAGCGGGCAAGGCATCGGCGCGCTGATGGCGCTGGGCATGCTGGACAACTTCGACCTGGGCGCCAGCGGACTCGATACGACGATGACCACGCACTTGCAGATCGAAGCGATGAAGATGGCGTTTGCCGACATGCAGGAATACGTGGCGGACGAGGCAGCAATGAAGGCCGTGACCGCCGCCGACCTGCTGGACCGCAACTACCTGGCGGGCCGGGCGCGCCTGATCGATCGCCAGCGGGCGTCGACACCGCGCGCAGGCAATCCGCATGGCGGCGGCACGGTCTACCTGACCGCAGCCGATGAAAACGGCATGATGATTTCCTTCATCCAGTCCAATTTCAAGGGCTTCGGCTCCGGCGTCGTGGTGCCCAATACAGGCATTGCGCTGCACAACCGCGGCTGGGGCTTCAGCCTGAAGCCGGGTCATCCCAACCAGGTCGCACCGGGCAAGCGTCCTTTCCACACCATCATCCCCGGCTTCCTGTCGCGTGGCGGCGCGCCGCTGATGAGTTTTGGCGTGATGGGCGGGTCGATGCAGGCGCAGGGCCATGTGCAGGTGACATCCCGGATCGCCGATTTCGGGCAGAACCCGCAGGCCGTCAGTGATGCGCCGCGCTGGCGTGTGATGGACGACAACAGCACCGTTGCGGTCGAATGGAATTTCCCGGCCGATGCGATCGAAGGCCTGCGCGCACTGGGCCACAAGGTGCAGGTCGCCCAGCGCTTCGATACCGAGTTCGGCTGTGCGCAACTGGCGTTGAAGAGCGCCAATGGCTACATCGCCGCATCGGATCATCGCAAGGATGGCTATCCGGTCGGCATGTAGCAGGTAAACACCAGGGTCCGCAGCGCTCGCTGCGGGCCGCCGGTGCAGCCTGTGCCAGGCCCTGGCCAGGCTGGACATCCCTTTGTATCAGCGGCTGCGAACAGCTGTAACCGAGTGCATCCGTGATTGTTTCTGCCATGCATGTCCGTATATTGGGAAAAATGAAACATCACCCAAGGGACATCAACATGAAACGACTCTTCCTCTGCGCCGTACTGGCTGGCTGTTGCGCGGTATCGGCAAGCGCTTCGGCCGCGCCCCAGGTCGGCATCAATATCGTCATCGGCGTTGCGCCACCGCCGCCACAGGTGGAAGTCATGCCGGCGCCGCGGCGCGGAAAAATCTGGGTGCCGGGATTCTGGGACTGGGACGGCCGTCGCCATGTCTGGACCAACGGACATTGGGTCAAGGTGCGCAGTGGCTATGATTACCAGGCGCCGGTCTGGGTGCAGGCCGACAATGGCTGGCGCCTGAAGCACGGCGAATGGAAACAGAAAAAGCAAAAGAAAGAGCATCCGCACGGATGCCCTCCTGGACAGGCTAAGAAGGGGAATTGCTGAGCGCTGAAGGCAGCATCAATGTCAAGGCCAACCCGCCTTCGGGCCGGTTGGCCAGGCTGATGCTGCCGCCATGTTGCTCGATGATGTTGCGGGCAATGGTCAGTCCCAGTCCGGTGCCGCCGGACTCGCGCGAGCGCGAATTCTCCATCCGGTAAAACGGCTCGAATACCTGCGCTTGCTGGTCGGGCGGAATGCCCGGCCCGCCATCGAGCACGCGTATCAGCACCTCGCTGCTGCCCTGCGGCTGCACCTGCACCCGGGCGTAGCCGCCGTACTTGACGGCGTTGTCGACCAGGTTGGTCAGGCAGCGCCGCAATGCGGTCGGGCGCGCCTGCACTGACATCCGGCTTTGGCCCTCGAGTTGCACATCCTCGCCGGCGTCGGCTGCGTCGGCGCAGACGCTGTCGAGCAGCGAATCGAGATCCAGCGTTTGCATCGGTTCCGAGTTGTCCATGCTGCGCGCCAGCGCCAGGCCTTCCTTGACCATGGCCTGCGTGGCCGCCAGGTCTTCAATCAATTTTTCGCGCAGGGCGGCATCGCTGACTTTTTCCAGCCGCAGCCGCAGCCGGGTCAATGGCGTTTGCAAGTCGTGCGTGATGGCGGCCAGCATTTCAGTGCGTTGCTGTATCTGTTGCCGGATGCGCGCCTGCATGGCGTTGAACGCCGTGGTCGCCTGCCGGATCTCGGTTGCGCCCTGCAGCGGCAAGGGCGGGCGATGGACGTCGTCGCCCAGCGCCCGCGCGGCATTGGCGAGCTGGCGCAAGGGCAGCATCGTCATGCGGGTAACGGCAAACACCAGCGCAGCGATACAGAACAGGAACAGCGCCAGGTACAAGGGCAGGTCGGTCGGCAGCGGCGGCGACGAATTGCGCGGCGGCAGGATCGCCGCGCGCAGGAATTGGCCGTCGCGCAGCTGCACGGCGACCCCTTCGCAGCCATTGTTCGGCGCCGGCGGTGGTTTTTGCCATGCCATCATCCGGTTTTCCGGCGATGGCCGCATGCGCGGCAGCGGGCAGGCTTCCGGCGCCAGCTTGAGTGGCGTGACCAGGAAGTCGCTGCCCAGCCTTTGCGCCAGCAAGCGGCTCAACGGGCCCGGTGTGGCACCGGCGCGTTCGCTGGCGTCCAATGCGCTCACCAGTTCGTAGCGCACGCCGAAACGGCGTGCACGCTCCAGGTGGCGCGGTCGTTGCGCAGCGGGGAGCGCATCGAGGGTCAGTACGGATTGTTCGATAAGCTCCGTGGCGCGCGCGTCGCGCAATTCGGCAACGGCGCGCTGCCGTTCGCTGAAGGCCAGCCACCAGGTCAGCGCCGCCGACGCCAGTACGCCAAGCAGCAGTATCAGGAATACGCGCCCCGCCATCGAGCGCAGGAAGGACATCATGGCTGCTCCTGCGCGCTCACGTTCGCCGCCAGCACATAGCCGCCGTTACGCACGGTCTTGATGATGGCCGGCGAGCGGGCATCGTCGCCCAGCTTTTGCCGCAGCCGGCTGACCTGGATATCGATCGAGCGGTCGAACGGGTCGGCGTCGCGGCCCTGGGTCAGGTTCAGCAACTGGTCGCGGGTCAGCACGCGGTTGGGGCGCTCCAGCAATACCTTGAGCAGCCGGAATTCGGCGCCGGACAACATGACGATGGTGCCTTGCGGCGTTTGCAGGTGGCGCGCCACCAGGTCGAGCGCCCAGCCATTGAACAGCAGGCTTTGCTGCGCCGACGGCGCGTCGTTCCTGTTGCCGGGGCCCTGGGTCCGGCGCAGCACGCTGCGGATGCGCGCCAGCAATTCGCGCGGTTCGAAGGGCTTGGGCAGGTAGTCGTCAGCGCCCATTTCAAGGCCGAGGATGCGGTCCAGCGGCTGGTCGCGCGCGGTCAGCATGATGACCGCGAGGTCGGATGCGGACCGCAGGCGGCGGCACAGGCTCAGGCCATCTTCGCCCGGCAGGTTCAGGTCGAGCACGACCAGGTCGACGTGTTGCGTGTCGATGGCCCGGTTCATCTCGATGCCGTCGGCGGCGAGCAATGCCCGATAGCCGTTGGTGTCGAGATAGTCGCCCAGCAGCGTGCGGATTTCGCGATCGTCATCAACGACCAGGATGGTAGCGGTGGTTTCCATAGTCAGGATTATCGACGCCCTGTGACCGGGCCGGGCTGCAGGTTTGTATCGCACTGTATCCCGTATCGGTATCGAAACATCCCGATACAAATACACCGCCTGGCGAAACGTGCAGGATACATGAGCACTCCATGATGCAGTCATGTGCTCAGGCACAGGGATGCATGGATACCTCGATACGTCGATACGACATGGTCCGACAAGCAATCAAACCTAGGAGCAATTCATGAACAAGATCCAAAAAATGATGTTGGTGGGTGTGGCCGTGATCGGACTGGGCGCTTCGGCTGCCAGCGTGATGGCGCAGCAGGGCCCGGGCAGCGGACCTGGCATGATGGCGCACAGCGGGCATGCCCAGCAAACGCCCGAGCAGCGCCAGGAGCGGATGAAGGCGCATTTCGCCAAGCGATCGGCCGAACTGCGTGACAAGCTCAAACTGACCGCCAGCCAGGAACCGGCATGGAACAACTTCCTTGCCGCAACCCAGCAAGGTGCGCGCATGCAGCGTCCGGACCGTGCCCAGTGGGCAACGCTGAGTGCGCCCGAACGCATGGAAAAGCAACTGGCGATGATGAAGACGCATGAAGCACGGATGAGCCAGCGCCTGGACGCAACCAGGACCTTCTACGCCGCCTTGTCACCTGAGCAGCAGAAGGTTTTCAATGACAGCACCGCGCGCCAGCATCGCGGCCACGGCAAACGCCATGGTCACGGCGGCCATCAGCAGGGCATGCAGCAGGGCCATCAACATGGCCATGACCAGCAGCCCGGCCAAAGCCCGGCCAAGAGCTGATCGTGCAGTAGCCGGCTCGGGGCGATGCCCGGCTGCAGGCTGACCAATGGCGGTCCGCTTGCAGCCGCGGAATCTGATGGCCTGGAGCCCGGATGTGGAGGTGGATGTGGACGGGGGCGCAGCCCGGGGCAACCCGGCCTGCGCCCTCGTCGCTTGTGTTCAATCCCGGCCCGGTGCCGGCCCGGTTGGCGCGCCGTTGCGGCGTTCTGCCGACGCCTTCATAATCCGGTTTTACTTCTCATCCTCCTGCCGATGGATCACCACCCGGATCACGCCGCAGCGCCGCTGGCCGCAAGCGCAACCAGCGCGGCCGAACAGCAGGTGCGCATCGATCTTGCCGCCTGCTACCGGCTGTGCGCGCTGCACCAGTGGGATGACCTGGTTTATACCCATATCTCGGCAAACGTCCCCGGCGAGCCCGGCAATTACCTGATCAACCCGTTTGGCCAGCGCTTCGATGAAATCCGCGCCTCCAGCCTGGTCAAGATCGATTTGCAGGGCCGCACGCTCGAACCGGGCGCGCCCCGGGTCAACGTGACCGGCTTTGCGATCCACGGCGCAGTCCACGCTGCGCGCGCCGACGCTGCCTGCGTCATGCACCTGCACAACAGCAACGGCATTGCCGTGGGCATGCAGCAGGAGGGGCTGCTGCCCTTGTCGCAGCATGCGTTGCGCTTCTACCGGCAGGCCGGCTATCACGACTATGAAGGGCTGGCGCTGTCGGCCCAGGAGCAGGCCCGGCTGGTGCAGAGCCTGGGCAGCTATCCGCTACTGTTCCTGCGCAACCATGGCACGCTGGTCTGCGGGCGCAGCATCGCCGAAGCATTCGTGCTGATGCATACGCTAGAGCGTGCCTGCGAATTCCAGTTGAAGGCGCAGGCGGGCAAGGGACGGCTGTTCCAGCCCGATGAAGAAACCTGCCGCAAGACCTATGTTGAGCTGATCGGCGATGGCCAGCCGGAAGGGCAGCTGGAATGGCCGGCGCTGCTGCGCAAGCTCGATGCAATCGATCCGACTTACCGACTTTAAATAAGGGAAAACCATGCCTACCATCAATGTCCAATTGTTTGCCGGCCGCACCACCGAGCAAAAGCGCGCATTCGTCAAGGCCGTCACCGATGCCACCTGTGCCAGCCTGGGCTGCCAGCCCGAATCGGTCGACATCGTCATCCAGGAAGTCAAGCGCGAGGACTGGGCCACCGGCGGCAAGCTGTGGAGTGACGTGTAGCTCGATGGCTGTCCGGTCGGGAAGATAAAAAAATCTTCTTCTGAAGAAGAAAATACCTACTTTCCGCTGGGCGGTCCGACGCCAATAATCCCGGTTCGAACGGATTCGCACAGACGGGTCCGTCAATCATCACCAAGACCGGAGATAGAATGAAATTCCAGAAAACGCGCAGGGCCGTCCTGGCCACTGCAGCCGTCGTTGGCACATTGTGCGCAATCGCCCCCTTGCAAGCGTTCGCCGCCTGGCCTGAAAAGCCGGTCACGATGGTCGTTCCTTATCCACCGGGCGGCGCAACAGACGTCATTGGTCGCATCCTGGCACAGCGCCTGACGACAGCGCTCGGCCAGCAAGTCGTGGTCGAAAACCGTGGTGGTGCCGGCGGCAATATCGGCGCTGCCGCCGTGGCCAAGGCCAAGAATGACGGCTATACCATCCTGATGGGCGCGGTGACTTCGCATTCGACCATGGCGACCCTGGAAAAAGGCCGCCTCCAGTACGACCTGCTCAAGGACCTGACGCCAGTCATGATCGTCGGCCATGTGCCGCTGGTGTTCGTCGTGCATCCATCGGTGCCGGCCACCAACCTGAAAGAATTGATCGCTTACGGCCGCGCCAATCCGGGCAAGCTGAGCTATGCATCGTCCGGCGCGGGCGCACCGCAGCGCATGGCGGCTGAACTGTTCAAGCGCCAGGCTGGCCTGG
>NZ_JAUSNH010000093.1 GCF_030645335.1 Lacisediminimonas sp. | reverse complement strand
CGAACCGGAAGCGCACGTGAGTGCGCAGAGAGCGACAATGACATAAAACCTCCAGGGTGCATTAGCGAGCACACCGAGTGCGCGAAATTCGCACCGATGGCAAATTAAGCATTTAGAAGGTTAAATACGGAAGCAGCAGTGCTGAATCGACAATGTTGGCGCGGTCGTCCGCGTTAACAGGAGAGATTGCCGCGAGTTGTCAGTTGGAATGGCAATATCTGGAACGGCATCTATAACAAGCGAGAGCGGAATAAACGGCTGAACAATAGGCGCAACGGGCTTGTCCAGCGACTGGCTACCGCTTCGATCATGTGCGTGGCACAAGTTAAGTTGCACAGTTTCTTCACTGGCACAACCGGACATATCAGGCTGTGCCACGTGCGGCGAGGTTGCACTCACCGAGACTTGGGCTTTCATGAGGTTTGGGCAGGAGTATGCCGCCACAGCAAACTGCATAAACAGTAGGCTGAACAGCATGATACTCACTGAAATAAAACGTGATGGGCGGGTAAATTTCATAAGCCTGGAAGAACTTGCTATCAGAGCGAGTACTGCACATAGCATGATTCGAACAGACTGTCAGGAAGCTGACAGCAAGATTACAATATTGAAATCACGATCAAACTAATGGTTAGACCCGCCGTCAAAAAATTACGCTGTGCCGATGGCGCTATTTCGTGTTTAGATGACTCGAGATCATTGCGGCTAGTTGGACTTACGGCATCATTAAGCGCATTTTGTGCGACTTGTGTTCCGGTAAGACCGAATCCGCAAGCACCGGTAAAGAGTGCAGTGACGGGAGCAGTTTCGCATAACTAGGAGATTCATGATTTCGTGCCAATGAGGTGGCACCTTTTCAGCGGGTTATAGCCGGTTTGGATTCTCGTTGTCCCGCGTGAACAGCTTGCACGACGAGAGTGGCGACTCCGCCACCGCGCCGCACGCTCTTGCCTTATTCACTTGGCGGCGCGCGGCGCCCGGGAAAAGTCTCTGCCGCGCCTTGAACACAAAAATTCTGACGCCTCCGCCGCATTCCGCCCGCAAGCAGGCCTATGCGCTGGAGCGATGTGGATTTAGAGAGCCAATGCGCGAATTCTTCCCACCCCCTCTATGCTCTTCGGAAAGAACAATCGGAATCTAGCGCCCTCTCCACCTTCACTTTGGGCACAGGCTGTTCCCGAATGCACGGCCATGATCGCTCGCACGATGGAAAGCCCCAGACCGGTGGATGCAGTCGTACTGGAGCGCGACGGGTCGGCGCGATAGAAGCGGTCGAAGATGCGCTCGAGATGGTCGGCACTAATCCTTGCGCCGGTGTTCCTGACTTCGATTTCGCAACCTTCCGCGCGCTGGTGGGCAGATATTTCGACCTCACCACCGGCTGGCGTATGAGCGACGGCGTTGGACACGAGGTTGTTCAGAGCTCGCTGAAAAAGCATTGGATCAGCGAAGACCTCACCCGAGCTTGCTCCTACAATCAAACGCACGTTACCCTCTTCTGCCAGAATAGAGAAATAGTCGTGCACGCGGGCCAGCTCATCTCTCAGAACCAGGTTTTCACGTCGAATGGCGAGCTGTGCGTTCTCAGCCCTGGCGAGGAACAAGGTGTTCTCGATCAGCTTAGATAGCTGTTCATATTCTTCGAGGTTAGAGGCGAGCAGGCGTTCGTACTCCTCTGCGTCACGTATCCGGGACAGTGCCACCTGAGTCTGCATCATCAACGTATTGAGGGGAGTTCTGAGGTCGTGGGCAAGGTCAGCTGAGAAGCGGGACAGACGGTCCACCCCTTCCTGTAGTCGATCAAGCATTGCATTGAAAGCGGCGATGACAGCATGCAGCTCGAGCGGGGCGCCCTCCGTATTGAGCCTCGCATACAACTGCCGGGTAGTAATACTGTTTGTCTTTTCAATAACGAGATCCAAGGGACGCAAACCGTATCTGACTACCCCATAGCCCAAGGCGGCAGCAAGTGCTGATCCGAGCAGCATCCCCAAAAGGATCGTCAGTCCGTAGCGATCGAGAAGTGCAGACCTATCAGAATCCTCGACCGCCACAAGGATGCGTACATTGGTCTCCGCCGGAGCGGCGATCTTTCCTATAGCCCCCACAATCAAGCCCTTCCCTTTTTCCGGCGTCCATTCGCGAATATCTTGGTCAGCGACTTCGCGTCCGCTTTCCACCAGCGGGACCGGCGGTAAGGGGCGCGACGGTCTGCCGAAAGTAAAGAACGGCCGTCCCTCCATAGTCTCCAGTTGGAGCACAAGGCTGCGGTGTCCAATCAGCGCGTCCTGTAAATCGCGAGGCGATTTTTCAAGGCTGGCAAGCGATGAATACTCGCTCAAGAGATGCCTAACCAATTCAACCTTGCCCGCTATCTCGTGCGCGTCCCTCCGGCGGAGTTCCGTATCCAGTGCCTGGTACAAATAGGCGCCGACCAGGGAGAATGTGGCAGCTGCAACCGCTGCAAATAGGCCTGCCAGCCTCAGCGTCAGGGATAGTACGGCCGGTTTACCCGCCGCGGTCTTCCAGTACATAGCCCATACCTCGCACCGTGTGGATGAGACGCAGGCTAAAGGGTTCGTCTACTTTTGCCCGCAGCCGTCGAACTGCCACATCAACTACATTTGTATCTGAATCAAAATTCATGTCCCATACTTGGGAAGCAATCAGCGACCGCGAAAGCACTTCTGCGGGACGACTTGCAAGCAGATGCAGCAGGGAAAACTCCTTGGGTGTCAGATCGATCCGAGTACCGCCCCGTGTCACTCGGCGCTTGAGAATATTGATCTCAAGATCGGCAATCTGAATCATCTCGCTTTCCCTCACAGCCCCACGACGCAGCAAGGTCCTGATTCGAGCGAGCAGCTCAGCAAATGCGAACGGCTTTACCAGGTAATCGTCCGCACCCAGCTCCAAGCCTTTGACACGATCATTCACCTCGTCTCGTGCGGTGAGGAACAACACCGGCACGTTCTTGCGCTCCCTTAATCTGCGCAAAACCGTCCAACCATCGAGCAGAGGAAGCATCACATCGAGCACCACCAAATCGTACTGGTGCTCGAGCGCCAGATGCAAGCCGTCCTCACCGTTAGCAGCAAGGTCAGCAACAAAACCCGCCTCACGCAATCCCTTTACCAAATAGTTTCCTGTCTTGGGTTCGTCTTCAACGATCAGTATTCGCATCTAGTGTGTGTTCCTCAATCGGCTTCCCAGTACGCTCGTTGGTGCAATTTTTGCTTCTTGCCAGCGGCCGTTTCTAATCAATTGGGGTATCCGTCCTTTTTACGACACTCTTTTCATAAGGAGATCACCATGCTACCAAGTAAGAAGTCTTCACGCACTGTCGCCTTCGTCATTGCAGTAGGCCTTGCGGCTTCCCAATCGACTGCAGCATTGGCCGACGGACCAGGACGCGGACTGACCGCGCAGTTCGAACGCGATTACCTGGCACAAGTGATTGACCATCATTTCTCCGCTCTCAGAATGACCGAACTGGCCGCTGGTACCGACACTCAGCGCGACCCCGCGGTCAATAATCCGCAAGAAGGGACCGCGCCCACGCCAGGCGCAACTGCTAGTCCGGCGAAAGCTACCGACGGTCAAATACGCAGCATGGCGAGGCAAGCAAATCGCGCGCAGCGGGAAGAGATCGCCAAAGCGCAAAAGCGGATGCGCGACTGGTATGGAAACGATCATCAGCCCAGCTTGACTCCTGAAGGACAACAGGGAATTCATATCCTCGAGCAAGCCCCCACTGGGACCGCCTTTAACCAAGCATTTCTTGAAGTGTTTAGCAGCCATCATTATTCAATCCTGGCGCCCAGCGTGGATTGCCTGGTCAAATCGGACCTGGCGCACGACGATCTGCGACGTACCTGTGAGAATGTCGTCGTGACGCAAAAGAACCAGATCAATGACATGCGACAGATGCTTTGTAAGATGTTCAGCATCTGCGACTTCCTGCCCGGCGGGATTCGCGGCCAGCGTAGCTGAAGCTTAACGTGCTGAGCGATCGTCACTTGCACCACTCGGCAACAAATTCTCCTTAGCTGCCTTTGTCGCACTCACCGGTGTCGCACATGCTGATGCCGATCATGCCCATCCGGATCGCGGCCGCAGCCAACAACACAGCTCGATTGGTGTGCCGGCAGGTCGCCGGAGACCGGGCCGGGCGCACCGTTGACCGTCTCTCCGCGCTTTGCCGGGATGTTGCCCGGGTTGAAGCGCATAGTGTTGTTCATATTGCGGTACTGGGATCTTTCGATGAATTGAAAGAACATGCGGAGACGATGCGCAAGATGTTGGATGGAGCATGCCGGCCTTGTGAATTCCTAGACCAGTTCGCCGGATTTTACCGGAGCGACCGACACCATGTTCTCGTCGGCGAGCAAACCGTTGAGTCTCAATTTGCTTCATTAGCCGAAGAGAAGCCAGCGCAGTCACAGCCTGCCTACTTCGGGATTCGCCCTTCCAAACCCGGCTTGGACTCGCCAGATTGAATCAAGTGGGTCTCCATGTGCGCCGGCGGAGTTGACCGCAAACATTTACCGGCATTAGTCCCGTGGGAGTGCTTCTCACCGGCAGTTTGCCTTTGCTCCCATGGGGTAATGGCGCACACTGCTTCTGCAAGAGAATGGTGGGGCAGAAATAAAGCCAGGATCCAGATTACGGACAGCTCCAACGTATCCTCCGGTGAAAAATCGCCTCACCGGAACGCTAGCATTTGCTAAATGACAGGAAGATTACCGGCTCATTACGAAGTTTTCACACTTGTCGTGAAATTTGCGCTTTGCCGTTCTCGTTCTCTAACATTTTGTCTATCCACCCCAAGCGTCTTGCACACGGATCGAGAAAATAGGAGCAATTTCGATGAAACAACAAAGTCACAAAAGCGCCAACGATAGCGATCTTCCCAAGATTACAAAACCGTAATGAAGCTGCCATGTAACGGTTGCGAGCCCTTGGCTATGCTCTTGTTGTAAATGGATCATTAGGAGCATTCCATCAAAACGGTCAAACACATTCTTGGCGCTCCGCATTTCACTGCGCTCACTCGACTGAAGGAAATCATGTCACTTATACGCTGGACGGCAATCGCCATGCTGGTCGTGGCGCCTGTCGCTGTTGCGGCTCAAGAAAATACACGTCCAATGGACCCGTCCAACCCGGCCGTGGAAAGCGCGTCGTTCGCCTACGAGTCTGCCCTCAGCGGCTACCGGTCGATGCCGGAGGACGGCGAAGCGCCGAAAAGCGTCTGGCGTGCGGCCAATGATGAAATGGCGAGCTTGGGCGGCCATGCGGGCCATCTCAAGGGCGCTCCTGGCGACGCGTCACCGTCGCCTCAGGCCGACATTCCACAGGTTGCACCGAAAGCCAAGACGTTGCCTGCCGGTCACGCCGACCACGGCATGGACCAGAACAACAAAGGAAAATAACGATGTCCTTCCCATTACCTCGCGCATTCCCGCGCCAATGGCGATTGCGGCCCGTCGTTCTGGCCGCATCCGCGCTCGTCTTGACGGGCTGCGCCACCTTTTCCAGTGATGGCGGACTCGACTCTGTCTCGGCCATCACCAAGGAACGGACCGGTCAATCGGTTCGTCAAGCAACGACCGACGCCAACAAATCCGATATTGACACCTCAGTTGCGCAGATTCTAAGCAAGCCATTGACCGCGGATTCGTCAGTACAAATTGCGCTGATGAATAACCGCGGCTTGCAGGCATCGCTGGCTGACCTGGGAATCGCTGAAGCAGATCTGGTGCGGGCCGGCCGAATGGGCAATCCAAGCTTTTCGTTTGCCCGGATGCGCCGCGGCGACGATGTGGAAATCGAGCGCAGCATCATGTTTGATCTTATCGGACTGCTGACCATTCCGATTCGCAGCAATATCGAACAGGGCCGGTTCGAGCAAGCCAAGCTGCAGGCGGCCATAGAAGCGGTGCGTGTGGCCGCAGATACGCGGCGCGCGTACTTCAACGCCATCGCAGTTTCGCAAACCGCCCAGTATATGGAGCAAGTCGCTGCCTCCGCTGAAGCCGGGGCCGAATTGGGCCGGCGCATGGCAAAAGTGGGCAACTGGAGCAAGCTGGATCAGGCGCGTGAACAGGTGTTCTATGCCGACGCCATGGCACAGGTCGCACGCGCGCGCCATAACGTTAGGGCCGCGCGCGAACAACTGACCCGCATGCTGGGCCTGTGGGAAGACAAGACGGCATTCACGTTGCCGGAGCGTTTGCCTGAACTACCCAAGGCAGCCAAAAAAGTCACCGACGTCGAGTCGCAAGCAATGCAACAGCGGCTCGATGTCCAGATGGCACAACGTAATGCGCAAGCGACTGCAAGCGCACTGGGACTGTCCAGAGCAACCGGCTTTATCAATGTGCTACATGCCGGTTACGCCAACATGAGTGAAACCGGCAGTCCGCGTGCCAACGGCTATGAGGTGGAGCTAGAGCTGCCTATTTTTGACTGGGGCCGCTCCCGTACCGCCAAAGCCGAAGCCATCTATATGCAGTCGGTGCACCGCACTGCCGACGTCGCGATTCGCGCACGCTCGGAAGTGCGCGGCGCTTACTCAGCATATCGCACCGCCTACGACGTAGCCAAGCACTATCGCGATGAAATCATGCCGCTGCGGAAAAAAATATCGGATGAAATGCTCCTTCGCTATAACGGCATGCTGATCGGTGTCTTCGAGTTGCTTGCCGATTCACGCGCCCAGGTCAACAGCGTCAATACCGCGATCGAGGCGCAACGGGATTACTGGCTGGCCGAAACCGATTTACAGGCAGCCATCAATGGCAGCGGCGGCGCAGTGACGCAAATGCGCGGTAGCGCGGCGGCGGCGGTAGCCGGCGCAGGACATTAACGAAAGGAATGACAATGGTTTCACGCAGAGATTTTTTCAAGGGTGCCGGTGCAATTGCAGTCGGTGCCGGTCTTGTCAGCAGGGTCGGCGCCGCATCGCTTCCCGAAGCGCCATTAATGAGCGACGCCACCACGCAGCCGCCGCTAATGCCAACCAACGGGCGTCCGTACAACCCGGTGGTGACGCTGAATGGCTGGTCGCTGCCATGGCGCATGAACGATGGCGTCAAGGAGTTTCATTTGATCGCCGAGCCAGTGGTGCGCGAACTCGCCCCCGGCATGAAAGCCCATCTGTGGGGTTACAACGGACAGTCGCCGGGACCGACGATTGAAGTCGTCGAGGGCGACCGGGTACGGATCTTCGTCACCAACAAGCTGCCGGAACACACCAGCATCCATTGGCATGGACAGCGGCTGCCGAACGGCATGGATGGGGTCACCGGATTGACCCAACCAGGCATCCCAGCCGGTAAAACCTTCGTCTACGAATTTGTCGCGAAGCGTCCCGGCACCTTCATGTATCACCCGCACGCCGACGAGATGGTGCAGATGGCAATGGGCATGATGGGCTTTTGGGTTACGCATCCGAAAAATATTAACTCCATGAAGGTCGATCGCGACTTTGTGTTCCTGTTAAATAACTTCGACATTGAGCCGGGTGCAGCCACGCCGAAAACGAGCACGATGCTCGACTTCAATCTGTTCGCCTTCAACAGCC
>NZ_JAUSNH010000089.1 GCF_030645335.1 Lacisediminimonas sp. | reverse complement strand
GCCAGAACATTCTGTTTCTGCCCTCCTTGTCGCCGATAACGTATGAAGGCTTTTCCAGCCAGAAACAATGCGGGCTTGGGAATTTCCATCATCGTCAGGCCCAGGTCATCGACCGTGCGATCCAGCGCCTCAGCGGTGGAGAAAGTCAGTGAGAGTTCCGAGTAGATGATCGGGTTGATGGCCAGTCGATGGATCTGCGACTGGGCCCGCAATTGGCCAATGGACCAGTCCGCCCACTCCGGGTCGTTCTCCAGAACGTCGACCAGTACATTGGTGTCGACGATAAGCATCAGTCGTCACCGCGCAGCAACGTCATCAGATCATCGGTGCGCCATTTGATGTCGGCCTTGCCCCGTGCGGCCTCGAAGCGGTCATGCTTGCGGCTCGATCGCGCACCTGCCTTGTGAATGACTACCTCGCCATCGCGATTGACGGAAAAATCCACGGAGCAACCTGGTGCCAGGTTCAGTGCGTCGCGAATCTGCTTTGGGATGGTGACCTGGCCCTTGCTGGTAAGGGTCGTCGACATGTCGCGCCTCCTTATGTATTACACGTTTTTTTATTGTAATACTCGGTGGGCGGGTATGCAATCCGCACGTATCGCCGTGTTAGCCCCAAGTAGTAATGTCCCCTTGCTGCGTCAAGCGCCAAGCAGGCGGCGAGCAAGTACGGTTTGCATGTCACGCCGTCCGTCCGCAATCAGGTAAATGATGACCTGGCTGCCTGTGACACGGTAGATCACGCGGTAAGGCATGAAGAAGGTCTGGCGGTATTCTTTGATACCAAGCCCGACCAGTTCCTTCGGGTAGCTACCGCGTTCTGGGAATTTCGACAGGCTCTGCACAACGTCCATCAATGCATCTAACGCATGGATGGCGTTGGCGACGCAGTCGAATTCGCAGATGTAGTCGTGGATGGCCTCCAAGTCCTGCTCCGCACCCTCGGTGAGCAGGACTTCAAACTGGACAGATGTACCTGCCATCAGGCGGGGGCTCGCTTGGCGCGGAGGCGGGCAACGACATCGGCCACAGGCTTGACCTTGCCAGCGGCCACATCCTGATTGCCCAGCGCAAGGATTTTTAGCAAGGCCAGTGTTTCTTGCGTCTCCTCGAACGAGGCGATGTCCTGTAGGACAGCCTTGGCTTCGCCGTTTTGGGTGATGACCATCGGTTCACGCTGCTGCGCGAGGTGCGTCAAAACCTCGGCCGCGTTGGCTTTGAGATAGCTGATGGGCTTGATTTGTGATGAGTAGCGCATGGTAGACCTCCAATCTTGAATTGGACTTAATTTAGTCTTTTTATGGTCGCATGACAAGGGATGGAGACGACCTCAGGAGAATTCGTCATCATTGCGCGGGCACATCAGAAGCCACCCTGTACCCCATCGCCCGGTAGCCGCGCTTCCGTTTGTCCCACATTCGCGCGGGTTTGAATCGGCGTTTCGTCAACACGAAAAAATACCACCCTGCGGGTGGCATCTTTTCGTGTTGGTGGAGGCGGCGGGAATCTCCCGGTCTTCGCGCTTGCAAGCGCGAATCCGCTTCGGCGGCGACGAGCATGCTCGT
The DNA here is from genome assembly GCF_030645335.1 of Lacisediminimonas sp. GTDB lineage: Bacteria > Pseudomonadota > Gammaproteobacteria > Burkholderiales > Burkholderiaceae_D > Lacisediminimonas. The sequence continues at coordinate 4,533 of NZ_JAUSNH010000089.1, read as the reverse complement.
CGAAACCTCGCCTTCGCCCCGCGTCCCGCGGGTTCGATCCAAGGTTTCGTCAACACGAAAAAATACCACCCTGCGGGTGGCATCTTTTCGTGTTGGTGGAGGCGGCGGGAATCGAACCCGCGTCCAAAGGTACTCTACAGACAGTTCTACATACTTAGCCTCGCCATTTGATTTAACCCCGGTCGCCGCGGACGGACACGCTGCGGTGAGGCGAGTGACCTATTGTTTAACGCTATCCCAAGCCACCCGGGTTAGCGCGATTCCTTGTGTATGACTCCGCTGCTGTTGCCAGCCCGCCCCAAGGAAGAGACGGTGCGGAGCTAGGCGGTTTTTAAGCGCCTAGGGGTGTCACGCAGCGAGTTTGAACTCTGGAGCGTGATTTGAGTCGTTTGCAGTTGTCTGCTTCTGGATGGATTTACGAGGTAACCAGTCCTCGGTATGCCCTGCGCTGCTTTGCAACCCCTGTCGAAACCAGGTCGCCCCCTGATAAAACTGAAACTTCAGAGTTCCTGTAGCTTACCGCAGATAAGGCTCCGGGGCGCGTTTTCAAGGCCCATCTTTGAATCGTGTGTGGCGACTTGTCCGTGTTGCCGGTCGAACAGATTGCCTGTTGTGCCTAGTCAGTCAGCGACAGACTGCGCAATCAATTCGATGATCCCGAGTGGCGAGTCGATGATGCAATCGGCTTCCCAGGTCGTCGGGTCGCTGTCGCCACAATAGCCCCAGGCCGCTGCGATGGCGAACATGCCGGCTGCTTTTGCGGCTTGCATGTCACGCAGGTCGTCGCCGACATACCAGCAATGCGCTGCATCCAGGCCGATGCGTCGGGCCGCTTCCAGCAACGGAGCCGGATGGGGCTTTGGATGGGGTGTGGTGTCGCCGGAGATGACGCAAGCGGCATGACCGAGACCGATCAGCGGAATCAACAGGTCAGTCAAACGGGCAGCCTTGTTGGTGACTACGCCCCATTGGATGCTTTTTAGCCGAAGTTGGCTTAATAATGGCTCAACGTCGTCGAATAGGGTGCTTTTGTCAGCTATCGCGGCGGTATAGTTGTCCAGGAAGGCGAGCCGCAGCGGTTCGTATTCGTCGTGCCCAGGGGCAATGCCGAAAGCCGCGCCGATCAGGCCACGGGCGCCGTGCGAGGCGAGCGGCCGCAATGTTTCATAGGGAGCGGGCGCCAGGCCGCGATCGGTGCGCAGCTTGTTGACGGCGGCGGCCAGATCGGGTGCGGTATCGGCCAGGGTGCCATCCAGGTCAAACAGGACGGCGCGCGGCGTGGACTGGGCAAAGGTGCTCATTGTCATGCTCATGGTGCGGGTTCAGTACGGAGGCGGGCGACTGTGTGTCAGGGTCAGGCGGGGCGGCGGCAGGCCATCAGGTAATTGACGCCGGTATCCTGGTTGAGCGAATACATCCTGGAGAGCGGGTTGTAGGTCAGGCCTTTCATGGCGTCCAGTTCCAGACCGGCATGGCGTACATAGCAGCTCAGTTCTGCTGGCTTGATGAATTTGCCAAAGTCATGGGTACCCTTGGGAAGCAGGTTCAGAACGTACTCGGCGCCGATGATCGCAAACAGATAGGACTTCGGATTGCGGTTGATGGTCGAGAAAAAGACGTGACCACCCGGGCGTACCAGCGTGGCGCAGGCATGCACGATCGCTTCCGGGTCGGGCACGTGCTCCAGCATTTCCATGCAGGTGACAACGTCAAAACCGCCGGCTTCACGTGCCGCCATGTCTTCGGCCGAGATCAGTTCGTAGCGTACCTGCACGCCGGACTCCAGGCTGTGCAGGTCGGCGACCTTGAGCGCCTTTTCGGAGAGGTCGATGCCGGTGACATCAGCGCCCTTGCGCGCCATGGATTCGGCCAGTATGCCGCCACCGCAGCCGATGTCGAGAATCCGTGCGCCGCGCAGCGGGGCGCGCGCGTTCAACCATTCCAGCCGCAATGGATTGATTTCATGCAGTGGACGGAATTCGGAAGTGGGATCCCACCAGCGGTGAGCGAGATCGCTGAATTTTTGCAGTTCGGATGGGTCGGCGTTCATGCCTGACATCATAACCCAGGCTGTGATTTTCGCCTTGCGCCGGCAACGCGGTCCGAAGTATCGATAACGCTCCTCGGAAAGAACACTCGATCTTCCGACGTGCTCGGAGTGAGTCGGTTTGGCCCTGAGTTAATGCTTGTGCAATCGCAGCGCATTGCTACGGACGAAAAAAAACCCCGCCGAAGCGGGGTTCATTCCGACGAGTCGGAGATTACTTCTTGGTGCGTGTACCGACTACTTCGATTTCCACGCGGCGGTTTTTAGCGCGACCGGCGGATGTCTTGTTGTCAGCAACTGGCTGCTTCTCGCCTTTGCCTTCGGTGTAGACGCGATTGGCTTCGATACCTTTGGATATCAGATAGGCCTTCACGGCTTCAGCGCGGCGAACGGAGAGCTTCTGGTTGTACTTGTCAGTACCGATCGAGTCGGTGTGACCGACAGCGATGATGACTTCAAGGTTGATGTCCTTGAGCTTGGAAGTCATGTCGTCGAGCTTGGCTTTGCCTTCAGGCTTCAGGACTGACTTGTCGAAGTCGAAGAAGGCGTCAGCTGCGAACGTCACTTTCTCGGAAGTCGGGGCAGGAGCTGGCTTTGGTGCTGGTGCCGGAGCGACTGCAGCAGGAGCAGGAGCAGGAGCTGGCTTGGCTGCCGGAACGACTACTTTCGGTGCTTCCAGTGGCATGTCGCAGCCTGGGAATGCATCGGCCGGTGTCCAGTAACCAGTACGCACGCACAGGCCGTATGGTGTGGTCACGACTACGCCGCGCGTGTCCTGAACGTAGCCGCTGTAAGGCGTCTTGTTCATGACATTCGCGGTGTTAGCTGTTTGTGCGGTAGCAGAAGCGGCGGCAGCGACTGCGGTCGCAGCGAAGATGAGTTTTACTAACTTATTCATATTTCTCCTCTCGGGTGAGATCATTCGCAGCCTAACTGCGCAACTAATCAAAGTAAATTAAAGGTCAAGATTTGTTGGTTGAGGATATTACCATGCAGGTCGGGGTCGTATCATTAAAATATTACTTCAATGAAATACGCCATAACTCAGCATATTTTGCCATAGGGTCCGGCCGAGTCCGAAGCGCCACTGCAGACGGATTGCGCATTTTTGCATGCTGTCGCTATTTTGCAACATGTCAGCATGCCAATCTGACAATCAGTCGGATGCGGCATTGTCGCTTTACGCCAGCGCTTGGCCTTGCGTTTTAGCAAAGTATTGCGATTTGTCGGGCCAGTGCTTCCCTTGGGTGAGTCGCCGGCAATCGCTGCACGAGCTGTAATATTTCCATATAGCAATATTGCGCCGCCGCGTTTTGTCGCGAATTGTTGCTTTCTGCCGCCCTGGCCGGCCTGCTCGCTTGCAGAACCTGACGCCATTCCCGCCGCGAATATTGAGTATGTTCGGGCAAACCTGCCGGGTTCGGCGCCAAAGATCGAACGCCTGATCAAATGCGCTAGTCGGCGCGCTTGCCTGCATTCTCAGGCAAATGGCGTCCTTCCAGTCCGGAATGGCGGATGGTCGCGTGCTAAAATCGGACGCTTTCCCGCATCGTGGTGCGCGTTGTGGTCTGCCGACTGCTGCGATCGCCCTTTTCGTCACTGAACTACCGGCCCGACATGGATCAATTCGCAAAAGAGACTATCCCGATTTCACTCGAAGAGGAGATGCGCAAGAGCTATCTCGACTACGCGATGAGCGTTATCGTTGGCCGCGCGCTGCCTGATGTCCGCGACGGATTGAAGCCAGTCCATCGCCGCGTACTGTATGCGATGCACGAGACGAACAATGTCTGGAACCGGCCGTATGTGAAGTGCGCCCGCGTCGTCGGCGAGGTGATGGGTAAATACCATCCCCACGGCGACCAGGCGATTTACGACACGCTGGTGCGGATGGCGCAGGACTTTTCGCTGCGTTACACGCTGGTCGATGGCCAGGGCAATTTCGGTTCGATCGATGGCGACAATGCGGCTGCCATGCGATACACCGAGTGCCGGCTTGACAAGATTGCCGGCGAGTTGCTGGCTGATATCGAGAAAGACACGGTCGATTACGTGCCGAACTACGATGGCAAGGAGCGCGAGCCTTCCGTGTTGCCCACGCGCGTGCCCAATCTGCTGATCAACGGTTCGTCCGGTATTGCAGTCGGCATGGCGACCAATATCCCGCCGCACAACCTGTCCGAGGTGGTGGCCGGCGCGCTGCATGTGCTGAACAACCCGAACTGCACGATCGATGAATTGATCGAGCTGATCCCGGCGCCCGACTTTCCGACGGCGGGCATCATTTATGGCATATCCGGGGTACGCGATGGTTATCGCACAGGCCGCGGCCGGCTGGTCATGCGTGCCAAGACGCACTTCGAAGACACGCGCGAAAACCGCCCTGCGATCATCGTCGACGAGTTGCCTTACCAGGTCAACAAGAAGTCCCTGCTCGAGCGCATCGCTGAACTGGTGCGCGACAAGAAGCTGGAAGGGATTTCCGA